>NZ_PEMX01000007.1:0-234325 GCF_002759075.1 Pseudomonas sp. 382
AGGGCAAGGCCATTCCCTCGTCCAAGGTGCAGAAGGTGCAGAACCTCGAAGGCGGCATCGTCGCCGAGATCTTCGCCAAGGAAGGGCAGGTGGTCGAGGTCGGCCAGCCGCTGCTGCGCCTGGACGAGACCCGTTTTGCCTCCAATGTCGGTGAAACCGAAGCCGACCGCCTGGCCATGGCCCTGCGTGTCGAGCGTCTGAGTGCCGAGGTTGAGGACCGCCCGCTGAAAATAGACGAAGAACTGCGCAAGGCCGCGCCCAGCCAGGCGGCGGACGAGCAGTCGCTGTACCAGAGCCGCCGCCAGCAGTTGCAGGACGAACTCGCTGGCCTGCAACAGCAGCTGGTGCAGAAGCAACAGGAGCTGCGGGAGTTCACTTCCAAGCGCGCCCAGTACGCCAACAGTTTGCAGTTGCTGCGCCAGGAGATCGGCATGTCCGAGCCGCTGGTGGCCCAGGGCGCGGTCTCCCAGGTAGAGGTGCTGCGCCTGCGCCGCTCCGAGGTGGAAACTCGTGGCCAGATGGAGTCCACGGCGCTGGCTATCCCGCGTGCGGAAGCGGCCATCAAGGAAGTCGAGAGCAAGATCGAAGAGACCCGCGGCAAGTTCCGCAGCGAGGCCCTGACCAAGCTTAACGAAGCCCGCACCGAGCTGAACAAGGCCACCGCTACCAGCAAGGCACTGGACGACCGCGTCAACCGTACCCTGGTCACTTCGCCGGTACGCGGCATCGTCAAGCAGCTGTTGGTCAACACCATTGGTGGCGTGATCCAGCCGGGCAGCGACATCATCGAGATCGTGCCGTTGGACGATACGCTGGTGATCGAGGCCAAGATCCTGCCCAAGGACATCGCCTTCCTTCACCCGGGGCAGGAAGCGACCATCAAGTTCAGCGCCTATGACTACACCATCTACGGTGGGTTGAAGGCCAAGCTTGAACAGATCGGCGCCGACACCATCACCGACGAAGACAAGAAGACCACCTACTACCTGATCAGGCTGCGCACCGACAAGAGCCACCTGGGCACCGACCAGAAGCCGCTGCTGATCATCCCCGGGATGGTCGCCACGGTAGACATCATGACCGGCAAGAAGACCATCATGAGCTACCTGCTCAAGCCGATCATGAAGGCCCGCGACGAGGCTCTGCGCGAGCGGTAAGCCCGACGCAGGCGCGCGCCCCTGTAGGAGCGGCCTTGTGTCGCGAAAGGGCCGCAACGTGGCCCCAGGGGTATCAGCACAGAGGCAGAGATTGCTGGGGCCGCGTTGCGGCCCTTTCGCGACACAAGGCCGCTCCTACAAGGGCAGTGCATGGTTCGAGCACCAAAATCAGGCACCACAACCCTTCATATCTTTATTCTTTAAAGATATTTAAATTATTTTTCTTATACCCCTATAGTCGCTCCCACTGCGTACCCGTCGACCAATCGATGCGCCGCACGACTTGAACCCACACGGGTAATCCCCGTGCGTTTCTGATCGTTGCGCGCCATTGAAGTCGCGCACTGCGTGGGAGTGACACATGCCAGCCGCCTCGAACGCCTTGTCGACCATCGACAGCGCCCAGCCGCAAACCTTCGAAATCCGCCCTTTCTCCGGTGCCGTCGGCGCCGAGCTCATTGGCCTGGACCTGGCCAGGCCGGTCAGCGCCGAGGATTTCGCCCGTATTCATCGCGCCCACCTCGACCACCATGTGCTGGTGTTCCGTGACCAGCGCATCAGCCCGGAACAACAGATCGCCTTCAGCCGCCGCTTTGGCGAGTTGCAGATCCATGTGCTCAAGCAGTTTCTGCTTGCCGGCCACCCGGAAATCCTGATCGTCTCCAACATCATCGAGAACGGTCAGAATATCGGCCTTGGCGATGCCGGCAAGTTCTGGCACTCGGACCTGTCGTACAAGGAGCTGCCGAGCCTCGGCTCCATGCTGCATGCCCAGGAGCTTCCCAGCGAAGGCGGCGACACCCTGTTCGCCGACATGCACAAAGCCTGGGATGCGGTACCCGAAGCCCTGCGCAAAGTGGTCGAGGGCCGCAGTGCCGCTCACTCCTATACCGCCCGTTACGCCGAAACCAAATTCGAAGGCAACTGGCGCCCGACCTTGACCGCCGAGCAGCTCGCGCAGGTGAAGGAAGTCATCCACCCGGTGGTGCGTACCCACCCGGAAAACGGCCGCAAGGCGCTGTTCGTCAGCGAAGGCTTCACTACCCGCATCGTCGGCCTGCCGGATGACGAAAGCCGCGACGTGCTGCAACAGCTGTACGCGCTGAGCGTGCTCGAACAGAACATCTACCGTCACCAGTGGCAACCCCATGACCTGGTGTTCTGGGACAACCGTTCACTGATTCACCTGGCCACCGGTTGCCCGGCGCACCTGCGCCGCAAACTGTTCCGCACCACCATCCAGGGCGATGCCCCGTTCTGACGACTGAGGAATTCATCATGCGCAAATCCATCAGCCGCCTGGCGGCAAGCATCGGCCTGGGCGCCAGCCTGGTCGTCGGCAGCCTGGCGGCCCCCGCCGTGGCACAAGCCGAAGGCAAGATCCGCATCGCCGAGCAGTTCGGCATCGTCTACCTGCTGCTCAACGTGGTGCGTGACCAGCACCTGATCGAGAAGCACGGCAAGCAGCAGGGCATCGACATCGAGGTCGACTGGGCCCAGCTGTCTGGCGGCTCGGCGATCAATGACGCGCTGCTGTCCGGTTCGGTGGACATCGCCGGTGCCGGGGTCGGCCCGCTGCTGACCGTGTGGGACCGTACCAAGGACCGGCAGAACGTCAAGGCCGTAGCCTCATTGGGCAACTTCCCGTACTACTTGGTCAGCAGCAACCCGAACGTGAAGACCATCGCCGACCTTTCTGACAAGGACCGCATTGCGGTGCCTGCGGTAGGTGTTTCGGTGCAGTCTCGCTTCCTGCAATACGCCGCCGCCCAGCAGTGGGGCGACAAGGAATACAACCGCCTCGACAAGTACACCCTGGCCGTGCCGCACCCGGATGCCACCGCCGCGCTGCTGGCCGGCGGTACCGAACTGAACGGGCACTTCTCCAACCCGCCGTTCCAGGACCAGGCGCTGGCCAACAAGAACGTGCATGTGGTGCTCAACAGCTATGACCTGCTCGGCCCCAACTCGCCGACCCTGCTGTTCGCCACCGAGAAATTCCGCAACGACAACCCCAAGACCTACAAGGCCTTCGTCGACGCACTGGCCGAGGCGGCGGACTTCGCCCAGAACGACAAGGCCGCCGCAGCGGATACCTACATCCGCGTGACCAAGGCCAAGATCGACCGCGACGCGCTGATCAAGCTGATCGACAACCCGCAGTACGAATTCACCGTCACGCCGAAGAACACCTACAAGCTGGCCGAGTTCCTGTATCGGGTTGGCGCCATCAAGCACAAGCCGGCATCGTGGAAGGACTACTTCTTCCAGGATGAACGCCCGCTGCAGGGGAGCTGACCGACCATGACCGCCCCTTTGCCAGGCCACACGGCCAGCAACCTGAGCCGTATCGCTACACCGCCGTTGCTCAAGGTGGACAGCCTGAGCCTCGAATACCGCACCGCGCAACGCGTGGTGCGGGCCACCCACCAGGTCAGCTTCGAAGTCGATCGCGCTGACCGCTTTGTCCTGCTGGGCCCATCAGGCTGCGGCAAGTCGACCTTGCTCAAGGCCGTGGCCGGTTTCATCGCCCCCCAGGAAGGGCAGATCCTGCTGCAGGGCCAGCCGGTCAACGGCCCCGGCCCTGACCGCATCGTGGTGTTCCAGGAGTTCGACCAGCTACCGCCCTGGAAGACGGTGAAAGAGAACGTCATGTTCCCACTGCTGGTGTCCGGCCAGCTCAAGCGCGCCGAGGCCGAGGAGCGGGCCTTGCATTACCTGGACAAGGTCGGCCTGGCCGCCTTTGCCGATGTCTACCCACACATGCTGTCGGGCGGGATGAAGGCACGCGTGGCGATCGCCCGGGCGCTGGCGACCCAGCCGAAGATCCTGCTGATGGACGAGCCGTTCGCCGCGCTCGATGCGCTGACCCGGCGCAAGATGCAGGAAGAACTGCTGCTGTTGTGGGAGGAAGTGCGCTTCACCTTGCTGTTCGTCACCCATTCCATCGAGGAGGCGCTGGTGGTCGGCAACCGTATCCTGTTGTTGTCGCCCCACCCAGGCCGGGTACGTGCCGAGGTGCACAGCCACCAGTACGACCTCGGCAGCCTCGGCGCTGCCGATTTCCAGGCCAGTGCGCGGCGCATCCATCGCTTGCTGTTCGACGAGGCCGAAGCCCCTGAGCCGGCCGATGACCTGGGCTTCAA
The DNA here is from genome assembly GCF_002759075.1 of Pseudomonas sp. 382. Classification (NCBI taxonomy): domain Bacteria; kingdom Pseudomonadati; phylum Pseudomonadota; class Gammaproteobacteria; order Pseudomonadales; family Pseudomonadaceae; genus Pseudomonas; species Pseudomonas sp. 382. Next base: position 4,304 of record NZ_PEMX01000007.1, read on the forward strand.
CGACATTCGCATCGCCTACTGAGGAGCTTCAGCCATGACCCCTACACCTGTACGCCAGGAATACGAGGTGCAGCTGGAGCCCTTGCTCAGCGTGCCTGTGGAACGCAATCTACCCTTGGCCCAACGCCTGTGGCAGCACGGCTGGCTGCGCAAGGCGGTGATCCTGGTGGTGATCGCCGCCTTGTGGGAAGCGATCGCCCGCTACCAGGGCAACGACCTGCTGCTGCCGACCTTCCTGCAGACGGCTGCGGCACTGTGGGACGGACTGCTCAGTGGTGAACTGCCGGCCAAGGTCGGCGTGTCGCTGGTGATCCTGCTCAAGGGTTACCTGCTGGGCATCGTGCTGGCCTTCGGCCTGACCAGCCTGGCAGTGTCGACCCAGCTCGGTCGCGACCTGCTGGGGACGCTGACCTCGATGTTCAACCCGTTGCCGGCGATTGCCCTGCTGCCGTTGGCGCTGTTGTGGTTCGGGCTGGGTGACAACAGCCTGATTTTCGTGTTGGTGCATTCGGTGCTGTGGGCGCTGGCGCTGAATACCTATGCGGGCTTTCTCGGGGTATCGGAAACCTTGCGCATGGCCGGGCGCAATTACGGCCTGAAAGGGCTGCGGCTGGTCCTGCACATCCTGGTGCCGGCAGCGTTGCCGTCGATCCTCTCGGGGCTGAAGATCGGCTGGGCGTTCGCCTGGCGCACCCTGATTGCCGCCGAACTGGTGTTCGGTGCCAGCAGCGGCAAGGGCGGGCTGGGCTGGTACATCTTCCAGAACCGCAACGAGCTGTATACCGACAAGGTGTTTGCCGGTTTGGCGGTGGTGATCCTGATCGGCTTGCTGGTCGAGGGGCTGGTGTTCAATACCCTGGAGCGGTTGACTGTTCGGCGGTGGGGCATGCAGCGGTAGTTTTCCTGTGCCGGCCTCTTCGCGGGCACGCCCGCACACACAGGTACTTCACAGTGTTCAGGACCTGCGCGATCCCTGTGGGAGCGGGCTTGCCCGCGAAGAGGCCAGCACAGGCGACTAATTCATGTACTGTGCAGCCGCATTGCTCAAGGTCCTGGCGATCTCTTCGCGCAGTGCCTGCGGCTCTTCGACCACCACGCCGTCGCCCTGGCTCAGCACCCACCAGCGCAATGGCCCGCCATCTTCCACCGTGGCCCGCAGCCGATGCCCGTGGTCCAGCGCCGTCAATTGCATGTCCATGCTCAACGGCGCTTCACGCAACTGCTTGGCCAATGGATCGCTGACCCAAGCTTGCATCTCGATTCCTGCACCTTGCCCAGGCTGAAGCGAATCACCACGCAAAAATCCCTGCAAATCGAAATTACCCCGCAGCTCGCCAGCAGAGTTCGCCGACCAGTGCCAGCCAAACGGAATGCTCTTGTCATTGCGGTCCAGCGGAAAGATCAGCGACAGCTCGTTGAGGTCCCGTTCCACCGTACGTTTGCTGACATTGAAGCCCACATCGCGCAGGCGCCATACCAGTTCGGCACTGGTGATACCTGGAGAACGGCTGGGTAACTGGCGCAGCAGCGCCCATTGACGGCTGAGGGTGGCGCGGGTGGTGGCGAACGGCAAAAGGTAACGTCCTTGTCTAGGCTTGCCGCAACAGGATGGCGGCTCGAACGGGTCATGGCAATTAGCCATAACTCGTTCAGATCAAGGAATGCGCAATTGGTTGCCTTGCCTTGAATCGTCCGCGACAGGTTTTGACGTGACGTCGCGCAGAATCACGCCTCATCACAGCCGCGGTCGGGCCTGTGGGTCGTTCAATGAGGATGAACATGTCTGCTGTCAGCAATATCCATTCGCTGCTCGCCCGTCTTCTGCCTGAGCAGGTCATTTGCCCACCGACACCCGCCGGCAGGCGACAGCGGCTGTTTGCCGGGGTAGGGCAGCCCAGCCAGCGTGCGTTGCTGGTCAACCGACTGGACGAAGCGCACGACCTGCAGGCGGTATACCTGGACCTGCGCCAGCAGGCGCTGGCCGGCAATGTCGCAGCACTCAACGACCTGGGCTGGATCTGGCTCAACGGCAAGTACTGGCGCGCCGACACCGCGCTGGCCGGGCACCTGCTGCGCATGGCGGCGCTGCAGGGCAATGCGGCGGCCTGGTTCAACCTCGGGCAGCAGCATTACTTCGGCAAGGGCGTTGCAACTTCCTATGTCCAGGCCGAGGAATGTTATCGCCAAGCGTTTGAGCGCGGCATGCTGCATGCCGCTGCCGCGCTGGGCGACCTGTATGAAGAAGAGGTCTGCGATGCCGCGCTGGGCTGGCAGGTGGACCTGGTCCAGGCCTATCAATGGTTTCAGCGCGGCGCCGAACGCGGCGAGGCGCGCTGCCGATTCGAGGTGGGCTACCGCTTGCTGCATGGTCTGCATGTGGACGCTGACGTCAAGGCCGCGTTGTATTGGCTGGAACTGGCGGCTGCAGCCGGAGTCATGCAGGCTGCCGAAGAGTTGGCGGTACATTTCAGCAGCCGCGATGAAGCGCGCTATCTGGATTGGCGTGATCGCGCGGTGCAGATGGGCAGCACATTGGCACTGACCATGAAGCTGGAAGACCAGGTTCAGCCCTGAATGAACATGAATTCATGAGGTCCTCCGTCGCACACGGTTGACGACAGGGGGAGGCACAGGCGTATATTGATAGTTAGCAAACTATGAATATCCTTGGTTCCCCACATGTCCATTGACTCCTTGCGCCTGCAGGTCAGCAGCGGCATGGTGGTTGCCGCTCGCCATTGGCGGCGCATCTGCCACAACGCGTTGATCGGCTACGGTATCTCCGAGGCCTGCGCCGCACCGTTGCTGATGATCGTGCGCTTGGGCGATGGCGTGCATCAGGTGGCCGTGGCCCAGGCTGCCGGCCTGGAAAGCCCGTCGCTGGTGCGCCTGCTCGACCAACTGTGCAAGGCTGGCCTGGTCTGCCGCAGCGAGGACCCGCTGGACCGCCGCGCCAAGGGCCTGAGCCTGACTGCCGAAGGCCGTCGCCTGGCCGAAGCGATCGAAGCCGAACTGGTGCGCGTGCGCCATGACGTGCTGCAGGGGATCGACGAGGCGGACCTGCTGGCCGCATTGCGCGTGCTGCGTGCCTTCGAGGCTGCTGGCCTGGGCATTGCGGGCGGGGCGGCATGAACGGTTTCTTCAGCTCGGTGCCACCGGCCCGCGACTGGTTCTACGGCGTACGTACCTTCGCCGCGTCGATGATCGCCCTGTACATTGCCCTGCTGCTGCAGTTGCCGCGTCCATATTGGGCGATGGCCACCGTCTACATTGTCTCCAGCCCGTTCGTCGGCCCAACCAGCTCCAAGGCGCTGTATCGTGCCGTGGGGACGCTGCTCGGTGCTGCCGGGGCGATCTTCTTCGTGCCGCCGCTGGTGCAGTCACCGCTGTTGCTGAGCATCGCCATCGCCCTGTGGACCGGCACCCTGCTGTTCCTCTCGCTGAACGTGCGCACGGCCAACAATTACGTGCTGATGCTGGCCGGCTACACCTTGCCGATGATTGCCCTGGCGGTGGTCGACAACCCGCTGGCGGTGTTCGACGTGGCGTCCTCCCGGGCCCAGGAGATCTGCCTGGGGATCGTCTGCGCGGCGGTGGTCGGTGCGATTTTCTGGCCGCGCCGGCTGGCCCCGGTGGTGGTGGGTGCCACCGGCAACTGGTTCACCGAAGCGATCCGCTACAGCGACATTTACCTCGCCCGTGAAGCCAGCGCCGACAAGGTCGCAGGCATGCGTGCAGCGATGGTCACCACGTTCAACTCGCTGGAGCTGATGATCGGCCAGCTCGGCCACGAAGGTGCCGGCCCGCACACCCTGAAGAATGCCCGCGAGCTGCGCGGGCGGATGATCCATCTGCTGCCGGTGATTGATGCCCTTGACGACGCTCTGATCGCCCTCGAAGGCCGCGCCCCGCTCCATTACGCGCAGCTCCAGCCAGTGCTGGATGCCGCCCGCGAATGGCTCAAGGGCACCGCCGACAGCGCGTCTGTCTCGCGCTGGACGGCTTTGCACGAGCAGATCGACCGCTTGCAGCCCGGCGCCGCCGCGCTCGATCAGCGTGCCGAGCTGCTGCTGTCCAACGCACTTTACCGCCTGACGGAATGGGCCGACCTGTGGCAGGACTGTTGCTCCCTGCAGCATGCCCTGCGCAGCGACGACCCCAAACCCTGGCGCGCGGTCTACCGCCACTGGCGGCTGGGCCGCCTGACCGCATTCTTCGACCGCGGCCTGATGCTCTACTCGGTGGTCTCCACGGTGCTGGCGATTGTCGTCGCCTGCGGGCTGTGGATCGGCCTGGGCTGGAACGACGGCGCCAGTGCGGTGATCCTCGCCGCGGTGTCGTGCAGCTTCTTCGCCGCCATGGACGACCCGGCGCCGCAGATCTACCGGTTCTTCTTCTGGACCTTGATGTCGGTGATCTTCTCCAGCTTGTACCTGTTCCTGGTGCTGCCCAACCTGCACGACTTCCCGATGCTGGTGCTGGCCTTCGCGATCCCGTTCATCTGTGTCGGCACCCTCACCGTGCAGCCGCGCTTCTATCTCGGCACCTTGCTGACCATCGTCAACACCTCGACCTTCATCAGCATCCAGGGTGCTTATGACGCCGACTTCCTGACCTTCCTCAACTCCAACCTGGCGGGCCCGGCCGGCCTACTGTTCGCTTTCATCTGGACCCTGGTGATGCGCCCGTTCGGCGTGGAGCTGGCGGCCAAGCGCATGACCCGCTTTGCCTGGCGCGACATCGTCGAAATGACCGAGCCGGCGACCCTGGCCGAGCACCGCCAACTCGGCGTGCAGATGCTCGACCGCTTGATGCAGCACCTGCCCCGCCTGTCGCAGACCGGCCAGGACAGCGGGGTGGCACTGCGCGACCTGCGCGTCGGGCTTAACCTTCTCGACCTGCTGGCCTACCTGCCGCGGGCCGGTCAGCAGGCCCGCGAACGCCTGGGCACGGTGATCGAGGAGGTCGGCGCGCACTACGCCGCCTGCCTGCGGGCCGGTGAACGTCTGCACGCGCCAGCCGCACTGCTGCGCAACATGGAGCGGGCACGCCTGTCGTTGAACCTGGATGAACTGTACGAACGCGGCGATGCCCGCACCCACTTGCTGCATGCCCTGGCAGGCCTGCGCCTGGCGCTGCTGCCGGGTGTCGAGGTGATGCTCGAGCCTGCCGAACAACCGCAACTGCCCCCCGGCCTGGACGGAGCGCCCCTGTGATCGGTGAACTGGATATCAGCGGGGTATTCCTGCCCACGCTGCTGGTGATGATGTTTGGCACCTACCTGCTGTTCCTGGGGGTGCACGCGGTGCTGGTGCGCCTGCATTTCTACCGCCTGGTCTGGCACCGGGCGCTGTTCAACGTTGCCCTGTACGCCGTGCTGCTGGGCGCGGTCGACCACTTTTGCCGAAGCCTGATGCTGCCATGAAAAAACCTTTGCTGACCCTGGGCCGTGTGGTCCTGACCTTGCTGGTAGTGACCTTCGCCGCCGTGCTCGTGTGGCAGATGGTGGTGTACTACATGTTCGCCCCCTGGACCCGCGACGGGCACATCCGCGCCGACGTGATCCAGATCGCCCCGGACGTGTCCGGCCTGATCCAGAAGGTCGAGGTGCGCGACAACCAGACCGTCAAGCGCGGCGACGTGCTGTTCACCATCGACCAGGACCGCTTCACCCTGGCGTTGCGCCAGGCCAAGGCGACTCTCGGCGAGCGCCAGGAAACCCTGGCCCAGGCGTCCCGCGAAGCGCAGCGTAACCGCAAGCTCGGCAACCTGGTGGCGGCCGAGCAGCTGGAAGAGAGCCAGTCCCGCGAGGCCCGCGCCCGCTCGGCGGTCAGCGAGGCCCAGGTGGCGGTCGACACTGCCCAGCTCAATCTGGATCGCTCGGTGGTGCGCAGCCCGGTGGATGGTTATCTCAACGACCGCGCCCCGCGCGACCACGAATTCGTCAGCGCGGGTCACCCTGTGCTGTCGGTGGTCGACAGCGCCTCGTACCACGTCGATGGCTACTTCGAGGAAACCAAGCTGGGTGGCATCCACATCGGCGACGCAGTGGACATCCGCGTGATGGGCGACAACACCCGTCTGCGCGGCCACGTGCAGAGCTTCGCTGCCGGCATCGAAGACCGTGACCGCAGCAGCGGTGCCAACCTGTTGCCCAACGTCAACCCGGCGTTCAGCTGGGTGCGCCTGGCCCAGCGTATTCCGGTGCGCATCGCCTTCGACGAAGTGCCGGAAGACTTCCGCATGATCGCCGGGCGCACTGCCACGGTGTCGATCCTCGAGGGCCAGCGCCCATGAAGCAGCTGATCCTGGCGGGGTTCTGCCTGTCCCTGGGGGCCTGCATGATGGTCGGCCCCGATTACCAAGTACCGAAGGACGCGGCGGTGCAACGCAGCGACCTCAACGGCCCGCTGCGCCAGGATGCCGACAGCGTGGTGTCGGCGCCGGTGCCCGAGGACTGGTGGCAGCTGTATCAGGATCAGCGCCTCAACGAACTGGTGCGCCAGGCGCTGAGCGCCAACACAGAGCTGCGCGTCGCTGCGGCGAACATCGCCAAGGCCCGTGCACAGGTCGAAGTGGCTGAGTCCCAGGGTGGCTTCAATGGCGGCATCAAGGCCGGCGCCCAGCGCCTACAGGAGTCCGGCCAGGCCTTCCTGCTGCCGGAGAAGGTACCGGTGGCCAACATCGGCGAGGCGATCATCAGTGCCTCGTACCAGTTCGACCTGTGGGGCACCTTCAAGCGCGGCACCGAGGCCGCCAAGGCCAACGCCGACGCGGTGCAGGCCGCCGCCGACACCGCGCGCATTACCTTGGTGGCCGACGTGGTCAAGGCCTACACCCAGGTGTGCTCGGCCAACGAGGAATACCACATCGCCCGCGAGTCGCTCGACCTGCAGGAGCAGAGCGTGAAGCTCAACCAGCGCCTGCGTGACGCCGGCCGTGGCGACGAAACCCAGGTCACCCGCTCGCAGACCCAGTTCAAGTCGTTGCGTGCCGAACTGCCGCGCTTCAAAGCCGAGCGCGAGACCGGCCTGTACACCCTGGCAGCGCTGCTGGCCAAGCCTGTGGATAAGTTACCTGCCGGCACCGCTGACTGCGCCGAGCTGCCACAGCTGAACCAGCTGGTGCCGGTTGGCGACGGTGCGGCGCTGCTCAAGCGCCGCCCCGACGTGCGCCAGGCCGAACGCCAGCTGGCGGCGGCCACCGCCGAGATCGGTGTGGCGACCGGTGCGCTGTATCCGGATATCAGCATCGGGGCTCAGGTCGGCACCATCGGTATCCTCGAGGACCTCGGTGATCCGTCGACAAACCGCTGGGGCTTTGGCCCGCAGATCAGCTGGAGCATCCCGACCAACGGCACCCGCGCCCGCATTCGCATGGCCGAAGCCTCGACCCAGGCGGCGCTGGCGCATTTTGATGGGGTGGTGTTGAACGCCATTCGCGAAACCCAGACCCGTTTGGCGCAGTACAGCGCCTTGCTTGACCGGCGTGATGCGCTGGCCGAGGCGGAGAAGTCGGCGAAGGAAGCGGCGGACCAGACGCACCGGTATTACCAGGCAGGGCGTGAGTCGTTCCTGGCGGATTTGCAGGCGACGCGGACTTACACCGACATGCGCTCGCAGCTGGCGGCGGCTAACAGCCAGGTGGCGTTGGGGCAGATTGGCGTGTTCCTGGCGTTGGGTGGGGGGTGGAAGGAAACTGCCAAGCACTGAGATTGCGGTCGTTGTGGGAGCGGTTCTACAGGCTCCCACAAGTATGCCTCGAGCACTTGAGGGGTATCACTTTTTTGGACCTGAATCAAATCCCTCAGTCTTGATCTCCCTCCGAACTATCCTACTGGGCCTGTCGGAAGCAGCTGTCTTGGCTGAAAAGTCTTCCCGGAATAATGTCCTCGGGTCTCCTTTCCAAAGGCATTGACCCTTTCGCAATTCATTCCTTCTGTTTACTTCCTGCGCCGCACGCATTGGTCCGGGTGCAGTTCCCTGGCTTGAATTTATATCGATATGGATATATTTTTTGATCTGCAGCTTCCTGCATGTTCAGCCAAGCCTTGTGAGACGGACGGATGGAGCAGTGTGATTCAGTGCCTTGGAAAGGGCGAGTCATGAATTGCACATCAAGCGTCTGGATCGACGGCATAGGGGGATCTGCATGCGGGTCGATGAGAAACCCATCGAGTGGGTGGGCAGCAGTAAAGAGGACGTACGCAGTTTTCCGCTGGTAGCTAGACAGCGAGCTGGGTACCAACTGGATTTGATTCAGGCAGGCGAGGAGCCTGCGGACTGGAAGCCTGTGGAAACGGTAGGACAAGGCGTACGGGAGATTCGCATCAAATGCAAAGACGGCGCTTTTCGCGTTTTTTATGTCATTAGCCGCCCTGAAGCCATCTATGTCCTGCATGCGTTTCGCAAGACTACTGAGAAGACTGAAAGACGCGACATCGACTTGGCAAGAGCCCGGTTCAAGTCGCTGAGTTAAAACGGAGAGATTCAACGATGGCAAACGAGCGATCTACCTCGGTTTGGGACGTGTTGGTTGATTCGCCTGAAGAGGCCGAGAACCTCCGGCTGCGTTCGAAGCTGATGCGCGAATTGACCAAGGCTGTGCGAGCCTGGGATCTTCCGCAGAAAGATGCAGCAAAGCGGTTGCGAGTGACTCAACCGCGCTTGAGCGAGTTGCTCAATGGCAAGATTGATAAATTTTCACTGGATGCCCTGGTAAACCTGCTGGCCAATGCTGATCTGGAAGTAGATTTCACGGTGAAAGGGAAGGCAGCATAGTTCGGGCAATTGATTCGCTTCGGGTTGGCCTTGCGCTGGCCAGCATTGTTAGCGCTGGCCAGTCTACCTGCGCTGTCAGATATTTCCGAACCTGAAACCAAATGCTTCAATTCGGGTTCCATGTCGAATTATCCTACGGCACCTGTCGGAAGGTGCTGTCTTGGCTGGGAAGTGCTCCCGGACTACTGTCCCTGGGTCGCCTCGCAAGGCGATCGGGCGTGAGACACCCGGTTTACATTCGGTAGCACCGCTTCATGGCGGTCGTGTGCGGACAGGCTTTGGCCTGGCCGGGGTTACCGTATGTCCCGGGTCTCACACCGTGCACGACTGCCACCCAATTCCGTGAGACGAAGAGGAGAGCAGTTCCATCTCTCATACGGAGTTCCGACATGAAAAAGCTCGTACCCGACCCACCTTCATCCTCTATGCCTCAACTCGACATCCCTGGCTTCTCGTTCATCACCCCGCCCAGCACCGAACAATGCGACTCGCTGGTCCATGCTTTGACCCTTACCGTGCAGCAAACCTACAGCGTCCTGCTGGACAGCGAACCAGGCCCACAACGCGATGCCATGGCCATGAACATCCGTCTGCTATGCCGAATGGTTTCTGCCTTGGCCGACCATTCGGACCTCCCCATCTAAAGCAAGGAGCGACAGGATGAGCACTTATCCACAAGATGCAGTAACAGCAGGCATTGAGACCTTCGATCTGTTCAGCCTCAAGCCCAACGTGCCCTTTGACCATGCGTTCTCGCAGCTTTCGGTGTTGCTCGGCTGCATCCGCCACCTGACCACCGAAGCGGAAATGGAGAATGACCGCGTGGCTGGAAGTGCGGCGCGGATTCTCAGCGAGATGGCCAAGGCCCTGATTGATGATATGGAACGCGGGCTGAACAAGGTACATCAATAGGCTTCACAACCTTTTGCATCGCTACAGGGATTGGGCTTGCCCGCGTAGACCGCGTCGACTTCTTCGCGGGTAAACCCGCTCCCACAGGGATCGCGCTTCTTTGAAGAGAATTGAACGCATTGCCCGGCTGTCATCCCTTTCCCCACTTCATCTGATTAGTCTCAAGATATTTCATGAAATCCACCCCCAGCCCTTGAGCGAAGCAAAGTGGAAGTGAACAATGTTCTCTTTCGCATTCCCTCCGAGACTGGCCATGAAAACCCGTTCCCGTCTGCTCGCCTGGTTGCCAGCTGTACTGCTCGGCCCGCTGCTGGCGCTGTGCAGTTCCCTGGCGCAGGCCGAAGCGCCCGCTGAGGCCGCCAAGGCCTTGCATTTACTGGACTACATTGGTGCCGACTATCCGCCAACCGTGGAAAACGGCACGGTCATCGACGACGGCGAATACCGCGAGCAGCAGGAATTCAGCACGGTTCTGGCCGACCTGGTCAAAGGCCTGCCGGCCAACGCCGAACAAGCCGGGCTTCAGCAGGGCGTGCAAGCGCTGCGCCAGGCCATCGACCAGCGCCAGGACGGCGCTGCGGTAGCCAAGCAGGCCCGCCAGTTGGGTGCGCGCCTGGCGGTGGCCTACGAGGTCAGCCAGGCCCCGGTAATCACCCCGGACCCCGCCCGAGGTGCGTCGCTGTATGCACAGAACTGCTCGATCTGCCACGGTGATACCGGCGCCGGTGATGGCCCGGCAGGTGTGGGCCTGGAACCCGCACCGGCCAACCTGCGGGACACCGCACGCCTCGACCAGTTGAGCCTGTTCGACCTTTACAACACCCTGGCGCTGGGGATCGACGGCACAGAAATGCCGTCCTTCGCCGATCAGCTGGATGAGCGCCAGCGCTGGGACGTGGCCGCCTACGTCGCCAGTTTTACGGCCAAGCCGGAAGCCGCCAAGGGCGACAAGACCTGGAACATCGCTGATCTGGCCCGCCAGACCCCGGCCGAAGTCGCCGCCAACGAAGGCGCTGCGTTGGTCGAGGCGTTCCGCGCTCAGCGTGCCCAGCCGCCGCAGGTCAAGCGCGGCCCGTCGCAGTTGCTCGCTTACACTGCCAGCACGCTGGACAAGAGCTTGGCGGCTTACCGTGCAGGCGATCGTGATCAGGCCTACGACCTGTCGGTAGCGGCTTATCTGGAAGGCTTCGAACTGGTTGAAAGCTCGCTGGACAACATCGATACCGTAGCGCGCAAGAGCACTGAAAAGACGCTGATGGCTTACCGTCAGTCGCTGCAGGATGGCCTGTCAGTCGCCCAGGCTGAACAGCGTCTGGCCGAAGCGAAAACCAAGCTCGACCAGGCCGCCAAGCTGCTGGGCAGCGATGGCCTGAGCTGGTCGCTGAGCTACATCTCCGGCCTACTCATCCTGCTGCGCGAAGGTCTTGAAGCCATTCTGGTTCTGGCGGCGATCCTGGCCTTCCTGCGCAACACCGGCCAGCAATCGGCCATGCGCAGCGTCAACATCGGCTGGGGCCTGGCGCTTGTCGCAGGCTTTGCCACCTGGGCCGTGGCGGCCTATGTGATCGACGTCGGCGGTGCCCAGCGTGAGCTGCTGGAAGGCAGTACGGCCTTGTTTGCCAGCGTGATGGTGCTGTGGTTGGGCGTGTGGATGCACGACCGACGTCATGCGGCTGCCTGGCAGGACTACATCAAGAGCAGCCTGGTCAGTGGCGGCGGGCGCTTCGGCTTTGCCGTGCTGGCGTTCTTCTCGGTGTACCGTGAGCTGTTCGAAGTGATCCTGTTCTACGAAACCCTGTGGCTGCAGGCTGGCCCGGCGGGTCACCAGGCGGTGCTCGCCGGAGGGGCCACTGCGCTGGTGCTGCTGGTGGGCCTGGCTTGGGTGATCCTGCGCGGGTCGGCCAAGCTGCCACTGTCGCTGTTCTTCAGCATCAACGCCGGGCTGCTGTGTGCCCTGTCGGTCGTGTTCGCCGGGCATGGCGTGAAGGCGCTGCAGGAGGCGGGCGTGCTGGGCACGCGGCCGATGGCGTTCTTCGAATTCGACTGGCTGGGGATTCACCCCGATGTTTACTCGCTGAGTGCGCAGGCGGTGGCGTTGCTGGCGATTCTGGTGTTGTATGGGCGTAGTCGCCTGAGCGAGAAGCGTCGGGCAACAGCTAACTGATTGGGGGCCGATGCGCGGCCCATCGCGACGCAAGGCCGCTCCTACAGACGATCGCGTTCCCTGTAGGAGCGGCCTTGTGTCGCGAAAGGAGGGCAAAGCCCTCCCAGCTTTCTCGAGGAAAAATGCAATGCGCATCTGGATCGACGCCGATGCCTGCCCCAAGGCAGCCAAGGACCTGATCGTCAAATTCGCCCTCAAGCGCCAGCTCGAGGTCATCATGGTTGCCGGCCAGGCCGTTGCCAAGCCGGCCTTCTCGATCGTCCGCCTGATCGTGGTGCCCAGCGGCATGGACGCGGCCGATGATTACCTGGTCGAGCACGCTGTGCCTGGCGAGCTGGTGATCTGCAGCGACGTACCGCTGGCCGACCGCCTGATCAAGAAGGGCGTGGCCGCGCTGGATCCGCGTGGCCGCGAGTTCGACGAACGCAACATGGGTGAGCGCCTGGCGGTGCGCAACCTGTTCACCGAGCTGCGTGAACAGGGCCAGGTCGGAGGCGGGCAGGCGCCCTATGGCGACCGCGAGAAGCAGGCGTTCGCCAATGCTCTGGACCGTATCCTCACCCGCCTGGGCAAGGGCTGATCACTCCCCTTCGTGTGTCAGCTCCAGCACCCGGTCGACCAGTTTGTAGATGCCACTGGCGGCTTCACTGATCGACTTGGCCACCATGTAGGCCGGGGTGGTCACCAGCTTGCGCTGGGTGTCTTCGACGATGTCATGCACATCACACACTTCGTGCTTGCCGCCCATCTTTTCCACCGCCGCCGCGGTACCTGCGTCATTGCCGATGGTGCAGACCACGCCCGGGCCATAGATCTTCGCCGCCAGCGCCGGCGAGATGCAGATCAGGCCGATCGGCTTGCAGGCTTCGGCGAAGGCTTCGGCCAGGCTCAGCACGTCCGGGTTTACCGTGCATTCGGTGCCTTCCACGGCAAAGTTGGACAGGTTCTTCGCCGCGCCGAAACCGCCGGGCACGATCAACGCATCGAAATCCTCGGCCTTTGCCTCACGGATGTCCTTCACTTCGCCACGGGCGATTCGCGCCGACTCGGTCAGCACATTGCGTGACTCGGGCATTTCCTGACCGGTCAGGTGGTCGATCACGTGCATCTGCGCAATGTTCGGCGCAAAGCACTGCACCTGTGCGCCGCGCTGGTCCAGGCGCAGCAGGGTGATCACGCTTTCGTGGATTTCCGCGCCGTCGTACACACCACAGCCGGAAAGAATCACCGCTACTTTCTTGGTCATGCTCATTACTCCATTTTCGAGGCGCTAAATGTCGTCTAGTTTGGCAGATGTGGCCATAGGGATTACGCCGGGCGCATCCTAATCTCTGTGGATAACCCTATCGAGCGTTGCCCATGGACCTGATTCTGCTGGCCGTGCCGTTCTTCTTCGTGCTGATCGCTGTGGAGCTGATTGCCGACCGCGTGCGCGGCCAACGCAACTTCACCCTTGCCGATTCGATCAACAGCCTGAGCACCGGCGCGCTGTCCACCAGCACCGGCCTGTTGACCAAAGGGGTCGGGCTGCTGAGCTATGCGCTGGCCTGGGAGCACCTTGCGCTGCTGCGTCTGCCGTCGAATGCCATGTGGGTCTGGCTGCTTGCTTTCGTGCTGTACGACCTGTGCTACTACTGGCTGCACCGTCTGGGGCACGAGCGCAACGTCCTGTGGGCGGCGCACTCGGTTCATCACCAGAGTGAGGAATACAACCTCACCACCGCCCTGCGCCAGACCAGCAGCGGCTTCATCTTCTCGTGGATCTTCTACTTGCCGCTGGCGCTGATCGGCGTGCCGCCCGTGGTGTTCATCACCGTGGCGTCGCTGAACCTGCTGTATCAGTTCTGGGTACATACCCGGCATATCCCCAAGCTTGGCTGGCTCGAGTGGGTGTTGATCACGCCCTCCAACCATCGCGTCCACCATGCGCAGAATCCTGTTTACTTGGATCGCAACTACGGCGGCGTGTTCATTGTCTGGGACCGTCTGTTCGGCACGTTCAGGGAGGAAGACCCGGCCGAGCCGGTCGTGTTCGGTGTGACCACGCCCTTGGCCAGCTGGAATCCGCTGTGGGCCAACCTGCAGTTCTACGCCCAGCTTTACAGCGATGCCCGCCGCACGCGCAGCTGGAAGGACAAGCTGCGCATCTGGTTCATGCCCACTGGCTGGCGCCCGGCCGATGTCGCGGCAGCTTATCCGCAGGCGAAGCAGAACCTGGCGTTGTTCCGCAAATTCGAGATTGCCCTGGGCCGGGCGTGGCAGGTGTACGTGGCGGTGCAGTTCGCGGTCTACATCGCGTTGGGCAGTTATCTGATGGACGTGGCCGAGCGTGTGCCAAGCGCCGCGCTGGTGCTGGGTTGGTCGCTGATGGCGTTTGGCTTGTTCGTGCTGGGTGCGGCCCTGGAAAACCGGCCGTGGGCGGTGCGCCTGGAACTGGCGCGCCTGCTGACGCTGGTGCCGGCGCTGTACCTGGCCGGCACGCTCGGCTTAGCGGTGGTCGTGCCCGTGTTCTGGCTGCTTCTCGGTGTTTACCTGCTGTTCAGCGTTGGCGGGCTGTTCTTCTGCCGCCGCGCGGCGTTCGGCACGCAGGGTACGAAAACGCCGGCGCAGCCAGAGCAGGCCACCCAGCAGCAACAGGCCGCCGAGCACCCATAGCTCGTACTTCTTGATGCTGCCCAGCATGCCTTCGAGGATAGCGCCGAAGTGATAGGCCGCCAGGCCCAATACCAGGGCCCAGACGGCGGCGCCGATGCCGTTGAGCAGCAGGTAGCGACGCGGCGAGTAGCCAGACAGGCCGATGGCGATCGGCATCACCGTGCGCAAGCCGTAGACGAAGCGGAAGCTCAGCACCCAGATGTCGGGGTGGCGGCGGATATGCTCCAGCGCGCGGTCACCCATGGCCTGCCAGCGCGGCTTGCGCGCAAGGATCTTGCGCCCGTGGCGTCGGCCCATGAAGTACCACAGCTGGTCGCCAGCGTAGCTGCCACAGAAGGCCACCAGAACCACCAGCTTGATGTCCATGTATTCGCGGAACGCGAGGAATCCCGCAAGTACCAGAATGGTCTCGCCTTCGAAGAAGGTGCCTAGAAAAAGGGCAAAGTAGCCGAAATCCTGCAGGAATTGTTGGAGCATTTTCTGAGGTGCTGGCGAAATGAACGCGCAGCCTACCCCTTCGCGCGCATTCGTGAAAGTGTCCAAATGTGTCTCGACGTGAACAATTCCTACACGGACAATACCGGCAGCCTTAAGTCGCGGCTTGCGCGAAGCGGTAACACAGCCGTCATAATGGGCGCTTATCTTGCCGCTCAATTGATCATAGGGCGTTAACGTCCTCAGGAACGTCAGATGAATAATGAAGTGCTAACCCCTGTCGCGATCAAGGACGCCCAGGCAGTCCCCGAACAGATGGTACAGACCCCGCCAGACCTGCCCGAGGTCGTCGAGCCGGTGGTCGAAGTCGCCGCTCCGGCCCCTGCGCCGACGCCGGCCATTGCCGTCCCGAGCCTGGACGACAGCAGCCTGTACATTCATCGCGAACTTTCCCAGCTGCAATTCAACATCCGTGTGCTGGAGCAGGCGCTGGACGAATCGTACCCGCTGCTCGAGCGCCTCAAATTCCTGCTGATCTTTTCCAGCAACCTCGACGAGTTCTTCGAGATTCGCGTCGCCGGCCTGAAGAAGCAGATCAACTTCGCCCGCGAACTGGCCGGCGCCGATGGGCTGCAGCCGCATCAGGCGCTGGCACGTATCAGTGAGCTGGTGCACATCGAGGTGGAGCGCCAGTACGCGATCCTCAACGATGTGCTGCTGCCGGAGCTGGAAAAGCACGCCATCCGCTTCATTCGTCGCCGCTACTGGACACCCAAGCTCAAGTCGTGGGTGCGCCGTTACTTCCGCGACGAGATCGCGCCGATCATCACCCCGATCGGCCTTGACCCGACCCACCCGTTCCCGCTGCTGGTGAACAAGAGCCTGAACTTCATCGTCGAGCTCGAAGGGGTCGACGCCTTCGGCCGCGATTCCGGCCTGGCGATCATCCCGGCGCCACGCCTGCTGCCGCGCGTGATTCGTGTGCCGGAGGAGGTTGGCGGCCCAGGCGATAATTATGTCTTCCTGTCGTCGATGATCCATGCCCACGCCGATGACCTGTTCCAGGGCATGAAGGTGAAGGGTTGCTACCAGTTCCGCCTGACCCGCAACGCCGACCTGGCGCTGGACTCCGAAGAGGTCGACGACCTTGCCCGTGCGCTGCGCGGTGAGCTTTTCTCGCGCCGCTACGGCGATGCCGTGCGACTGGAAGTTGCCGACACTTGCCCTAAACACCTGTCGGACTACCTGCTCAAGCAATTCAGCCTGAGCGAGAGCGAGCTCTACCAGGTCAACGGCCCGGTCAACCTGACCCGCCTGTTCAGCATCACCGGCCTCGACAGCCACCCGGAGCTGCAGTACACGCCATTCACCCCGGCGATCCCCAAGCTGCTGCAGAACGCGGACAACATCTTCAGCGTGATCGGCAAGCAGGACATCCTGCTGATGCACCCGTTCGAGTCCTTCACCCCGGTGATCGACCTGCTGCGCCAGGCCGCCAAGGACCCGCACGTGCTCGCCGTGCGCCAGACCCTGTACCGTTCAGGGGCCAACTCGGAAATCGTCGACGCCTTGGTGGATGCGGCGCGTAACGGCAAGGAGGTCACTGCGGTGATCGAATTGCGCGCGCGCTTCGACGAAGAGTCCAACCTGCAGATGGCCAGCCGCCTGCAGGCTGCCGGTGCGGTGGTGATCTACGGTGTGGTCGGGTTCAAGACCCACGCCAAGATGATGCTGATCCTGCGCCGCGAGCAGGGCGAGATCGTGCGCTATGCGCACCTCGGTACCGGCAACTACCACGCCGGTAACGCCCGCCTGTACACCGACTACAGCCTGCTGACCTCCGACGACGCCCTCACCGAGGACGTCGGCAAGCTGTTCAGCCAGCTGATCGGCATGGGCAAGACCCTGCGCATGAAGAAGCTGCTGCACGCACCATTCACCCTGAAGAAGGGCATGCTCGACATGATCGCCCGGGAGACTCAGTTCGCCCTGGAAGGCAAGCCCGCGCACATCATCGCCAAGTTCAACTCGCTGACCGACGCCAAGGTCATCAAGGCGCTGTACAAGGCCAGCCAGTCGGGCGTGAAGATCGACCTGGTGGTGCGCGGCATGTGCTGCCTGCGTC
The DNA here is from genome assembly GCF_002759075.1 of Pseudomonas sp. 382. Taxonomy (NCBI): domain Bacteria; kingdom Pseudomonadati; phylum Pseudomonadota; class Gammaproteobacteria; order Pseudomonadales; family Pseudomonadaceae; genus Pseudomonas; species Pseudomonas sp. 382. The sequence continues at coordinate 21,375 of NZ_PEMX01000007.1, forward strand.
CAGGCATTCCGGGGGTTTCGCACAACATTCAGGTGCGCTCGATCATCGGCCGCTTCCTCGAGCACACGCGGGTGTTCTACTTCCTCAATGGCGGCGAAGAGCAGATCTACCTGTCCAGTGCCGACTGGATGGAACGCAACCTCGACAAGCGCGTCGAGACGTGCTTCCCGGTCGAGGGCAAGAAGTTGTTGCTGCGGGTGAAAAAGGAGCTGGAAGGCTACCTGACCGACAACACCCACGCCTGGACCTTGCAGCCTGACGGGCGCTACGTGCGCAGCACCCCGACCGGCAACCAGAACCCGCGCAGTGCCCAGGCGACCCTGCTGGAGCGCCTGAGCAACCCGGTCCTCAACGTACGCTGAGGACGAAGCCGACCCGGGCCAGCCACTCCGCCTCATTGGCGAAGTCGGCCTGGGTCAGCTGGTTCTGTTCCAGCCAGCCTTCAGGGAACACCACTTCAAGGCTGTCTTCGCCGGCCTGCAGCTCTACCTTGGGCATCTGCTGGTTGCCACGGATGTGGTGGAACAGGATGGCGAAGCGCAGCAGCACGCACAGGCGGATCAGCTGCACGGCTTCGTCGCCGAATTCCAAAAACTTGTCCTTGGGGATGTTGCGCCGATGGCCGCGAACCAGCAGCGCCATCATCTGCTGCTCGTCGCGAGAAAACCCCGCCAGGTCGGAGTGCTCGATCAGGTAGGCGCCATGCTTGTGATAATGGTAATGGGCGATATCCAGGCCGATTTCATGAATTTTCGCCGCCCAGCCCAGCAGGTCGCGCCAGTTGCCTTCTTCAAGCTTCCAGGCCTTGGCCACCTGGTCGAAGGCGTGCAGTGCCTTGCGTTCGACGCGTGCCGCCTGGCCCTGATCGACGTGATAACGCTCCATCAGCGAATTGAGGGTGCGCTCGCGTACATCCTCGTGGTGGTGGCGGCCGAGCAGGTCGAACAGCACGCCTTCACGCAAGGCGCCGTCGCAGTGGTCCATGCGCTGCAGCTCCAGGGCGTCGAAAATGGCTTCGAGAATCGCCAGGCCGGCCGGGAAGATGGCCCGCCGGTCGGGTTTGATGCCTTCGAAATCGATCTTGTCGGCCTCGCCGAGCTTGAACAGCTTGCGCTTGACCCAGGCCAGGCCCTCGGCATTCACCTCGCCGTTGCCCAGGCCGCCGGCCTTGATTGCGGCGCCGATGGCGCGGATGGTGCCGGACGAGCCGATGGCCTCGTCCCAGGTCAGGCGATGCAGGGCGTTTTCGATGCTCATCAGTTCCAGGCGTGCGGCGGTGTAGGCCTGGGCGTAGCGCGCCGGGGTGATCTTGCCGTCGCGGAAGTAGCGCTGGGTGAAGCTCACGCAGCCCATTTGCAGGCTTTCGCGCAGCAGCGGTTCGAAGCGCTGGCCGATGATGAACTCGGTACTGCCGCCGCCAATGTCGGCGACCAGGCGCTTGCCGGGCGTGTCGGCCAGGGTGTGCGACACGCCGAGGTAGATCAGGCGTGCCTCTTCACGGCCGGAGATGACTTCGACCGGGTGGCCGAGAATGGCTTCGGCGCGCTGGATGAATTCGTTGCGGTTGCGCGCTTCGCGCAAGGCATTGGTGCCGACGATGCGCACGGAGCCTGCCGGCATGCCGTTGATCAGTTGGGCAAAACGCTTGAGGCATTCCAGGCCTCGCTCCATGGCTTCTTCGCTGAGCTTGCGCTCATCGTCGATGCCGGCGGCCAGCTGAACCTTCTCGCCGAGCCGCTCGAGAATGCGGATTTCGGTATGGTGAGCCTTGGCCACGACCATGTGGAAGCTGTTGGAGCCCAGGTCGATGGCGGCGATCAGGGACAGGTTCTTCGCGGAGGTATGCGGCATTCTGTGTGTTCTCGGTCGGTAACCCGGCAATCGTGCCACGATCCTTGGCTGACGCCAACGCGCACCGCACCGGGCCTTGATGCAAGGCAATGTGCCATTCCATGCTATGACACTTGTGTGACAGTTTGGATTCGTGGTGTCTTGCACAACTATAGTTACACTCAATCGTCCGTGACTTCCTGTAGGGCCTGGGTGCCGCTATCATGGGCCACGTTTTTTTGCTTACGACCCTGGAGATATCCATGAGCAGCGATCTGATCAAACACGTCACCGACGCCACCTTCGATGCCGAAGTCCTGCAGGCTCAAGGCCCGGTGCTGGTCGACTACTGGGCTGAATGGTGCGGTCCATGCAAGATGATCGCTCCGGTTCTGGACGACATCGCCTCCTCCTATGAGGGCAAACTGACCGTCGCCAAGCTGAACATCGACGAAAACCAGGAAACCCCGGCCAAGCACGGCGTGCGTGGCATCCCGACCCTGATGCTGTTCAAGAACGGCAACGTCGAAGCCACCAAGGTCGGCGCTTTGTCCAAATCGCAGCTGGCCGCGTTCCTCGACGCCCACCTGTGATGTGAAGAAAAAACCCCGCAAATGCGGGGTTTTTTCTTTTTCAGAGCACTGGACGCAGAAAAAAGCAAGTGTTACATTCGGCCTCGCACTGCTTCTTCAGTGCCCTCTGCACGCCGTCGCCGAAGCATCCCTAATTCGAATCAGTACGCGATCCTGTCGCCATCAAGCGGCGCGGCCTCATTAAGCCAAAGCTTAATTCTCCCTTCTTACATGATTACGTCATTCCCCTTATGAACCTGACTGAACTCAAGCAAAAGCCGATTACCGATCTTTTGGAAATGGCCGAACAGATGGGCATCGAAAACATGGCCCGTTCGCGCAAACAGGACGTGATTTTCGCCCTGCTGAAAAAGCACGCGAAAAGCGGCGAAGAGATCTCGGGTGACGGCGTGCTGGAGATTCTCCAGGATGGTTTCGGTTTCCTGCGTTCGGCTGATGCGTCCTACCTGGCCGGCCCTGACGACATCTACGTCTCGCCAAGCCAGATCCGCCGTTTCAACCTGCGTACCGGCGACACCATCGTCGGCAAGATCCGCCCACCGAAGGAAGGGGAGCGTTACTTCGCCCTGCTGAAGGTCGACACCATCAATTTCGACCGCCCGGAAAACGCGAAGAACAAGATCCTCTTCGAAAACCTGACGCCGCTGTTCCCGAACAAGCGCCTGAAGATGGAAGCCGGCAACGGCTCCACCGAAGACTTGACCGGTCGCGTCATCGACCTGTGCGCCCCGATCGGCAAAGGCCAGCGTGGCCTGATCGTCGCTCCGCCGAAAGCCGGTAAGACCATCATGCTGCAGAACATCGCGGCGAACATCACCCGTAACAACCCAGAGTGCCACCTGATCGTCCTGCTGATCGACGAGCGCCCTGAAGAAGTGACCGAAATGCAGCGCACCGTGCGCGGCGAAGTGGTCGCTTCGACCTTCGACGAGCCGCCAACCCGCCACGTGCAAGTTGCCGAGATGGTGATCGAGAAGGCCAAGCGCCTGGTCGAGCACAAGAAGGACGTGGTCATCCTGCTGGACTCCATTACCCGTCTGGCCCGTGCCTACAACACCGTGATCCCGAGCTCCGGCAAGGTACTGACCGGTGGTGTCGACGCCCATGCACTGGAGAAGCCGAAGCGTTTCTTCGGCGCCGCGCGTAACATCGAGGAAGGCGGCTCGCTGACCATCATCGCCACCGCGCTGGTCGAAACCGGCTCGAAGATGGACGAAGTGATCTACGAAGAGTTCAAGGGTACCGGCAACATGGAGCTGCCCCTGGACCGTCGTATCGCCGAGAAGCGTGTGTTCCCGGCCATCAACATCAACCGTTCCGGTACCCGCCGCGAAGAGTTGCTGACCGCCGACGACGAACTGCAGCGCATGTGGATCCTGCGCAAGCTGCTGCACCCGATGGACGAGATCGCCGCCATCGAGTTCCTGGTCGACAAGCTCAAGCAGACCAAGACCAACGACGAGTTCTTCTTGTCGATGAAGCGCAAGTAAGAACGTCGTACCACACGAAAAGCCGGGGAAACCCGGCTTTTTGCTATCTGTACTTTGGCTATTGCTGCCCTATCGGCGCTACACTCTGCACCCCGACCGATACGGCCAATACGAGGCTCATGCATGCAGTATCGCGATTTGCGCGACTTCATCCGTGGCCTGGAGCAGCGCGGTGAACTCAAGCGCATCCAGGTTCCGATTTCCCCAGTCCTGGAAATGACCGAGGTCTGCGACCGCACCCTGCGCGCCAAGGGCCCGGCTTTGTTGTTCGAAAAGCCCACCGGCTTCGATATGCCGGTGCTTGGCAACCTGTTCGGCACACCAGAGCGCGTGGCCATGGGCATGGGTGCCGAGTCGGTAGACGAACTGCGCGAGATCGGCAAACTGCTGGCCTTCCTCAAGGAGCCCGAGCCGCCGAAAGGCCTGAAAGATGCCTGGTCCAAGCTGCCGATCTTCAAAAAGGTCGTGTCGATGGCACCCAAGGTGGTCAAGGATGCGGTGTGCCAGGAAGTGGTCGTCGAGGGTGACGATGTCGACCTCGGCCAGTTGCCGATCCAGCACTGCTGGCCGGGCGACGTGGCGCCGCTCATCACCTGGGGCCTGACTGTGACGCGTGGTCCGAACAAGGACCGCCAGAACCTGGGCATCTACCGCCAGCAGGTGATCGGCCGCAACAAGGTGATCATGCGCTGGCTGAGCCACCGAGGCGGCGCGCTGGACTACCGTGAGTGGTGCGAAAAGAACCCGGGCCAGCCGTTCCCGGTCGCCGTGGCCCTGGGCGCTGACCCGGCCACCATCCTTGGCGCCGTGACGCCAGTACCGGACACCCTCTCCGAATACGCCTTTGCCGGCCTGCTGCGTGGCAATCGTACTGAGCTGGTCAAGTGCCGTGGCAGCAACCTGCAGGTACCCGCCACCGCTGAGATCATCCTCGAAGGCGTGATACACCCGGGCGAAATGGCCCCGGAAGGCCCTTATGGCGATCACACCGGCTATTACAACGAGGTGGACAGCTTCCCGGTGTTCACCGTCGAGCGCATCACCCACCGGCAAAACCCGATCTACCACAGCACCTACACGGGCCGGCCGCCGGATGAGCCGGCGATTCTGGGGGTGGCACTGAACGAAGTGTTCGTGCCGATCCTGCAGAAGCAGTTCCCGGAAATCGTCGATTTCTACCTGCCGCCTGAAGGCTGCTCGTACCGCATGGCTGTGGTGACCATGAAAAAGCAATACCCAGGCCACGCCAAGCGCGTGATGCTGGGTGTGTGGTCGTTCCTGCGACAGTTCATGTACACCAAGTTCGTTATCGTCACCGACGACGACATCAACGCTCGCGACTGGAACGACGTGATCTGGGCCATTACCACGCGCATGGACCCCAAGCGTGATACGGTGATGATCGACAACACCCCGATCGATTACCTCGACTTCGCGTCGCCGGTATCCGGGCTGGGGTCGAAGATGGGCCTGGACGCCACGCACAAGTGGCCGGGCGAGACTACACGCGAATGGGGCCGGGTTATCGTCAAGGACGAGGCCGTCACCCGCCGTATCGATGAGCTGTGGGATCAGTTGGGAATAGATTGATGCAGGTAACGTTGCAGCCGTCCGGGGCGGTGCTGGCGCTTGAACCCGGGGAACGGATCCTGGATGGAGCGCGGCGGCTGGGCTATGACTGCCCGAATAGCTGCCGCAATGGCAATTGCCATGTCTGCGCCGCGTTGTTGGTCGAAGGAAGCGTGCGTCAGGACGGTGAAGTCCGTGACCATGGCGAGTTGTTTACCTGTATTGCCGAACCGCTGGAGGACTGTGTGTTGCTCTGGGATGGTGTGCTGGCCCCGGGCGAGCTGCCCGTGCGCAAACTGGCGTGCAGCCTGAGCGAATGCGTCGAGGTCGGTGGCGACGTCTGGCGCGTGCGCTTGCTGGCGCCAGCCGGCAAGCCGCCGCGTTACCATGCTGGGCAGTACCTGATGATCGAGCGCGAGGGCGGCAAGCCGGCGGCCTTTTCGCTGGCTTCTGCGCCACATTCCGGGCGCGAGCTTGAGCTGCATGTGCTGGGCCGCGAGGCTAGCGCGCTGCAGTTGCTGGCGCAGTTGCAGCGTGACCGCATGGCGCGGATCGAAATGCCATTCGGCGATACCCACCTCGCCGAGCTGCCTGACGGGCCGCTGGTGCTGATTGCCGCTGGCACCGGCATGGGCCAGATGCACAGCTTGGTCGAACATTGCCGCGCCCAGGGCTTCAAGCACCCGGTGCACCTGTACTGGGGCGTGCGCCGCCCGGAAGACTTCTACAGCATCGAGCATTGGGCTGAATGGGAGCGCTTGCCCAACCTGTTCTTGCACAAAGTGGTCAGTGACCTCTGTGGCTGGGAAGGGCGTTGCGGCATGCTGCACGACGCGGTGCGTGAAGATGTGAAAGACCTCAATACCGTGCATGTGTATGCCAGTGGTTCGCCGAACATGGTCTACGCCACCCTCGACGCCTTGGTCGAGGCTGGCATGGATGCGCATCGCATGCGCGCCGATGTGTTTGCCTACGCACCACGCGCTTAATAACCGAAGTTTGAAGTAGTGGGTATAAGGCGGTCATTGTTACCGCCTTGGCCATTAACTTTCGCGGCCATCGAAACAATACTTCCCAGTCGTCGGAACTGCGCATGAAACTCTGTTCATGGGACTTGAGTATTGGCGTATTTCTATCCTATGGTTACTGCAAGCGCCGCTGGCGCGGCCGCACAGGCCACGTCATCAGCGCCTCCCGCTTTATGCGTAGTAAACAGGGAATAATGGCGGCAGCTTATGTCGGCACTTGAAAGTTTGTCCTGGGAAGTTGCCTATCCTCCGGCGCTCGACTTCGGTCAGCAACTCACCCGTGAGCAATTGCTCACTTCCATGCAAATGACCATGTCTCGCCACGAAGGTGGCCCTGTCTGGTTGTTTGCCTATGGCTCGTTGATCTGGCGCCCGGAATGCAATTCGGTGGAGCGCCAACGGGCGCGAGTGCATGGTTATCACCGTGGGTTGTACCTGTGGTCGCATGAGCACCGCGGTACGCCGGAAACGCCAGGCTTGGTGTTCGGCCTTGATCGCGGCGGCTCCTGCAGCGGTTTTGCCTACCGACTTGAAGACAGCAACCTCGATGATTCGCTGATGGCCCTGTGGCAGCGGGAAATGCCTTATCCGGCGTATCGGCCGCACTGGCTTAGCTGCCGACTGGATGATGGCAGCAAGGTACAGGCCTTGGGCTTCGTACTGGAGCGGCACTTGCCGTGTTATGCAGGCAACTTGCCCGATACGTTGCTTAGCCAGATTCTGGCCAGTGCCAAGGGGCGCTACGGCACCACGCGGGATTATGTCGAGCAGACACTGAATGCGCTGCGCAGCCATCAGATGCCGGATCGCAACCTCGAGGCACGGTTCCGGCGCTGCCATAACCTGCACGGCCCTCTTCGCGGCGGTTCGACGCCTCGATAAACCCGTTCCCACAGGCACTGCGCAATCTTTCTATATTACGCGGTCTCTGTGGCAGCGGGTTCACCCGCGAAGAGGCCAGACCTACCCTTACTGGGCCAATACCACCAACTTACCCACAGCCCGCCGTTGCCCAAGTTCTTCAATGGCTGCCCCGGCTTCAGCCAGTGGATAAGTCTTCGACACCAACGGTTTCAACTTGCCCTCGGTATGCCAGGCAAACAGCTGCCGGAAGTTCGCCGCATTGTCCTCGGGCTGGCGCTGGGCAAAGGCCCCCCAGAACACCCCAAGCACCGCGGCCCCCTTGAGCAGCACCAGGTTTGCCGCCATCTGCGGAATCGTCCCGCTGGCAAACCCCACCACCAGCAGTCGGCCCTGCCACGCCAGTCCGCGCACGGCCTGGTCGAACAGCTCACCGCCTACCGGATCGTAGATCACATCCACGCCCTGGCCGCCGGTCAGGCGTTTGATCTCTTCCTTGAGGCTGGCCTGGCTGTAGTCGATCGTTTCGTCAGCCCCTGCGGCCTTGGCAACGGCAAGTTTCTCGGCGCTGCTGGCTGCGGCGATCACTCTTGCGCCCATGGCTTTGCCAATTTCTACCGCTGCCAAGCCAACACCACCGGAGGCACCGAGCACCAGCAGGGTTTCGCCGGGCTGCAGCTGGCCGCGCTGCTTCAATGCATGCATCGAGGTGCCATAGGTCATGCCGAACGCGGCGGCGGTGGCAAAATCCATGTGCTCGGGAATTGGCATCACGTTGTAGAACGGCACTGCCACCTGCTCGGCAAATGCTCCCCAGCCGGTCAGGGCCATCACCCGGTCGCCGACTTTGAAGGCCCCAGCCCGTTCGCCGACCGCTGCGATCACCCCAGCGGCTTCGCCACCCGGTGAAAAAGGCAGGGGTGGCTGGAACTGGTATTTGCCTTCGATGATCAGCGTGTCGGGGAAATTGACCCCGGCGGCCTGCACATCGAGCAGGATCTCGTTCTTCTTCGGTACCGGACTGGCCACGTCCTCCAGCACCAGGTCACGAGCTGGGCCCAGGGTTTTGCACAACACAGCTTTCATCGGGCTATTCCTTTGCGTGTAGTGGCCGATAAGTGTAGGAGGGTCGTCTGCCGGGTCAACGAGCATGGCCCGCCCTGATGTGCTGGCATAAGCCTGGGCTTGGGTTTGAACGGCATGCTGGGTAAGCTGGCGCCAATTGTTTTGAGGAGCGAATTCGTGAAAGCGTGGATCTTGATGGTACTGGCGCTGATGCTGCCAGCGGCGGCCATGGCCGAGGAAGCCAAGGAAGGGGAGCCGAAGGTTTCCTATATCACCCTGAGCCCGCCCTTCGTCGGCAACTACGCCCTCGATGGCAGCCCCAAGCTGCGTGTGTACAAGGCCGATGTGGCCCTGCGCGTAACGGGCGACGCCGCAGCGGCTGCGGTCAAGCACCAGGAGCCGCTGATCCGCAACCAGCTGGTGGCACTGTTCACCCAGCAGACGGTGGACAGCATGAGCAACGTCGACGCCAAGGAGAAGCTGCGCCAGGAAGCGTTGAAGCAGGTGCAGCAGGTGATGGAGTCGGAAGAGGGCAAGCCGATTGTCGAGGATCTGCTGTTCAACAACCTGATTGTTCAATAACGCAACATGCTCAAGTTGAAGCCTGCAGGAGCGGCCTTGTGTCGCGAATGGGCTGCGTAGCAGCCCCGGCATTCTAAGCGGCGAAGCTGAAATCCTGGGGCTGCTGCGCAGCCCTTTCGCGACACAAGGCCGCTCCTGCAGTTGGTCGCGATTGCTCGTGCTCAGCGCGCCAGCGCAATGATCGCCGCCCACTGCTCTTCAGTTACCGGCATCACCGACAACCGAGTGCCTTTCTGCACTAGCGGCAACTCTGCCAGCGCACTCTGCTGCTTCAGCAAACCCAGCCCCAGCACCTGACGGAAATTTTTCACGTGGGCCACATCTACCGCGCTCCACGGGTTCTTCTCGGCATTGGCCCTGGCGTCGAAGTAGTGGCTTTGCGGGTCCAGTGCCGTCGGGTCCGGGTAGGCCGCCGTGGTGATACGGGCGATACCGGCAATGCCCGGCTGCGGGCAGCTGGAGTGGTAGAAGAAAAACTCGTCGCCTACGCTCATGGCCCGTATGAAATTGCGCGCCTGGTAGTTGCGTACGCCATCCCAGCGCGCCTCGCCCAGCCGGCCAAGGTCTTCGATCGAGAGCTCCTCGGGCTCGGATTTCATCAGCCAATAGGCCATGGATACTGCTCCTGAAAAGGTTTGAAATAACCTGTTGCACGAAACCGACAGCCGGTTGGCGTCAACGTTTGCGTTGACGACTCAGGTTGTCGGAAAATGCGCCGATTTTAAAGCTAGACGCTCCGGCGGCACCTAGAAGGTCGCCGAGCCTGAACGTATGCCTAGGGGGGCATTCTTCGATGAACCAACGCAAACCGGATCTACTGTGGATCCTGGTCTTCATCTTTGGCCTGGGTGTGGTCACCACCGGTTATGCCCAGGGTATCTGGGAGCGCAAGCTGGATACCGCCTATCAGACACCGGTCGACGCCACCCTGCAGAAACGCTGAACTACCCGCTAACGCCGCTCAGGTCGGCGCCAGGTACCAACTGCGGTCGCTGACCGTCCCTTGCAGCGGTACGTCCCAACTGGCTTGCGCCAGTCGCTCGACCTTCTGGCACTCATGCGCCAGCCCCAGCAGCAATGGTTTCTTCCAGGTCTTGCGACGTGCCTGGTAGGCCAGGCTGCGGTCATAGAACCCCCCGCCCATGCCCAGCCTCCCGCCGACCTCATCGAAGCCGACCAGTGGCAAAAGGATCAGATCCAGCGACCAGATCGGGCGCTGGCGCCGACGGTCGGTCAATGGCTCAGGAATACGGAAGCGGTTGCGCTTGAGTTTTTCGCCCTGCTCGAAACGCTGGAACACCATGCGCGTTCGCGGCCAGGCATGCAGTACCGGCAGGTAAGTGCGCTTGCCGCGGCGCTGAGCCTCGCGCAGCAGCAGGCGCGGGTCGATTTCACCGTCGTTGGGCAGGTACAGGGCGATATGCCGGGCGCGGCGAAACAAGGGGTGCTGCGCCAATTGGCGGTACAGGCCGCGTGAGGCCTGGTGCTGCTGTGCGGGTGTCAGGGCGCGGCGGGCATTGCGAAGCAGGCGACGAAGCTGGGGGCGGGAAAGCGACGCAGTTTCGGTCATGGCACTGGTTATCCCAGGTGTCGGATTGCCCAGCTGAGCGCTCGGCAGGAGGAATCAGGCTCCCCGATAAGACCGCTATCGGTGTAGCCCTTGAACCCGAAAGTTCAAGGTGGAGATTGCAGGGGGCGTTAAGGCTTTCCGTCGGGCGGACATGCACACCTGCCCCAGCGTGCAACCCCCGTGGTTGTGCGTATCGGCTCAGGGACATAACCGACTGGCGCATCCCCCAGGGAGTGGCGCCAGTATACCAATCTCAGCCGTTTTTGGTACCCGCATCGTCGGACAACGCCTGATCGACCCTTTCCAGCAGGTCCCGCACCTGTTCACGGCTGGTGCCACTCACTGGGGCATCGGCGCGATCCTCCTGGCGGTGCAGCATCTCGTGAGTGATATTCAACGCCGCCATGACCGCAATGCGGTCTGCACCGATCACCTTGCCGCTGCTGCGGATCTCGCGCATCTTGCCGTCCAGGTAGCGCGCGGCGCTGACCAGGTTGTTGCGCTCTTCCGGCGGGCAGATGATCGAATACTCCTTGTCGAGGATCTGCACGGTGACGCTATTGCTTGAACTCATGAGTCTTGCTCCAGGGCCTTCAGGCGTAAAATCATCGACTCGACCTTGCGCTTGGCGATCTCGTTCTTTTCGATGAGGTGGGCGCGCTCTTCGCGCCAGGATTTTTCCTGAACTACTAGGAGTGCATTTTGCCGTTTTAGTTGCTCGATGCGTTCAATCAGCAACTCGAATCGGCTCATCAGCGCTTGCAGGTCGTTCTCTTGCGTGGGTTGCACTCGATTCGCTCCGTCGTTGAATCACCCTGCGAGGATGCCTCTCCCGGCGCAGCGGCGGCCAGTGCCGATGGTCTTGGCGCGCCTGCCGGTGCTAGGATACAAGGTCTTCATTCTAGTCAAATGCGCCGTCTGGCGCCTAGCCGACCATGCCTAATACTCAATCGCCTTACGTTGCCTTCGCCATGCTCCTTTCCAGCAATGGCCACCCTGTAACCCCTGCCGAACTGCACGGCCTGTTGATCGGCCGCAGTTGTGCCGGCGCAGGCTTCGATGCCGAGGCCTGGCTGGCTGATGCCGCCCAACTGCTGGAAACCGAACCCGGTGACGCCGTGCGCAATGCCCTGATCGGCCTGCAGGAGATGGTCAAGGGCGAGCTGAGCAGCGAAGACATGGCCATTGTCCTGCTGCTGCCGAGCGACGATGCGGCACTTGCCGACCGCGCCGAAGCGCTGGGCCTGTGGTGCCAGGGTTTCATCACCGGCTTCGGCCTGAACGCCGGGGGGCAGGACCTGTCTACCGAAGCCAAGGAAGTGCTGCAGGACCTGGTGGCCATTTCGCAGGTCCAGGAAGCCCTCGAGGAATCCGAAGACGGCGAAAGCGACTACATGGAAGTCATGGAATACCTGCGCGTCGCACCGCTGCTGCTGTACACGGAGCTGGCCGCGCCTGCCGCACCCGCACCAAAACCTTCGCTGCACTGATCAACCGGGGGTAGTTCTGCCCATGAGCCACATACCCAAGGCCGAGTATGCCCGTCGGCGCAAGGCGCTGATGGCGCAGATGGTCCCCAACAGCATCGCCATTCTGCCCGCCGCCGCAGTCGCCATCCGCAACCGCGACGTCGAGCACGTGTACCGCCAGGACAGCGATTTCCAGTACCTCAGCGGCTTCCCCGAGCCTGAGGCGGTGATTGCACTGATCCCTGGCCGCGAGCATGGCGAGTACGTGCTGTTCTGCCGCGAGCGCAACCCGGAGCGTGAGCAGTGGGACGGGCTGCGTGCCGGCCAGGAAGGCGCAATCCGTGACTTTGGCGCGGACGATGCCTTCCCGATCACCGATATCGACGAGATCCTGCCGGGCCTGATCGAAGGCCGCGAGCGGGTCTATAGCGCCATGGGCAGCAACGCTGAGTTCGACCGCCGGTTGATGGACTGGATCAACGTGATCCGTTCCAAGGCACGCCTCGGCGCCCAGCCGCCAAACGAATTCGTTGCGCTGGATCATCTGCTGCACGATATGCGCCTGTATAAATCGGCTGCGGAAGTGAAGGTGATGCGTGCCGCCGCGGAGATCTCTGCGCGCGCCCATGTGCGCGCCATGCAGGCCTGCCGGGCCGGGTTGCACGAGTACAGCCTGGAAGCCGAGCTGGACTACGAATTCCGCAAGGGTGGCGCGAAAATGCCGGCGTACGGCTCGATCGTCGCCGCCGGGCGCAATGGCTGCATCCTGCACTATCAGCAAAATGATGCGCCGCTCAAGGATGGCGACCTGGTGCTGATCGATGCTGGTTGCGAGATCGATTGCTATGCCAGCGACATCACCCGGACCTTTCCGGTCAGCGGGCGTTTTTCGCCGGAGCAGAAGGCGATCTATGAGCTGGTGCTCAAGGCACAGGCTGCCGCCTTTGCCGAGATCGCCCCGGGCAAGCACTGGAACCACGCCCATGAGGCGACCGTGCGGGTGATCACGGAGGGCCTGGTGGAGCTCGGTTTGCTCAAGGGTGAGGTGCAGGCGCTGATCGACAGCGAGGCTTACCGGGCTTTCTACATGCACCGCGCCGGGCACTGGCTGGGCATGGACGTGCACGATGTCGGCGAATACAAGGTCGGTGGCGAATGGCGCGTGCTGGAGCCCGGCATGGCCCTGACTGTCGAGCCAGGCATTTACATCGCCGCCGACAACCAGGAGGTCGCGAAGAAATGGCGCGGCATCGGTATCAGGATCGAGGACGACGTGGTAGTGACCAAGCAAGGTTGTGAAATTCTGACCTCGGGTGTGCCCCGCACGGTTGCCGAGATCGAGGCGCTGATGCAGGCTGCGCGCAAGGACGCGGCATGAGTCGGGTCAACCTGGCGATCATTGGTGGCGGGCTGGTGGGCGCAAGCCTGGCTTTGGCCCTGCAGGCAGGCGCCAAGGCGCGCGGCTGGAAGATCCTGCTGATCGAGCCGTTCGCCCCCGGCGACAGCTTCCAGCCCAGCTACGATGCGCGCTCTTCGGCACTGTCGTTCGGCACTCGGCAGATCTACCAGCACCTCGGCCTCTGGCAAACCATCAGCCCGCGCGCCGAGCCGATCCGGCAGATCCAGGTTTCCGACCGTGGCCGTTTCGGCGCCACTCGCCTGGACGCCATGGAAGAAGGCGTGCCGGCCCTGGGATACGTGGTGGAGAACGCCTGGCTCGGGCAGTGCCTGTGGCAAGGGCTGGACAGCGAGGTGGTGAGCTGGCGCTGCCCGGCCGAAGTGAAGGCGATGCAAGCCATCGAGGGTGGCTACCGCCTGCTGCTGGACGACGACACCAGCCTGGAATGTGACCTGGCGGTGCTGGCTGACGGTGGCCGCTCCGGCCTGCGTGAGCAGTTGGGAATCCACGTGCGCCGTACGCCCTATGAGCAAAGCGCCCTGATCGCCAACATCACACCCGGCGAGGCCCACTGCGGCCAAGCCTTTGAGCGTTTCACCGAGCAAGGTCCTATGGCCTTGCTGCCACTGCCGGAAAACCGCTGCGCGCTGGTCTGGACGCGCCAGGGGATGGATGCCAAGCGTCTGGCCGAGATCGACGAGCGCAGTTTCCTGCGCGAGTTGCAGGGTGCCTTCGGTTATCGGCTCGGCGGCTTGCGCCAGGTCGGTGCCAGGCATCTCTACCCGCTGGCGCTGATCGAAGCCCAGGAGCAGGTCCGTCCACACCTGGTGGTGCTGGGCAACGCCGCGCACAGCCTGCACCCGATTGCCGGCCAGGGTTTCAACCTGTCGCTGCGTGATGTGCAGGCGCTGGCCGACGCGCTGCTGCTCGGCCCACAGCTTCCGGGCGACCTTGCCACTCTGCAGGCCTATCACCAGCGCCAGCGTCTCGACCAGGCCCTGACCATCGGCTTCTCCGACCAGGTCACCCGCCTGTTCGGCAGCAACCAGCCACTGCTGGCGGCCGGGCGCAATATCGGCCTGCTCGGGCTTGACCTGTTGCCACCGGCAAAAAGCTGGTTCGCTCGCCAGGCCATGGGCCTCGGTACCCGCCCCGATCCGCGGGGCCAGGCATGAGCAACCCGCGCAGGCTGGCGCGCCGGGCGCGCATGTTGCGCTGGCTGCTGAATTTCTACCCGCCGTACCTCGGCGCAGGCATCCACATCCAGCACATCAGCCCGGACATGCGCAGCGTCAAGGTACGCATGAAGCTGACCCGCTGGAATCGCAACTACGTCGGCACCCAGTTCGGCGGCAGCCTGTATTCGATGGTCGACCCGTTCTACATGTTGCTGCTGATCGAGCAGTTGGGCCGCGAATACATTGTCTGGGACAAGGCTGCCAGCATCGATTTCGTTGCGCCGGGCAAGGGCACGGTGTATGCCGAATTCCACGTCGATGACGCGCTGCTGGACGACATTCGCCAGCAGACTGCCACCGGCAAGAAGTACCTGCCGCGTGTGCAGGTCGATATCCGTGACGAAGCCGGCGAGCTGGTGGCACGGGTCGATAAAACCCTATACGTGCGGCTCAAGCCGCAAGCGAGGCAGGCGTAAGGCATGGAAATGCGCGCAGATCTGTTGATTGTCGGTGCCGGTATGGTCGGCAGCGCCCTGGCCCTGGCGCTTCGCCACAGCGGCCTGGAAATTCTCCTGCTCGACGGCGGCTCGCTGTCGGTCAAACCGTTCGACGCCGATGCACCGTTCGAGCCGCGGGTCAGTGCACTGTCGGCGGCCAGCCAGCGCATCCTCGAACGCCTGGAGGCCTGGGACGGCATCGCCGGGCGGCGCGTGTCGCCGTATTCCGACATGCATGTGTGGGACGGCAGCGGTACCGGTCAGATACATTTCTCGGCAGCCAGTGTGCACGCCCAGGTCCTCGGCCATATCGTCGAGAACCGGGTGGTGCAGGACGGTCTGCTGGAGCGCCTGCACGATAGCGATATCGGCCTGTTGCCCAATGCCCGCCTGGAGCAGCTGCGCCGCTCCGGTGACGAATGGCTGCTGACCCTGGCCGATGGCCGTCAGTTGCGTACGCCGCTGGTGGTGGCCGCCGACGGCGCCAACTCGGCGGTGCGCCGCCTGGCTGGCTGCGAGACGCGAGAGTGGGATTACCTGCACCACGCGATCGTCACCAGCGTGCGCTGCAGCGCCGCGCACCAGGCTACCGCCTGGCAGCGCTTCACCGACGAGGGGCCGCTGGCCTTCTTGCCGCTGTCGCGTGACGGCAAGCAGGATTGGTGCTCGATTGTCTGGTCGACGACTCCAGAGCAGGCCGAGCAGATCATGGCTCTGGATGAACCGGCCTTCCTCAAGGCGTTGGAGCGGGCCTTCGAGGGGCGACTGGGTGAGGTGCTGGAGGCCGACCCGCGCGTCTGCGTGCCGTTGCGCCAGCGTCACGCCAAGCGCTACGTGGACGAAGGGCTGGTGTTGATTGGCGATGCCGCACACACCATTCACCCGTTGGCCGGGCAAGGCGTCAACCTGGGCTTTCTCGATGCTGCGGTGCTGGCCGAGGTGCTGGAGCATGCCAGCGAGCGCGGCGAGCGGTTGGCGGATGTGAAAGTGCTCAGCCGTTATGAGCGCCGGCGGATGCCGCACAACCTTGCGTTGATGGCGGCAATGGAAGGTTTCGAGCGGTTGTTCCAGGCCAATCCGTTGCCGTTGCGCTGGTTGCGTAACAGCGGGTTGAAGCTGGTGGAGCAGATGCCGGAGGCCAAGGCGCTGTTCGTGCGCCAGGCGTTGGGGCTGACCGGGGACCTGCCGGAACTGGCCAAGGCCTGAAGTCACCGCTTTTTTGTGGGAGCGGCCTTGTGTCGCGAAAGGGTCGCGTAGCGGCCCCAGATTTCAGCTTCCCAGCAGATATCGCCGGGGCCGCTCTGCGGCCCTTTCGCGACACAAGGCCGCTCCCACAGGGTGCGCTTGCGCTCGTTTTGCAACATCCGGTAACTGCTCTGATGATGAGCTGGAAAATGGGATTCACTACCATTTGCGCCTCTCATACGATCCGAGGAGTGCTTTCCATGTTGCCACGCAAGCCCCTACTGGCCGCCCTGGCCCTGACCCTGTTCGGCGGCACCGCTCAGGCGGCGGACGAAGTGGTGGTGTACTCCTCGCGCATCGACGAGCTGATCAAGCCGGTATTCGACGCCTACACCGCCGAGACGGGGGTCAAGGTCAAGTTCATCACCGACAAGGAAGCCCCGCTGATGCAGCGCATCAAGGCCGAGGGCGAGAACGGTGTGGCCGACTTGCTGCTCACCGTCGATGCCGGCAACCTGTGGCAGGCCGAGCAAATGGGCATCCTGCAGCCGATCAAGTCGGCCATCATCGACCAGAACATTCCCCCGCAGTACCGCGCTTCGTCCCATGACTGGACCGGCCTGAGCCTGCGTGCACGGACCATCGTCTACTCCACCGAGCGGGTCAAACCGGCCGAGCTGACCACCTATGAAGCCCTTGCCGACAAGCACTGGGAAGGCCGCCTGTGCCTGCGCACTGCGAAGAAGGTGTACAACCAGTCGCTGACTGCCACGTTGATCGAAAACCACGGCGAGGCCAAGACCGAGCAGATCGTCAAAGGCTGGGTCGGCAACCTGGCCACCGATGTGTTCTCCGACGATAACTCGGTGATCCAGGCCATCGAAGCCGGCCAGTGCGATGTGGGCGTGGTCAACACTTACTACTACGGCCGCCTGCATGCCCAGAACCCGAAACTGCCGGTCAAGATCTTCTGGCCCAACCAGGGTGACCGTGGCGTGCACGTCAACCTGTCGGGCATCGGCCTGACCAAACATGCACCGCACCCGGAAGCCGCCAGGAAGCTGGTCGAGTGGATGACCGGCGAGGAAGCGCAGAAGCTGTTCGCCGACATCAACCAGGAGTTCCCGGCCAACCCGAAGGTCAAGCCGTCGGATGAGGTGGCGGCTTGGGGCAGCTTCAAAGCTGACAGCATTCCAGTGGAAGTGGCCGGCAAGCGTCAGGCCGAGGCCATTCGCCTGATGGATCGGGCTGGCTGGAACTAAGCACCCGGCCTTAAGCTTCCGGGGCCTTCACGGGCCTCTTCGCGGGCATGCCCGCTCCCACAGGAATACTCGATCCCTGTGGGAGCGGGCATGCCCGCGAACGACCGCAAAGCGGTCGCAATCAGCCACAGAGACATTCACTTGCCCCATACCGCCCAACGCCGCTGGTACCTCCCGGTCACCCTGACCGCCGCCCTGGTGCTCCTGCCCCTGAGCGTGCTGCTGCTGTCCTGGCAGTCGGTCGACATGCAGATCTGGTCGCACCTGCTCGACACCCAGATGGGACGCCTGCTGGGCAATACCGTGACCTTGGTGGTCGGCGTTGGTATCGGGGTGACCCTGCTCGGCGTCAGCCTGGCCTGGCTGACCAGCCTCTGCGAGTTCCCCGGCCGGCGCTGGCTCGACTGGGCGCTGATGCTGCCGTTCGCCATCCCGGCCTATGTGATGGCCTTTGTCTTCGTCGGCCTGCTGGACTTTGCCGGCCCGGTGCAGAGCGCCTTGCGCGAGGTGTTCGGGCCCATGCGCCTGCCACGGGTCCGCTCCACCGGTGGGGTGATCGTCGTCCTGGTGCTGGTGTTCTACCCCTACGTCTACCTGTTGGCGCGCTCGGCGTTCCTGGCCCAGGGCAAGGGTTTGATGGAGGCCGCCCGGGTACTTGGCCTGTCGCCCGTGCAGGCCTTCTGGCGGGTGGCTTTGCCAATGGCGCGGCCTGCCATTGGCGCGGGCATCGCCCTGGCTCTGATGGAAACCCTGGCCGATTTCGGTGCAGTGGCGGTGTTCAACTTCGATACCTTCACCACGGCCATCTACAAGACCTGGTACGGCTTCTTCAGCCTGTCCAGCGCGGCCCAGCTGGCCAGTCTGCTTCTGCTCGCGGTAATGCTGGTGCTGTACGGCGAGCGCCGCGCCCGTGGCGCAACCCGCAGCGGCAACGAACGCCCGCGCGGGCATGCGCTCTATCACTTGCGCGGGGCCAAGGCGCTGCTCGCCAGCGGCTGGTGCCTGCTGGTGTTCGCCTGCGCATTCGTCATTCCACTGTTGCAGTTGCTGGTGTGGTGCTGGCAGCGCGGTCGGCATGACCTGGACGAGCGATATGTCGGCCTGGTGCTGCACACGCTGTACCTGGGCGGCATGGCCGCTCTGATTACCGTTTGCGTGGCATTGCTGCTGGCTTTCGCCCGCCGTCAGGCGCCGACGGCCGGCATTCGCGCTGGCGTTGGCCTGGCCAACCTGGGCTATGCCTTGCCTGGCTCGGTACTGGCGGTCTCTATCATGCTGGCGTTCAGTTACCTGGACAATCAGCTGGTCATTCCGCTGTCCACCTGGTTGCGAGGTGCAGGCAAGCCGCTGCTGTTGGGCAGTCTGGCGGCCTTGCTGCTGGCTTACCTGGTGCGCTTCATCGCCGTGGCCCATGGCCCGTTGGAGAGCAGCCTGGAACGTATCCGCCCCTCCTTGCCGGAAGCCTCGCGTAGCCTTGGCGTCGGTGGCGTGCGGTTGTTTTTCAAGGTGTATCTGCCGCTGCTGGTGCCAGGGGTCTTGAGCGCCGCGTTGCTGGTGTTCGTCGATGTGCTCAAGGAAATGCCCGCCACCTTGCTGATGCGCCCGTTCGGCTGGGACACCCTGGCAGTCAGAGTATTCGAGATGACCAGCGAAGGCGAATGGGCGCGTGCCTCGCTGCCGGCGTTGACCTTGGTGCTGGTAGGGCTGTTGCCGGTCATCGGGTTGATCCGCCGTTCAGCGCGTCGTCCGGGTCACAGTCACTAAGGATGCCAGCTTGCGCCCTTGCGGCTACAATGCGCGGCATTCGCGCGGCGGGTCCTACAAGAAGAGCTGACGATCAAACGTCATCGACCGCCGCCGCTTCGCCACGCCCGGAAGGAGAAACCCATGGGACAGCGCACGCTTTTGTACGACTTGCACCTGGCGCTCGGCGCCAAGACGGTCGATTTCGGCGGCTGGGACATGCCGCTGCACTATGGCTCGCAGGTCGAGGAGCACCATCAGGTGCGCAGCGACTGCGGTGTCTTCGATGTATCCCACATGACGGTCATCGACATCGCCGGTGAAGATGCCACTCCCTGGCTGCAGCGTTTGCTGGCCAACGACGTGGCCCGTCTCGACAGCACTGGCAAGGCCCTGTACAGCCCATTGCTCAACGAAGACGGCCGGGTCATCGACGATCTGATCGTTTACCGTACCCAGAGCGGTTACCGCCTGGTCACCAACGCGGCCACCCGGGCCAAGGTCATCGAGTGGTTGCATCGGCAGAGCGCCGGTTTCAGCGTATCGTTCGACGTTCGCCCCGACCTGGCCATCCTCGCCATCCAGGGGCCGAATGCCCGAGAGAAAGTCGCCGCGCTGCTGAGCCCTGCCCGTGCCGCGTTGATCCGTGAACTGCGCCCGTTCGAAGGTGTTGCCGAAGGCGACTGGTTCATCGCCCGTACCGGCTACACCGGTGAAGACGGCCTGGAGATCATCCTGCCGGGCGATCAGGCCGTCGCCTTCTTCAACGACCTGGTCGGCGCCGGCATTGCGCCGAGCGGCTTGGGCGCGCGCGATACCCTGCGCCTGGAAGCCGGCATGAACCTGTACGGCCAGGACATCGACGAAAGCCACACCCCGTTGACCTCGAACCTCGGCTGGTCCATTGCCTGGGAGCCGGCAGAGCGCAACTTTGTCGGCCGTACCAGCCTGCTGGCGGAAATCGAGCGTGGCGTGCAGGAAAAACTGGTTGGCCTGGTGCTGGAAGAGCGCGGTGTTCTGCGGGCTCACCAGGTGGTTCGTGTAGCCGGGATTGGCGAAGGAGAGATCACCAGTGGTAGTTTCTCTCCTACGCTGAGCAAGTCCATCGCCCTGGCGCGCGTGCCCATGGCCACCGGTGACCGCGCCGAGGTCGAGATCCGCGGCAAATGGTACCCGGTGCGGGTGGTCAAGCCGACCTTCGTGCGCCACGGCAAGATTTTGATCTGAACATTCAACGGCGGGCCGAACCGCTGACCCAAACGAGGAATTCAAGACATGAGCAATATCCCCGCCGATCTGCGTTTCGCCGAAAGCCACGAGTGGGCGCGCCTGGAAGCCGATGGCACTGTCACCGTCGGCATCAGCGACCACGCCCAGCAGGCGCTGGGTGACGTGGTGTTCGTCGAGCTGGCCGAAGTCGGCAAGGTGTTCGCTGCTGGCGACGCTGCTGGCGTGGTCGAATCGGTCAAGGCCGCTTCCGATATCTATGCCCCGGTTGCCGGCGAAGTGATCGCGGTCAACGAGGAGCTGGCCGACAGCCCGGAACTGCTCAACGAAGAACCTTACGCGTCGTGGATCTTCAAGCTCAAGCCAAGCAACCCGGCTGATCTGGACAAGCTGCTGGATGCCGCTGGCTACAAAGCCGCTATCGGCGAGTAAGACCGCGTCGCCTGCTTCGCGGGCGCGCCCGCTCCCA
This sequence comes from Pseudomonas sp. 382, assembly GCF_002759075.1. NCBI lineage: Bacteria > Pseudomonadati > Pseudomonadota > Gammaproteobacteria > Pseudomonadales > Pseudomonadaceae > Pseudomonas > Pseudomonas sp. 382. Next base: position 42,392 of record NZ_PEMX01000007.1, read on the forward strand.
CAGGGATAGCGTATGCCTCAGGGCTTCTCGTTAACCTTTGGGAGCGGGCATGCCCGCGAAGAGAGCGGTACAGCCAGAGCAAGATTCCCCGCAGAATCGGCAATCCTTCCTAGACTTATAAGTCTCCACGAGACCTGGTCTAGGAAGAGAGCGTCGACATGTCCCAGTCGCCATCCCTGCATCAACTGCAAGAGCTCAACCCTTTCCTGCGCCGCCATCTGGGGCCCGACGCCTCGGAGCAGCAAGCAATGCTCAGCACCCTTGGCCTCAACAGCCGCAGTGAGCTGATCGAGCAGACCGTGCCGCCTGGCATCCGCTTCAACCGCGCCCTTGACCTGCCACCGGCCCTCGATGAACAGGCTGCGTTGGCCAGGCTCGCCGGCTTCGCCGGGCAGAACCAAGTGTGGACCAGCCTCATCGGCATGGGCTACCACGGCACCGTCACGCCTACGGTAATCCTGCGCAATGTGCTGGAAAACCCCGGCTGGTACACAGCGTACACGCCCTATCAGCCCGAAATCGCCCAAGGCCGCCTGGAGGCGCTGCTCAACTTCCAGCAGATGGTCATCGACCTCACGGGCCTGGCGCTGGCCAACGCGTCATTGCTCGACGAGGCCACGGCAGCTGCCGAAGCCATGGCCCTGGCCAAGCGAGTGGCGCGCAACAAGAGCAACGCGTTCTTTGCCGATGAGCATTGCCATCCACAGACCTTGTCGGTGCTGAAAACCCGCGCCGAAGGGTTTGGTTTCCAATTGATCATCGACGCTGTGGATAACCTGGCCAGGCACCAGGTATTCGGTGCCTTGCTGCAATACCCGGATACCCACGGCGAGGTGCGCGACCTGCGCCCGTTGATCGACCAGTTACACAGCCAGCAGGCCTTGGCCTGCGTAGCTGCCGACCTGCTCAGCCTGGTGGTGCTGACACCGCCCGGCGAGCTCGGTGCCGATGTGGTGCTGGGGTCGACCCAGCGCTTTGGCGTACCGATGGGCTACGGTGGCCCGCACGCGGCCTACTTCGCCTGCCGGGACGAGTACAAGCGGGCGATGCCCGGGCGCATCATCGGCGTATCCCGCGATGCCCGTGGCAACACTGCACTGCGCATGGCCCTGCAGACGCGTGAGCAGCATATCCGCCGCGAAAAGGCCAACTCCAACATCTGCACCGCTCAGGTGCTGCTGGCCAACATCGCCAGTTTCTACGCGGTGTATCACGGCCCGGAAGGCCTGCAGCGCATTGCCCAGCGGGTGCACCGGTTGACCTTTGTGCTGGCCGCAGGCCTTGAGGCCAAAGGCATCAAGCGCCTCAACCAGCACTTTTTCGACACCCTGACCCTCGATGTCGGTGGCGCCCAGGCAGCGATCATTGAAAGCGCCGAGGCTGCGCGCATCAACCTGCGCATCCTGGGCCGCGGCCATCTGGGTGTGAGCCTGGACGAAACCTGCAACGAAGCCACAGTGCAGCGGCTGCTCGACATCTTCCTGGGCGTCGATCACGGCCTGGACATCGCCGCGCTCGACCAGCAGGCGCTGCCCGAAGGCATCCCCGCTGCGCTGGTGCGACGCACGCCGTTCCTCAGCCACCCGGTGTTCAACCTGCATCACAGCGAAACCGAGATGCTGCGCTACCTCAAGCAGTTGGAAAGCAAGGACCTGGCGCTGAACCAGTCGATGATCCCGCTAGGCTCCTGCACCATGAAGCTCAATGCCACCAGCGAGATGATTCCCATCACCTGGCCAGCCTTCGCCCAGCTGCACCCCTTTGCCCCCGCCGCGCAGGCCATGGGCTACAAGGCGATGATCGATGAGCTGGAAAGCTGGTTGTGCGCGATTACCGGCTTCGACGCCATCTGCATGCAACCCAACTCCGGTGCCCAAGGTGAATACGCCGGGCTCATGGCCATCACCCGTTATCACCGCAGCCGCCATGAGCCTCAACGCACGCTTTGCCTGATTCCGTCGTCAGCCCACGGCACCAATCCGGCCTCGGCGCAGATGGCTGGCATGGAGGTGGTGATCGTCGATTGTGACGATGCTGGCAACGTCGACCTGGAAGACCTCAAGGCCAAGGCTCATGCCGCCGGGGCCAGGCTGTCGTGCCTGATGATCACCTATCCCTCGACCCATGGTGTGTATGAAGAGGGCATCCGCGAGATCTGCGAAGTGGTTCACCAGCATGGTGGCCAGGTGTACATGGATGGCGCCAACCTCAACGCTCAGGTCGGTCTGGCGCGGCCGGCGGACATTGGCGCCGATGTTTCGCACATGAACCTGCACAAGACGTTCTGCATCCCTCATGGCGGTGGTGGCCCAGGCATGGGGCCGATTGGCATTCGTGCTCATCTGAAGCCGTTCGTCGCCAGCCATCCGGTCGTCCCGGTGCCGGGGCTGGACCCGAACAACACTGCAGTCAGCGCCGCGCCCTGGGGCAGTGCGAGCATCCTGCCGATCAGTTGGATGTATATCGCCATGATGGGCCCACAGCTTGCCGATGCCAGCGAGGTGGCGATCCTCTCGGCCAACTACCTGGCCAGCCAGCTCGGTGGCGCGTTCCCGGTGCTGTATCGCGGGCGCAATCAGCGCGTGGCCCATGAGTGCATCCTCGACCTGCGGCCGCTCAAGGCGCAGACCGGCATCACCGAGGAGGACGTCGCCAAACGCCTGATGGACTATGGCTTCCATGCCCCGACCATGTCGTTCCCGGTGCCGGGAACCTTGATGGTTGAGCCCACGGAAAGCGAGTCGAAGGCCGAGCTGGACCGGTTTGTCGACGCGATGTTGGCGATTCGGGCAGAGATCGCCGAGGTGCAGGAGGGTAACTGGCCGGCAGAGGACAATCCGCTCAAGCATGCGCCACACACCCTGGCCGATGTATTGGCACCCTGGAACCGGCCCTACAGCCTGGAGCAGGCGATTGCGCCCAGTGCCCACGTGCGCTTGCACAAGTACTGGCCAGCGGTGAATCGGGTCGACAATGTGTATGGGGACAGGAATCTGTTCTGTGCTTGCGTGCCGGTGGAGGCTTACCGGTAAGGTAGGATCGGCGTAGGCCTCTTTGCGGGTAAAGACGCTCCCACAGGAACCGCACCGCTCTCAAGTGATGCGCAATACCTGTGGGAGCAGGCTTGCCCGCGAAGCAGGCGGCGCGGTTATTTGGCTACCGCGTTCTTGGCCAGGATGGCGTTGGCCAGATCCATATCAGAGGCTTCGAGGCCTGGGTTTTCAGCGCGCACCTGCTGCAGCGCCTGTTCCAGGAACGGCCCACGAATTGCGCCCTCGCTGGCGACGAAGCTACCGGCGTCATCCTGCGCCGCGAGTACCAGCTTGTGATCGTGCGAAGTGATATAGCTCGACGCGGTGGTCGCGCCGGAGGTCATTACGTTACGCCAGAAGGTATCGGCCATGGCAGAGCCAACAGGCAGCGAAAGCAGGGCAGCCGCTGCAATGGCGGTTTTGAGACGCATGATGAAACACCTCGAAGGGTGAGGGTTGGAGATGGCCGCTTTGATCCAGTAAAACGGGCGCAAGTTCCTTGAATACATGGGTTTTTTGCTCAAGAGCAGACCCGCAATACCTCCTCGGGGCGGGTCAGCCCACGGGCCGCTTTTGCCTCCCCGCAGCTGCGTAAATCCTGTAACCCGTCGGCTAGAGCCTGGCGCTGCAGTTCTGCCAGGTCGGTGCTGGCGCTTATTCGTGCACGCAGGCTCTCGCTCGGGATCAGCAATTCGAACAAGCCTGTGCGACCACGGTAGCCGGTACCCCGACAGACCTGGCAAGGATCGCTCGATGGGAGGCCCTGGCACGTGTCGCACAACAAGCGCACCAGGCGTTGGGCCATGACCCCGCCCAGGGTCGCGCGGATCAGGTAGTCGGCCACGCCCAGCTCCAGCAGGCGGGTAATGGCGCTACAGGTGTCAGTGGTGTGCAGGGTCGAAAGCACCAGATGACCGGTGAGCGCAGCCTGAACTGCCACCAGTGCAGTCTCGCGGTCGCGAATTTCGCCGATCATGATGATGTCCGGGTCCTGGCGCAGCAGGGCGCGCACGCCATCGGCAAAACCCAGGCCCAGGGCAGGCTGCACCTGCAACTGGTTGAACGCCGGCTCCAGTCGTTCGATCGGGTCTTCGATGGTGCATAGATTGACCTGTGGCGTAGCCAGTTGCTTGAGGCTGGCGTAGAGCGTGCTGGTTTTGCCGGAGCCGGTAGGCCCGGTGACCAGCAGCATGCCCTGGCGGCGCTGCAGCAGTGTTTGCCACTGGACCAATTGTTCGCCCTCCAGGCCCAACTGGTCGAAATTTTCCTGCAATTGCCGGGGGTCGAACAAGCGCAGCACCAGCTTTTCACCAAAGGGTGTAGGCAGTGTCGAAAGGCGCAGCTCCACCTCGCTGCCGCCTGGCAGGCTGCTCTTTACCCGGCCATCCTGCGGCCGGCGCTTTTCCGCAACATCCATGCGGCCCAGGTGTTTCAGGCGGCTGACCACGGCGAGCATGACGTTGGCCGGAAAGGTGTAGACCCTGTGCAGCAGCCCGTCGATGCGGTAGCGCAGGTGGCCTTGTTCGCGTCGCGGCTCCAGATGGATATCGCTGGCGCGTTGCTCGATGGCGTACTGCAGCAGCCAGTCGACGATATGCACGATGTGCGCGTCGTCTGCCGTGGCCTCCGCCTGACGCTTGCCGAGTTCAAGCAAGTGTTCCAGCTCGCCCAGGCTGGCGGCTTGCTGGTGCTGCGCACCTTGTACCGAGTGGGCCAGGCGAAACAGCGACTGGCCCAGTTGGCGGATTTGCAGCGGGCTGGCCAGTACGCGGCGGATTGGCTTGCCCAGGCTGCGAGCCAGGTCGGCCTGCCACAGCTGTTGACAGGGCTCGGCGCTGGCCACGGTGATGGCGTTGGCGTCGTTGGCCACGATCAGGATGCCGTGGCGTTGCGCGAAGGCGGGTGAGATCAGGCCATTGACCTGGGCCAGGTCGAGTTGCATGGGGTCGATACGCAGGTAAGGCTGGCCGACCTTTCCCGCCAACCACTGGCAGAGGGTGTCCAGATTCAGCCATTGACCGGGCTGACTGCGGTCTTCCAGGCCCGCGGCCGCGATGGTTTCAAGCGGGTGGTGAGCACTGTAGCGAGACGCCTGTTCGCGGACATGGCAGCAATCGTTGGCGTTCAGGTGCTGGTCGGCTTGCAAGGCATCCAGCAGGCTTTTGAGGTCGAGGGGTTGTTCGTTGGGGAGGAACATAACGGCGTCCGTGCCTTCGGGGGATCCTGATGCAAGGCTAGCCGCGCCAGGCTGGGCGAGGCGCGGCAAAGGTTGTCAGGATTTTGCGCCAGCGCAGGTCAGACCACCGCCAGCTCCAGGCGCGCCAGGTTTTCCAGGCTCACGTCCGCGACGCACACCAGGTTGCGCAGTTTTTGTGCAATCACCTCCGCCCGATGCCAGCTCAGCCCGCCGATACCGACTTCGATATCGAGCCAGTCATCCTGCTGGCGGACATGCACCCTGTGCGGCGTGAGGAACTGCAAGGCAAACAAGTTGAGCACCCGGCACAGGGTATCCGGCTCGGCTTCGGCCTGCAGGCGATAGCTTACGTTGCTGTGGCTGGCGCTGGCGGCCCAGGCATCGCTGCGGGGCAGTGGGCGTTCGAGTGCGTTCATGCTGGTCTCCGCAAAATATGGGAGAAATTTTTGCACGTCCGGGCCGGTATGTTTTCGCTATGATTCCATCAAAGTGCGGGTGCTGCCGATCATTCAATTCGAATAAGTGTGGTTTGGAGAATTATTCATGCAAGACGAACTGGATGCCTATGACCGACGCATTCTCGAACTCCTGCAAGAGGACGCATCGCTGTCCAGTGCGCAGATCGCCGATCGGGTAGGGCTGTCACAGTCCCCCTGCTGGCGCAGGATTCAACGCTTGAAAGAGGAGGGTGTGATCCGAGGGCAGGTGACCCTGCTGGATCGCAAGAAGGTCGGCCTTAATACGCAGATCTTCGCCGAGGTGAAACTGAACGCCCACGGCCGTTCCAACTTCGCCGAGTTCACCGAGGCGATCCGCGGCTTTCCGGAAGTGCTGGAGTGCTATGTGCTGATGGGGGCCGTGGACTTTTTGCTGCGTATCGTTACTTCGGATATCGAGGCTTATGAACGCTTCTTCTTCGAAAGGCTATCGAACGTGCCGGGTATTCAGGAAGTGAACTCGATCGTGGCGCTGTCGGAGATCAAGTCCACTACCAGCTTGCCACTATCGCGGTGAGGCCTTCGCGGGCTCGCCCGCTCCCACAGGATATCTACTGCCGCGAGGGCGGCGCAGTACCCGTGGGAGCGGGCAAGCCCGCGAAGAAGCAGATGCGGTATCAGGCCTTGAGCAAGTGCTTCCAGCCCCGGCTCTGATCCACGGCCCGAGCCTGCTCGATCCGTGCTTCCAGCACTTCGTCGCTGATCGGCAGTTCCGCCAGTTCATGCAGTTTTTTCATGTCGCCATACAGGCGGTCCATTTGCGGCGCTTCGAGCACTTGGCGGGCATGGTGCAGCCAGGCCAGCAGCTGTTCGATACGCGGCAGCTGTTCGGCGAGGTCTTCCGGGCGCTGGGTGTACAGCGGCAGCTTCAGCGAGCGGCCTTCTTCGCCCAGCAAGTGCGCCAGCCAGCTGGCCAGCTGCGCCTTGCCCTGGCGCTCGCCACGGCCCTTGCGCTCCACGGTCCAGGCACGGGCCAGCAGCCAACGCGAAGTTTCCAGGGAGAACTGGCCCCAGCGTACATCTTCGAGTTCTTCGATGAACTGCTCTGGCGCCGCACGGCGGATGTCTTCGTCGTCATTGCCGGCCTGCACCAGCGGACGCCAGTCTTCCAGCAGCGCATCGAGGCTGGCGCGCAGTTCGCGGGTGGTGGCGCGTGGCGCGGCCTGGCCCAGGCTGGCAACCAGTGCGCGCAGTTCGGCCAGGCACTGAACCCAGTCTTGCAGCAGGCGCCAATGGCCATTGTGGCGGTACTGCTCGGCCAGCCGCTGGCTGCTGCCCAGCAGCTGCCAGGCGAGCGCGGTGAACGCGTCGTCCACAGCCATTTCGGCGTTTAGTTCGGTGGAAGGCAGGCCCAGCTCGTAGCTGTCCGGCTCCAGCAGGCGGTAGCCGCGCTCGGCCTTGCTGATATCGCACGGCATCAGTGGCAGGCTCGCGGCCAGCTCTGCGGCCAGCTCCAGCAGCGCTTCAGGGGCGCCTTCGCGCAGTTCCAGTTCCACCTCGCTGATCTCTTCCTTGCGCTTGCCGGCAATCACGAAGCCCTGGTCCAGCGCGGCCTCGATCACGACCTTGCTCTTGCCGCGGCCCCAGCTGATCTCGGCGTATTCGCGGGTGAAATCGGTTGTGAACAGCGGCTTTATGGTTTTCTTGTCCAGCTCGGCCAGTTGCTCGGGCCAGCAGGTGGCGTCGAGTTTTTTCAGGTCGAGCTTGACCTTGTCCAGGTGCCATTCGTATTCGTTGCGTTCGGACAACCCCGCGACGCTCTGGCCGCGGCATTTCAGGGTCTGGATGACTTCTTCGCCGTCACGGCGCAGACGCAGGGCGACACGGGCGGCGGAGAGGTCGCGCTCGGGGGTGTCGAAGTACTGGTTGAGCAGCTCGCGAGTCTGCCAGCCGGACTTGTTGCGCTTTTTCAGCAGAGGGTGTTCACGCAGTGCGGCCAGGGTATCGCGGCTGGCGCGGAGCTTGAGTTCGGTTTCTTTGTGCATCACAGGCTCGAAGGAGGGGCGTCGTTGCAGGGCAGTCTACAGGAGTCGGCCGCCAACGGTTTATTCCAGACGGCGGATAGTCCTATGATGGGCAACGCTTCCGAGGAGTATGCGCATGCCGTTGCCGACGCTGAAAGACCAGTTTGCCGCCTTGATCGCCGCGCCCTCGGTCAGTTGCACCCAAGCCGCCCTGGACCAGTCCAACCGCCAGGTCATCGACCTGCTGGCCGGTTGGCTGGGTGATCTGGGCTTCCGTTGTGACCTCCAGCAGGTCAGCCCTGGCAAGTTCAACCTGTTGGCTAGCCGCGGTATCGGCCCCGGTGGCCTGGTGCTGGCCGGTCACAGTGACACGGTGCCCTACGATGAACAGCTGTGGTCCAGCGACCCGCTCAAGCTCACTGAGGTTGATGGCCGCTGGGTGGGCCTGGGCAGCTGCGACATGAAAGGCTTTTTCGCCTTGGTCATCGAGGCGGTGATCCCGCTGCTGGAGCACGACTTCAAGCAGCCGCTGCTGATCCTCGCCACCTGTGATGAAGAAAGCTCCATGTCTGGCGCTCGCGCTCTGGCTACCGCTGGCCAGCCACTCGGCCGCGCGGCGGTGATCGGCGAGCCCACGGGCTTGCGGCCGATCCGCATGCACAAGGGCATCCTCATGGACCGCATTGACATCCTCGGGCGCAGCGGCCATTCGTCCGACCCGAGCCTGGGCCATAGCGCGATGGAGGCCATGCATGAGGTGATGGGTGAGTTGATGGGGCTGCGCCGGCAGTGGCAGGCGACCTTCAGCAACCCGCAGTTCACCGTACCCACGCCAACCATGAACTTCGGCTGCATCCATGGCGGTGACAACCCCAACCGCATTTGCGGCCAGTGCGCCCTGGAGTTCGACCTGCGCCCCCTGCCAGGCATGGATGTCGAACAGCTGCGCGCCGCCATCCGTGGCAAGTTGCAGCCGGTGGCCGAGCGTCATGAGGTGCGTATCGACTACGCTCCGCTGTTCCCTGAGGTGCCACCGTTCGAGCAGGCCGCCGATGCCGAACTGGTGCAAGTGGCCGAGCGCCTCACCGGCCACCGCGCCGAAGCGGTAGCATTCGGTACCGAAGCGCCTTATCTTCAGCAGCTTGGTTGCCAGACCATCGTACTGGGCCCTGGCGACATTGCCTGCGCCCACCAGCCTGGCGAATACCTTGAAATGTCACGAATCGAGCCTACCGTGCGTCTATTGCGTGACCTGATCCGGCATTATTGCCTGAGCTAAACGTCCACCCTGTTGATTCGTTCTTGCCTAGAGGAGACCGCGCGTGACCGCAAGCCTGTTCCGACGATGATCCTGAACGCCGTGTCATTCACCGTTCTCCGTCCACTTTATCCACAGGCCCTGTCATGCCCGAATACGTCAACTGGCTGCGTCATGCCTCCCCCTACATCAATGCCCATCGCGATTGCACGTTCGTGGTCATGCTTCCCGGCGATGGGGTTGAACACCCGAATTTCGGCAATATCGTCCACGACCTGGTGCTGCTGCACAGCCTGGGTGTGCGCCTGGTGCTGGTGCATGGTTCGCGCCCGCAGATCGAAAGCCGCCTCGCGGATCGGGGCCTGACCCCACATTACCACCGGGGCATGCGCATTACCGATGCCGCCACCCTGGACTGCGTGATCGACGCTGTCGGCGCCCTGCGCCTGGCCATCGAGGCGCGCCTGTCGATGGACATCGCTGCCTCACCGATGCAGGGTTCACGCCTGCGCGTGGCCTCCGGCAATCTGGTCACGGCGCGGCCGATCGGTGTGCTCGAGGGGGTGGACTACCACCACACCGGCGAAGTGCGCCGGGTCGACCGCAAGGGCATCAGCCGCCTGCTCGACGAGCGCTCCATCGTGCTGCTGTCGCCACTGGGCTATTCGCCGACCGGAGAAATCTTCAACCTGGCCTGTGAAGACGTTGCCACTCGCGCAGCCATCGAACTGGGCGCCGACAAGCTGCTGCTGTTCGGCGCCGAGCCCGGGCTGCTGGACGAAAACGGCAATTTGGTGCGTGAGCTGCGCCCGCAGCAGATCGCTCCTCACCTGGCGCGCCTGGGCAGCGATTACCAGGGCGAACTGCTGGATGCAGCCGCCGAGGCGTGCAAAGGTGGCGTGGCGCGTAGCCACATTGTCAGTTATGCCGAGGATGGTGCGCTGCTGACCGAGCTGTTCACCCGTGAGGGTAGCGGTACGCTGGTGTCGCAGGAGCAGTTCGAAGTGGTGCGCGAGGCGACCATCGACGATGTCGGTGGCTTGCTGGAGTTGATCAGCCCGCTGGAAGAGCAGGGCATTCTGGTGCGTCGTTCGCGTGAGGTGCTGGAGCGTGAGATCGAACAATTCAGCGTGGTCGAGCGTGAGGGCATGATCATCGCCTGTGCGGCGCTGTATCCGATTGCCGAGTCGCAGGCGGGTGAACTGGCGTGCCTGGCGGTGAACCCGGAGTACCGCCATGGCGGGCGCGGGGATGAGCTGCTTGAGCGCATCGAGGGGCGGGCGCGGCAGATGGGGTTGAATACCCTGTTCGTGCTTACCACGCGCACGGCACACTGGTTCCGTGAACGCGGGTTTGCGCCTAGCGGCGTGGAGCGCCTGCCGGCGGCGCGGGCTTCGCTGTACAACTACCAGCGCAATTCGAAGATTTTCGAGAAATCCCTATAAGCCTGTGCCGCAGCCTCTGTGGGAGCGGCCTTGTCGCAAAAGGGCCGCAAAGCGGCCCCGGCGATTTCAGCTTGATGCACAAATCTTGGGGGCGCTTCGCACCCCAATCGCGACGCAAGGCCGCTCCCACAATGGGGGCGGCGTTTTTGTTTACACGGTATGCAGATACCAGTTGTACTCGAGGTCGGAGATCGAGTGCTCGAACTCCTCCAGCTCGCTCTCCTTGCACGCGACGAAGATGTCGATGTACTTCGGATCGATGTACTTGTTCAGGATCTCGCTGTCGTCCAGCTCGCGCAGGGCATCGCGCAGGTTGTTCGGCAGGCTTTGCTCCAGCTGTTCGTAGGAATTGCCTTCGATGGGCGCGCCTGGCTCGATCTTGTTGGTCAACCCATGGTGCACGCCCGCCAGCACCGCAGCCATCATCAGGTACGGGTTGGCGTCGGCGCCGGCCACGCGGTGCTCGATACGGACGGCATCGGCAGAGCCGGTCGGCACGCGCAGGGCCACGGTGCGGTTGTCCAGGCCCCAGCTCGGTGCGTTCGGCACGTAGAACTGCGCACCAAAGCGGCGGTACGAGTTGACGTTCGGGCAGAGGAAAGCCATGGATGCGGGCAGGGTCTCGAGCACACCGCCGACAGCGTGACGTAGCGCGGCGTTCTGCTCGGGATCCTCGCTGGTGAAGATGTTGTTGCCATCTTTGTCCAGCACGGAAATGTGCACATGCAGGCCGTTGCCAGCCTGGCCCGGGTAGGGCTTGGCCATGAAAGTGGTGTCCATTTCATGGTCGTAGGCAATGTTCTTGATCAACCGCTTGAGCAGTACCGCGTAGTCACAGGCCTTGAGCGGGTCGGCAACGTGGTGCAGGTTGACTTCGAACTGCGCCGGGGCGCTTTCCTTGACGATGGCGTCAGCCGGAATGCCTTGCTCTTTCGCGCCTTCCAGGATGTCCTGCAGGCAGTCGGCATATTCGTCGAGGTCGTCGATCAGGTACACCTGGGTCGACTGTGGGCGCTTGCCCGAAATTGGCGAGCGTGGCGGCTGCGGGCGGCCGTTCACGTTCTCCTGGTCGATCAGGTAGAACTCCAGCTCGAACGCGGCGCAGATGGTCAGGCCCATATCGGTGAACTTGCTCACCACCTGACGCAGCACTTCGCGCGGGTCGGCGAAGAACGGCTCGCCCTCCAGTTCGTGCATGGTCATCAGCAGCTGCGCGGTCGGGCGCTTTTGCCATGGCTCATTACAGAGCGTGTCGGGGATTGGATAGCAGATGCGGTCAGCATCGCCGATGTCCAGGCCCAGCCCGGTGCTTTCGACGGTGGAACCGTTGATGTCCAGGGCGAAGAGGGAGGCCGGCAGGTTGATGCCTTTCTCGTAAACCTTGTGGAGGCTGGTGCGCTCAATGCGCTTGCCACGCACCACACCATTCATATCTGCAATCAGAAGGTCAACGTAGAGAACCTCAGGATGTTCCTTAAGGAACGCGTTCGCTTCGTTAAGCTGAACGGCACGCGGGGGTACCGACATGATGCAACACCTTTGTTGTTAAAAATATCAATCAAGGGGGGCTTGCTGGACCAGTCAATCGAAAAGACAAACTGATGTCAAGCCAACCCCATGATGCCTCGAAATGGCACATCGACGGCAGATTTGCTGCATATCGGGGCATGCCATTATCCGCTATTTCCCACGCAAAGGGCTATCTCCGACCGGCCGTGTTTTATTTTTTACGGAGGTGTTGTGTAAAAAAATTAACAAGGCTAAGCTCGGACTCAACCCAGAACACAATAATACGAGGGTCACATGGTCCGCTTGTCGCGACCTGAATGCGCTGCCTGCGCAGTGCAGTCGGGTATCCCTGCCGTTCCCGCACGCATCAGTCGAGCTGTGGCCCGCATGGCCGCAATAATTGACGCTTTGCGTACCCGGACCAAACCTCGTAACGCTTTTTCGTTGCTCTTCTCGTATCCCTGCCCTTTGACACCACTACGGACACGCTTGTTTTCAGTGTATCCACAGTGCGCCTGCGCGTGGGTTTTTGCTTTAGCCATCTACTCCATCCAGAATCAGGGCGCGGACCACCTTACCTCCTGAGGTATTTATGAGTAACAACCTCGACCAGCTCACCGAATGGTTGAAAGAGCACAAGATCACCGAAGTCGAATGCCTGATCAGCGACCTGACCGGCATCACCCGCGGCAAGATCTCGCCGACCAACAAATTCATCGCTGAAAAAGGCATGCGCCTGCCCGAAAGCGTGCTGCTGCAGACCGTGACCGGCGATTATGTCGACGATGACATCTATTACGACCTGCTCGACCCGGCCGACATCGACATGATCTGCCGCCCTGACCAGGACGCCGTGTTTCTCGTGCCGTGGGCCATCGAGCCGACCGCCCAGGTGATCCACGATACCTACGACAAGAAAGGCAACCCGGTCGAACTCTCACCGCGCAACGTCCTGAAGAAAGTTCTGAAGCTCTACGCTGACAAGGGCTGGCAGCCTATCGTCGCGCCGGAGATGGAGTTCTACCTGACCAAGCGCAGCGAAGACCCGGACTTCCCGCTGCAGCCGCCGGTTGGCCGCTCGGGCCGCCCGGAAACCGGTCGCCAGTCGTTCTCGATCGAAGCCGCCAACGAATTCGACCCGCTTTTCGAAGACGTCTACGACTGGTGCGAACTGCAGCGCCTGGACCTCGACACGCTGATCCACGAGGACGGCACGGCACAGATGGAAATCAACTTCCGTCACGGCGATGCCCTGCACCTGGCCGACCAGATCCTGGTGTTCAAGCGCACCATGCGCGAGGCCGCGCTCAAGCACAACGTGGCCGCCACCTTCATGGCCAAGCCGATGACCGGCGAGCCGGGCAGCGCCATGCACTTGCACCAGAGCGTGGTCGACGTGACCACTGGCAAGAACATCTTCAGCAATGAAGACGGCAGCATGAGCGAACTGTTCCTGCACCACATCGGTGGCCTGCAGAAGTTCATCCCCGAGGCGCTGCCGCTGTTTGCCCCCAACGTCAACTCGTTCCGCCGCTTCCTGCCTGACACCTCGGCGCCAGTGAACGTCGAGTGGGGTGAGGAAAACCGCACCGTCGGCCTGCGCGTACCGGATGCCGGCCCGCAGAACCGTCGCGTCGAAAACCGCCTGCCAGGCGCCGATGCCAACCCTTACCTGGCCATCGCCGCCAGCCTGCTGTGCGGCTATATCGGCATGGTCGAGGGCATCGAGGCCAGCGCGCCAGTCCAGGGCCGTGGCTACGAGCGCCGCAACCTGCGCCTGCCGCTGACCATCGAGGACGCCCTCGAGCGCATGGAAAACAGCCGTGCGCTGGTGCAGTACCTGGGCAAGAAGTTCATCACCGGCTACGTCGCCACCAAACGCGCCGAGCATGAGAACTTCAAGCGCGTCATCAGCTCCTGGGAGCGTGAGTTCCTGCTGTTCGCTGTCTGATCAACCCTGAGGCCGCGGGTGCGGCCGCCGGAAAATGGAGAGGCACATGAGCGTCAACAACCCGCAAACCCGTGAATGGCAGACCCTGAGCGGCGAGCACCACCTTGCACCCTTCTCTGACTACAAACAGCTGAAGGCGAAGGGGCCGCGCATCATCACCAAGGCGCAGGGTGTGCATTTGTGGGACAGCGAGGGGCACAAGATCCTCGATGGCATGGCCGGCCTGTGGTGTGTGGCGGTCGGCTATGGCCGTGAAGAGCTGGTGCAGGCGGCGGAACGACAGATGCGCGAGCTGCCGTACTACAACCTGTTCTTCCAGACCGCTCACCCGCCAGCGCTGGAGCTGGCCAAGGCGATCACCGACGTGGCGCCTGAAGGCATGACCCATGTGTTCTTCACCGGCTCCGGCTCCGAAGGCAACGACACCGTGCTGCGCATGGTTCGCCATTACTGGGCGCTGAAGGGTAAGCCGCATAAGCAGACCATCATTGGCCGCATCAACGGTTACCACGGTTCCACCTTCGCGGGTGCGTGCCTGGGTGGCATGAGCGGCATGCACGAGCAGGGCGGCCTGCCGATCCCGGGCATCGTGCACATTCCGCAGCCGTACTGGTTCGGTGAGGGCGGCGACATGAGCCCCGACGATTTCGGCGTGTGGGCGGCCGAGCAGCTTGAGAAAAAGATTCTGGAGGTGGGCGAAGACAACGTCGCCGCCTTTATCGCCGAGCCGATCCAGGGCGCCGGTGGGGTGATCATTCCGCCGGAAACCTACTGGCCGAAGGTCAAGGAGATCCTGGCCAAGTACGACATCCTGTTCGTCGCCGACGAGGTGATCTGTGGCTTTGGCCGCACCGGCGAGTGGTTCGGTTCCGACTACTACGACCTCAAGCCTGACCTGATGACCATTGCCAAGGGCCTGACCTCTGGTTACATCCCCATGGGCGGCGTGATCGTGCGCGACAAGGTGGCCAAGGTGATCAGCGAAGGTGGTGACTTCAATCACGGCTTCACCTATTCCGGCCACCCGGTGGCGGCTGCGGTGGGCCTGGAAAACCTGCGCATCCTGCGCGACGAGAAAATTGTCGAGAAGGCGCGTACGGAAGCGGCACCGTATTTGCAAAAGCGTTTGCGTGAACTGCAGGACCACCCGCTGGTGGGCGAGGTGCGCGGCCTGGGCATGCTCGGCGCGATCGAGCTGGTCAGGGACAAGGCTACCCGCAGCCGTTACGAGGGCAAGGGTGTTGGTATGGTCTGCCGCAACTTCTGCTTCGAGAACGGCCTGATCATGCGTGCGGTCGGTGACACGATGATCATCGCGCCGCCGCTGGTGATCAGCCATGCAGAGATCGACGAGTTGGTGGAAAAGGCGCGCAAATGCCTCGACCTGACCCTCGAAGCGATCAATTGATCACCTGCTAGGCTAGCGATGTGACATTAAGTCGTTACAAGGCCCTGCTTTCCTTGAAACAGAGCCTTGTAACTTGCCAGACTAGCGGCTGTTTCAGTTGCCGCGCGCTCTGCACCGTGGGTTCTGGCTGCTGAACAGATGGCTAAATAAAAATTCTGGAGCATTACGCATGAATAAAATGGGCAAGACGTTGCTGGCCGCCGCCCTGATGGGTGCCATGGCTACCGCTGTTCAGGCTGACGACAAGGTGCTGCACGTCTACAACTGGTCGGACTACATTGCCCCGGACACCGTGGCCAACTTCGAGAAGCAGACGGGCATCAAGGTCGTCTACGACGTCTTCGACAGCAACGAGACCCTCGAAGCCAAGCTGCTGGCTGGCAAGTCGGGCTACGACATCGTCGTGCCGTCCAACAACTTCCTGGCCAAGCAGATCAACGCTGGCGTCTACCAGGAGCTGGACCGTTCCAAGCTGCCCAACTGGAAAAATCTCGACCCGGCCCTGCTCAAGGCCGTTGGCGACGCCAGCGACAAGGACAACAAGCACGCCTTCCCGTACATGTGGGGCTCGATCGGTATCGGCTATAACCCGGAGAAGGTCAAGGCCGCGCTGGGCGTGGACAAGATCGATTCGTGGGACGCTGTGTTCAAGCCCGAGAACATCGCCAAGCTCAAGAGCTGCGGCGTGAGCTTCCTCGACGCGCCAACCGAGATGATCCCGGCCGCGCTGCACTATCTGGGCCTGCCGAGCGACAGCACCAAGAAGGAAGACCTGAAAAAGGCCGAGGAGCTGTTCCTCAAGATTCGTCCTTCGATCACCTACTTCCACTCCTCCAAGTACATCTCCGACCTGGCCAACGGCAACATCTGCGTGGCAGTCGGGTACTCGGGTGACATCGAGCAGTCCAAGGCCCGCGCCCACGAGGCGGGTGACAAGGTCAAAGTGAGCTACACCATTCCGAAAGAAGGCGCCGGTACCTTCTACGACATGGTCGCCATTCCGAAAGATGCCGAGAACGTCGAAGCAGCTTACAAGTTCATGGACTATCTGATGACGCCCGAAGTAATGGCCTCTATCACCAACGCCGTGCGCTTCCCGAATGGCAACCAGGCAGCTACCCAATTCGTCGACAAGGCGATCACCAGCGATCCGGCGATCTATCCGTCCGATGAAGTGAAAGCCAAGCTGTACGCCATCAAAGCACCAGATAAAGCTGCGCAACGTGACATCACCCGTAGCTGGACCAAGATCAAATCGGGCAAATAACCCCCGATGCGTGACCTCTGGGCCGGGGTTTCCCGGCCCGGAGCCTGTGAATGGCAATTGATGATTGCGGCAACGAAGCTGCGCAGGTAAGTTGCGCGCCGGTTTTGTGTGCGCGGCAGCGCTTGTACCGATAAGCACGCCGTCACCGAGGCACTGATTGTGAGGACCACCCACTTGTCTATTTCTGTACTACGCAAGGCCTTGATGGCTGGAGCGGGCCTGACGCTGGCATGCAGCGTCCAAGCGGCGCCTACGGTGCACTTCTACAACTGGTCGGACTATATCGGCCCGAACACCCTCGCGGACTTCGAAAAGGCAACGGGTATCAAGCCCGTGCAGGACGTTTTCGATTCCAACGAAACCCTGGAAGGCAAACTGCTGGCCGGCAACACCGGCTATGACGTGGTGGTGCCGTCCAACCATTTCCTCGGCAAGCAGATCAAGGCGGGCGCTTTCCAGAAGCTCGACAAGCACCTGCTGCCCAACTATTCCAATCTCGACCCGGCGCTGATGAAGCGCCTGGAAAAGAACGACCCGGGCAACCAGTACGCCGTGCCTTACCTGTGGGGCACCAACGGCATCGGTTACAACGTCGACAAGGTCAAGGCCACGCTGGGTGTGGACACCATCGACTCCTGGGCCGTCCTGTTCGAACCCGAGAACATGAAGAAGCTATCCAAGTGCGGCGTGGCCTTCCTCGACTCGGCGGATGAAATGCTCCCGGCGGTGCTCAACTACATGGGGCTCAACCCCAACAGCACCGACCCCAAGGATTACGCCAAGGCCGAGCAGAAACTCCTGGCCGTACGCCCGTACGTGACCTACTTCCACTCGTCCAAGTACATCACCGACCTGGCCAACGGCGACATCTGCGTCGCGGCAGGCTTTTCGGGTGATGTGTTCCAGGCCAAGGCCCGCGCTGAAGAAGCGAAAAAGGGCGTGAACCTGGCCTACGCCATTCCCAAGGAAGGCGGCAACCTCTGGTTCGACGTGCTGGCGATCCCCAAGGACGCCAAGAACGTCAAGGAGGCCCACGCCTTCATCAACTATTTGCTGAAACCTGAGGTTATCGCCCAGGTCAGTGATTACGTCGGTTACGCCAACCCGAACCCCAAGGCTGGCGACCTGATGGACCAGGCCGTGAGGACTGACGCTGCGGTTTACCCACCGCAGGAAGTGCTGGACAAGATGTTCGTGAACTCAGAGTTGCCGCCCAAGGTGCAGCGCCTCATGACCCGTAGCTGGACCAAGGTCAAGTCGGGCAAGTAATCATCCAGACCCGCTGCGGTACCTGGAACACAGGCCGCGCGGGCACAAAAATCTTGTTGGGAGTTTCACTCATGGCAGTTGCCTCCGGTGCCTATAAAAAAGCCCTCGAGGGTGGCCAGCAACCCAAGCAGGTGCTGGTCAAGATCGACCGGGTTACAAAAAAATTCGACGAAACGGTCGCCGTGGACGATGTGTCCCTGGAAATCCGCAAAGGCGAGATCTTCGCCCTGCTGGGTGGCTCCGGTTCCGGCAAATCGACCCTGCTGCGTATGCTGGCCGGCTTCGAGCGCCCGACTGAGGGGCGGATCTTCCTCGACGGCGTCGACATCACCGATATGCCGCCGTACGAGCGGCCGATCAACATGATGTTCCAGTCCTACGCGCTGTTCCCGCACATGACCGTGGCGCAGAACATCGCCTTCGGCCTGCAGCAGGACAAGATGCCCAAGGCCGAGATCGACGCCCGCGTGGCCGAGATGCTCAAGCTGGTACACATGACCCAGTACGCCAAGCGCAAGCCACACCAGCTCTCCGGTGGCCAGCGCCAGCGGGTGGCCCTGGCCCGCTCCCTGGCCAAGCGCCCCAAGCTGCTGCTGCTCGACGAGCCGATGGGCGCACTGGACAAGAAACTGCGTTCGCAGATGCAGCTGGAACTGGTGGAAATCATCGAGCGCGTAGGGGTGACCTGCGTGATGGTGACCCACGACCAGGAAGAGGCCATGACCATGGCCCAGCGCATCGCCATCATGCATTTGGGCTGGATCGCCCAGATCGGCTCGCCGGTGGATATCTACGAGACCCCGACCAGCCGCCTGGTGTGCGAATTCATCGGTAACGTCAACCTGTTCGAAGGTGAAGTAGTCGACGACGCCGAAGGCCACGCGATCATCGCCAGCCCGGAGCTGGAGCGCAAGATCTACGTCGGCCACGGCATCACCACTTCGGTGGAAGACAAGCACATCACCTACGCCCTGCGCCCGGAAAAGCTGCTGGTGACCACGACTCAGCCAGACTTCGAACACAACTGGTCACGTGGCAAGGTCCACGACATCGCCTACCTGGGCGGCCACTCGGTGTTCTACGTCGAGCTGCCAAGCGGCAAGATCGTTCAGTCGTTCGTCGCCAACACCGAACGCCAGGGCGCTCGCCCGACCTGGGGCGATGAAGTGTACGTGTGGTGGGAAGACGACAGCGGCGTGGTACTGCGGTCATGAAACCTCGCAAGCTCAAGCGAGCCTTCCAGCGCCTTATCCCGGAGGGGCGGCACCTGGTGATCGGCGTGCCGTTCATCTGGCTGTTCCTGTTCTTCATGCTGCCGTTCTTCATCGTGTTGAAGATCAGCTTCGCCGAAGCCGACGTGGCGATCCCGCCGTATACCGAGATCTACACCTACGTCGAAGACAAGATCCAGTTGGTGCTCAACCTGGCCAACTACGGCCTGTTGACCGAGGATGAGCTGTACATCTCGGCCTATCTGGGCTCGTTGAAGATGGCCTTCTTCAGCACTCTGCTGTGCCTGCTGATCGGCTACCCGATGGCCTACGCCATTGCCAACGCCAAGAAGGAGACGCAGACAGTCCTGCTGCTGCTGATCATGATGCCGACCTGGACTGCGATCCTGATCCGCGTCTATGCCTGGATGGGCATCCTCAGCAACAACGGGCTGCTCAACGGCTTCCTGCTGTGGACCGGTTTGATCGATCAGCCGTTGCAGATCCTCAACACCAACCTGGCGGTGTACATCGGCGTGGTCTATTCGTACCTGCCGTTCATGATCCTGCCGCTGTTCGCCAACCTGGTGAAGCACGACCCGAGCCTGCTCGAAGCGGCTTCGGACCTGGGGTCTAGTACCTTCAACAGCTTCTGGAAAATCACCGTGCCGCTGTCGAAGAACGGCATCATCGCCGGCTGCATGCTGGTGTTCATCCCGGTGGTGGGCGAGTTCGTCATTCCTGAGCTGCTTGGCGGCCCGGAAACCCTGATGATCGGTAAAGTGCTGTGGCAGGAATTCTTCAACAACCGTGACTGGCCGGTGGCATCCGCCCTGGCGGTGGTGATGCTGGCGATCCTGATCGTGCCGATCCTGCTGTTCAACCGCAGCCAGGCCAAAGAAATGGAGGGCAGGGCATGAAGCGTTTCAGTTTTTCCAAGCTGATGCTGGTGCTCGGCTTGCTGTTCATCTACCTGCCAATGCTGATCCTGGTGATCTACTCGTTCAACGCCTCCAAACTGGTGACGGTGTGGGGTGGCTGGTCGGTGAAGTGGTACGTCGGCCTGCTCGACAACACCCAGCTGATGGGTTCGGTGATGCGCTCGCTGGAAATCGCCTGCTACACGGCAGTGGCTGCGGTGGCGCTGGGTACCCTGGCCGCTTTCGTGCTGACCCGGGTCACCCGCTTCAAGGGCCGCACGCTGTTCGGCGGCCTGGTCACCGCACCGCTGGTAATGCCCGAAGTGATCACCGGTCTTTCGCTGTTGCTGCTGTTCGTGGCCATGGCACAGATGATCGGCTGGCCACAGGAGCGTGGCATCGTCACCATCTGGATCGCTCATACTACGTTCTGTGCGGCGTATGTGGCGGTAGTGGTGTCGGCACGCCTGCGCGAGCTGGACCTGTCGATCGAGGAAGCGGCGATGGACCTGGGTGCCAAGCCGTGGAAGGTGTTCTTCCTGATCACCATCCCGATGATCGCGCCATCGCTGGCGGCGGGCGGCATGATGTCGTTCGCCCTGTCGCTGGACGACCTGGTACTGGCGAGCTTCGTGTCCGGCCCAGGTTCGACCACCTTGCCCATGGAAGTGTTCTCGGCAGTGCGCCTGGGCGTGAAGCCTGAGATCAACGCCGTGGCCAGCCTGATCTTGCTGTCGGTGTCGCTGGTGACCTTCTTTGTCTGGTTCTTCAGCCGCCAGGCCGAAGAGCGTCGGCGCAAGGCGATCCAGCAGGCGATCGAAGAGGGTGCGGCGGCCAACGCCTCGCAGCCACAGGTCAAGCGCCCGACGCAGGTGGCTGCGTCGGCCTGACCCGGCCCTTTCGCGGGCACGCCCGCTCCCACAGGTACAGCACAGGTTTCAAGGCCTGCGCCCTACCTGTGGGAGCGGGCAAGCCCGCGAAGGCCCCAGCACCGGTTTAAAGCCATACAGCATCCCAATGTGGAAAGTCCCTGATACTCCTGACCAATCCAGCCCTTAAAGGATTGGCCACAATGTACCGGGCTACATGCACCACATTTTCCTCCCGCCACAACGCATGATCATGGTAGCCCGGTTGCCATATCGGCTTGTGCCTGACACCTGCCTTGAGCAACGCAATGGCTGTGCGTGATTTGAACTTGCGCATCAGCGTGCCCAATGTCACTTCTTTCAGCTCGACCAGCCAGTGCAGGTGGTCTGGCATCACTACCCAGGCCAACGACCGGCAGTCCTGAATGTCATCTGACACCCGCAGATGTTTGACCACCAGGCGAGCATGGTCGAAGTCATGGAACAGTGGCAGCCGCAGGTGTGTTTTGGTGGTCAGCATGTAGAGCCTGCCAGGCTCGGAAAAGCGCCCACGGCGTAACAGGTGGGATTCGGCTAGCGGCATTGTGATCTTCCTTGAAATTGAACCTCCCGTTGAAAGGTAGCGGCTGGAGCGGGGTAGCCGAGTGGCTGATGGTTTCTGGATATGGCTGAAGCGCGTGATTCGGCTGTGGCGGCCCTTTCGCGGGCTTGCCCGCTCCCACAAGTACCGCGCGAGTTTTGGAGCCTGCGCTCTCCCTATGGGAGCGGGCGTGCCCGCGAAGAGGCCCGCACAGCCGCTGAAAATGCCGAACTGATCCCGATCAGTGCCGTTTATCGAACCCTGAACTACGCTGACAGTCGCATCCCAAGAATCATTTGCGCGCAAAGCAAGGAGCCTGCATGACGTTGATGCGCCCACTGTCGGTCGTTTGCCTGGGGCTGCTGTATTTGCTCACCGGCTGCAGCAAGGAAGAGGTCCCCGAGACCCTGCCTCGGGTGGGTGTGCAACAGGTTCAGCCCACCGATTTCGCAGCCAGGGTCACCCTGACCGGCGACGTGCAGGCGCGGGTGCAGACCGACCTGTCGTTCCGCGTCGGCGGCAAGATCATTTCCCGTAGCGTCGATGTCGGTGACCACGTCAAGGCCAACCAGGTGCTGGCGCGGCTCGACCCGAAAGACCTGCAGAACAATGTCGACTCGGCCAAGGCCGAGGTGTTCGCGGCGCAAGCGCGGGTCACCCAGGCCAGCGCGGCCTTTGTCCGCCAGCAAAAATTGCTGCCCAAGGGCTACACCAGCCAGAGCGAATACGATTCCGCCGAAGCTGCGCTGCGCAGCAACCAGAGCGCGCTCAAGGCTGCCCAGGCAGAGCTGGCCGATGCCAATGAGCAGCTGAGCTACACCGCGTTGGTGTCCGATGCCGATGGCGTGATCACCGAGCGCCAGGCCGAGGTGGGGCAGGTGGTGCAGGCGACCATGCCGATCTTCAGCCTGGCCCGTGACGGCGACCGCGATGCGGTGTTCAACGTCTACGAATCGCTGCTGGTGGCGCCGCCCAGCGACGCTGGGGTCATCGTCAGCCTGCTGGATGACCCCAAGGTCCAGGCTCACGGCTTTGTCCGTGAAATCACCCCCACCGTGTCGGCGCAAAGCGGCACCGTGCAGGTCAAGGTGGCACTGAAGGATGTGCCGCCAGACATGCAGTTGGGCGCGCCGGTCACTGCCAGCACCAATGCGGTGGGGCGGCCCAGCGTCGAGCTGCCATGGTCGGCATTGACCAAGGCGCTGCATGAGCCAGCAGTCTGGGTGGTGGACGAGGGCGACAAGGTCGAACTGCGCAAGGTCGAGGTCAGCCGTTATCTGACCGGCAAGATCGTGGTTGCCAGCGGCCTGAAGGCCGGTGAAACCGTGGTGGTGGTCGGTGGCCAGCTGCTGCACCCGGGCATGCAGGTGCAGAAGGTCGATGCCAAGGCCCAGGGAGGTGAGCTATGAAGCGCCTGCTGCTGATACTGTCGGCCGGCATGCTGCTGGCCGCCTGCGGTAGCGAGGAGGAAGCGCCCGAGCCGATCCGGCCGGTGCTGTCGGTCAAGGTGGAACCACAGATGCAATCGCAGCTGGGCCGCTTCGCTGGCCTTATCGAGGCGCGCTTCGAAAGCACCTTGGGCTTCCGGGTTGGCGGGCGCATCGCCCGGCGTTGGCTGGATGTGGGCGCCCAGGTCAAACCGGGCGATACCCTGGCCACGCTCGACCCCACCGACCAGCAGAACCAGCTGCGTGCCGCCGAAGGCGACCTGGCCAAAGTGCAGGCGCAGTGGATCAACGCCCAGGCCGATGCCCGCCGCCAGCAGCAGCTGTTTGACCGCGGCGTCGGGGCCCAGGCCCAGCTGGATATTGCCCAGACCAACCTGAAAACCACCAGCGCCGCGCTTGAGCAGGCGCGCTCGGCGCTCAGCCAGGCCCGCGACCAGCTCGACTACAGCACCCTGCGCAGCGACCACGCGGCAGTCATCACCGCCTGGCAGGCCGAAGCCGGGCAGACCGTCACTGCCGGCCAGGCCGTGGTGACCCTGGCGCGGCCGGATGTGAAGGAAGCGGTGATCGACCTGCCAATCGGCCTGGCCGAGCAACTGAACAAGGGCCTGACCTTCACCGTTGCGTCGCAGCTCGACCCAACCATCAACACCACCGCCACCCTGCGCGAGCTGGAGCCGCAGGCGGACGCGACGACACGGACCCGCCGCGCGCGCCTGACCTTGGCCAGCACCCCGCCGGCCTTCCACCTGGGTACCGCGATCAGCGTGACCCTGAGCTCTGAAGTGAGCCCGCGCAGCGAGCTGCCGCTCAGTGCCTTGCTCGAGCGTGATGGCAAGACCCAGGTCTGGGTGATCGACACCCAGCAGAAGACCGTGGGCACCCGTGACGTCACCCTGATCGACCGTACTGCCGACAGCATCGTCCTGGCTTCGGGCGTGCAGCCGGGCGAGCGTGTGGTAACGGCGGGCGTGAACAGCCTCAAGCCTGGCCAGAAGGTCACCTTCGACGAGGATGCGCAATGAAAGGAAGCTTCAACCTGTCCGAATGGGCGCTCAAGCATCAATCGTTCGTCTGGTACCTGATGTTCGTCGGCCTGCTGATGGGCATTTTCTCGTACTTCAACCTTGGCCGTGAGGAGGACCCGTCGTTCACCATCAAGACCATGGTGATCCAGACCCGCTGGCCGGGCGCGACCCAGGACGAAACCCTCTACCAGATCACCGACCGTATCGAGAAGAAGCTCGAAGAGCTGGACTCCCTCGACTACACCAAGAGCTACACCCGCCCGGGCGAATCCACGGTGTACGTGTACCTGCGCGACACCACCAAGGCCAAGGACATCCCGGAAATCTGGTACCAGGTGCGCAAGAAGATCCAGGACATCCGCGGCCAGTTCCCGCAGGGTATCCAGGGGCCCGGGTTCAACGACGAATTCGGCGACGTGTTCGGTACGATCTACGCCTTCACCGCCGACGGCCTGACCCTGCGTCAGCTCCGGGACTACGTGGAACAGGCGCGGGCCGAAGTGCGCGATGTGCCCAACATCGGCAAGATCGAGTTTGTGGGTACCCAGGACGAAGTGCTGTACCTGAATTTCTCGACCCGCAAGCTGGCGGCCCTGGGCATCGACCAGCGCCAGGTCATGCAGGCACTGCAACAGCAGAACGCGGTGACCCCGGCCGGGGTGATCGAAGCTGGCCCCGAGCGCATTTCGGTTCGCACCACCGGGCAGTTCGCCTCGGAAAAGGATCTGCAGACCGTCAACCTGAAGATCAACGACCGCTTCTTCCGCCTGGCCGACATCGCCGACATCCAGCGCGGCTACGTCGACCCACCGTCACCGATGTTCCGCTACAACGGCCAGACCGCCATCGGCCTGGCCATCGGCATGAAGGCCGGCGGCAACATGCAGGTATTTGGCGCGGCGCTGAAAAAACGCATGGACCGGGTGGTTGAGGACCTGCCGGTCGGCGTTGGCGTCCACACCGTGTCGGACCAGGCCGTGGTGGTCAAGCAGGCAGTCGGCGGCTTCACCAGCGCGCTGTTTGAAGCGGTGGTGATCGTGCTGGCGGTGAGCTTTGTCAGCCTCGGCATGCGCGCCGGCCTGGTGGTGGCCTGCTCGATTCCGCTGGTGCTGGCGATGGTGTTCGTTTTTATGGAATACAGCGGCATCACCATGCAGCGGATTTCGCTGGGTGCGCTGATCATCGCCCTCGGCCTGCTGGTGGATGACGCGATGATCACGGTCGAGGTGATGGTCACCCGCCTGGAAATGGGCGAGAGCAAGGAGCAGGCGGCCACGTTCGCCTATACCTCGACGGCATTCCCCATGCTGACCGGCACCCTGGTAACGGTGGCCGGCTTCGTGCCGATCGGCCTCAACGCCAGTTCTGCCGGCGAGTACACCTACACCTTGTTCGCGGTCATCGCCGTGGCCTTGTTGGTGTCGTGGATCGTGGCCGTGTTCTTCGCCCCGGTGCTGGGTGTGCACATTCTCAGCAGCAGCAAGCTCAAGGCCCACGAGGCCGAGCCCGGGCGGGTCGGCAGGGCGTTCGAAGGGGGGCTGGTGTGGTGCATGCGCCATCGCTGGCTGACGATCATCGGCACCATCCTGCTGTTTGCCTTGTCGCTGTTCAGCATGCGCTTCGTGCAGAACCAGTTTTTCCCCTCGTCGGACCGCCCGGAGATTCTGGTCGACCTCAACCTGCCGCAAAACGCCTCGATCGAAGAGACGCGCAAGGTGGTCGACCGCTTCGAGGCGCGCATCAAGGACGACCCCGACCTGGTGCACTGGAGCACCTACATTGGCCAGGGCGCCATCCGTTTCTACCTGCCGCTCGACCAGCAGCTGCAGAACCCGTATTACGCGCAGCTGGTGATCGTCAGCAAGGGCTTCGAAGAGCGCCAGGGCATGATGGAGCGCTTGCAGAAGATTTTGCATGAAGAGTTCGTTGGCATCGGCACCAACGTGCAATCGTTGGAAATGGGCCCGCCGGTGGGCCGGCCGATCCAGTATCGGGTCAGCGGTGCCAGTATCGACGAGGTGCGCAAGCATGCCATCGACCTGGCTACCTTGCTCAACCAGAACGAGCATATCGGCGAGATGATCTACGACTGGAACGAGCCCGGTAAGGTGCTGCGCGTGGAAATCGCCCAGGACAAGGCGCGCCAGCTGGGGCTGTCGTCGGAAGACGTGGCCAATGTGATGAACAGCATTGTCAGTGGCGTGAATATCACCCAGGTCAACGACAACATCTACCTGGTCAACGTTGTCGCCCGCGCCGAGGACAGCGAGCGCGGTTCGCCCGATACCCTGCAGAACCTGCAGATCCTCACCCCCAGCGGTACCTCGATACCGCTGCTGTCGTTCGCCACCGTGCGTTACGAGCTGGAGCAGCCGCTGGTGTGGCGTCGTGACCGCAAGCCGACCATCACCATCAAGGCCTCGGTCAACGGCGATATCCAACCCACCGACCTGGTGGCCCAGCTGAAACCGAACATCGACGAGTTCGCCAGCAAGCTGCCGGTCGGTTACGAAGTGGCCACTGGCGGTACGGTGGAGGAGAGCGGCAAGGCCCAGGGGCCGATCCGCAAGGTCATTCCGTTGATGCTGTTCCTCATGGCGACCTTCCTGATGATCCAGCTGCACAGCGTGCAGAAGCTGTTCCTGGTGGTCAGCGTGGCACCGCTGGGGCTGATTGGCGTAGTGCTGGCGCTGGTGCCGACGGGCACGCCGATGGGCTTTGTGGCGATTCTCGGTATCCTCGCGCTGGCGGGCATCATCATCCGTAACTCGGTGATCCTGGTGACCCAGATCGACGAGTTCGAAGCGCAGGGCTACTCCCCCTGGGATGCGGTCATGGAGGCCACCAACCATCGGCGCCGTCCCATCTTGCTGACGGCGGCGGCGGCTAGCCTCGGCATGATCCCGATAGCCCGCGAAGTGTTCTGGGGGCCGATGGCCTATGCCATGATTGGCGGCATCATCAGCGCAACGCTGTTGACGCTGCTGTTCCTGCCGGCGCTGTATGTGGCCTGGTACAAGATCCGCGAGCCTGAGCACACAACCAAGCCCCAACACTGAACCCTGTGGGAGCGGGCGTGCCCGCGAATGCGATGGTGGATTCACTACCGTATTCGCGGGCACGCCCGCTCCCACAGGGTTATTTTGTTTGTTCAGAATGGGCGTATTAATTTGGTTATATAAACATTCTTAAACAGTATTTTTAAGAATAACTGTGCCTCACTACTATTGCCTTCAAGCCAGGCAATGAACCCCTTCAAATCCCTGCCCGGCACCCTCACTCCAAGGAGAACGAGCATGAGTGCATCGCTGCGTAGCATCGACGGTCAGGACGAAGCCACCATTCTGCGTGAGATCCAGAGCGCCTTGCGCGACCTGCGTTTCGGTGCGGTGGAAATCACCGTGCACAACGCCCAGGTCGTGCAGATCGAACGCAAGGAGAAGTTCCGCCTGCAGCAGCCCGCCAACAAGGCCGGCTGATTCGCGCCACAACATCCAAAACTAGAAAAATGCCAATCGGGAGCTTCACCATGTCCATCCGCCGTTATGCGCTTGCCGCCCTAGCCAGTGCTGTTTTTGCCGGTTCCGCCATCGCCAAGGACTACGAACTGCTGAACGTGTCCTATGACCCGACCCGTGAGTTGTACCAGCAGTACAACGCCGAATTCATCACGCACTGGCAACAGGCCCATCCGGGCGACAAGGTGAAGATCCAGCAATCCCATGGCGGCTCGGGCAAACAGGCTCGTGCGGTGATCGATGGCCTGCGCGCCGACGTGGTGACCTTGGCCCTGGCCGGTGACATCGACGAAGTCGCCAAACTCGGCAAGACCCTGCCCGAGGACTGGCAGAAGCGCCTGCCGGACGCCAGCACCCCGTACACTTCGACCATTGTGTTCCTCGTGCGCAAGGGCAACCCGAAAGGTATCAAGGACTGGGGCGACCTGATCAAGAAGGACGTGTCGGTGATCACGCCCAACCCGAAAACCTCCGGTGGCGCCCGCTGGAACTTCCTCGCCGCCTGGGCCTATGGCCTGAAGACCGGCGGCAGTGAAGACAAGGCCAAAGCCTACGTGCAGGAGCTGTTCAAGCACGTGCCAGTGCTGGACACCGGTGCCCGCGGCTCGACCATCACCTTCGTCAACAACGGTCAGGGTGACGTGCTGCTGGCCTGGGAAAACGAAGCCTTCCTGGCGCTCAAGGAAGACGGTGGCGCCGACAAGTTCGACATCGTCGTGCCGTCGCTGTCGATCCTTGCCGAACCGCCCGTGGCGGTGGTCGACAAGAATGCCGAGAAGAAAGGTAATACCGAGATCGCTACCGAATACCTCAAGCACCTGTACAGCCCGGCCGGGCAGAAGATCGCCGCCGAGAACTTCTATCGCCCGCGTGACGAGAAAGTGGCTGCCGAATTTGGCAAGCAGTTCCCGAAACTGGACCTGGTGACCATCGACAAGGACTTCGGTGGCTGGAAGACTGCACAACCGAAGTTCTTCAATGATGGCGGTGTATTCGACCAGATCTATCAGGCACAGTAAGGGCCAAGGAAAAGCGGGGGCCGCTTTGCGGCCCTTTCGCGACACAAGGCCGCTCCTACAGGGGATACGCGTTCGTCTGTAGGAGCGGCCTTGTGTCGCGAAAGGGCTGCAGAGCAGCCCCAGGATTTTAGAAGCCTGCACCGGCCCCGGATCGATACGGGGCCAAGTGCGTTCAACCAAGGATATTTATGTCACGTCGCATTTCCCCCGTCATACCCGGCTTCGGGCTGACGCTGGGCTACACCTTGGTGTACCTCAGTCTGATCGTGCTGATACCGTTGGCTGCCATGTTCGTCCATGCCGCGCAGCTGACTTTCGAGCAGTTCTGGAATGTCGTCAGTGCGCCGCGGGTGATCGCCGCGCTCAAGCTGAGTTTCGGCACCGCCCTGTTCGCCGCCATCATCAACGGAGTGATCGGTACCCTGCTGGCCTGGGTGCTGGTGCGCTATACGTTCCCGGGGCGCAAGATCATCGACGCGATGATCGACCTACCGTTCGCCCTGCCCACCGCCGTTGCCGGTATTGCCCTGACCGCCCTGTACGCGCCTGCGGGCTGGGTTGGCCAGTTCGCCACCGACCTCGGTTTCAAGATCGCCTACACGCCGTTGGGCATCACCCTGGCGCTGACCTTCGTCACCCTGCCGTTCGTGGTGCGCACGGTGCAGCCAGTGCTTGCAGACATTCCGCGTGAAGTCGAAGAGGCCGCGGCATGCCTGGGCGCGAAACCGTTGCAGGTGTTCCGCCATATTCTCGCGCCAGCTCTGCTGCCTGCCTGGCTCACCGGTTTCGCCCTGGCCTTCGCCCGTGGCGTTGGCGAGTACGGTTCGGTGATCTTCATCGCCGGCAACATGCCGATGAAGACCGAGATCCTGCCGCTGCTGATCATGGTCAAGCTCGACCAGTACGACTACACCGGTGCCACGTCCATCGGCGTGTTGATGCTGGTGGTTTCCTTCATCCTGCTGCTGCTGATCAACCTGCTGCAGCGCCGCATCGAAACCCCTTGAAGGAGGCCGCATGTCCAGTTCAACCCTGAGCGCAAGCGCCGCCGCCAACGCCGCCCGGCGTGGCAGCGCCACCTCGCGGCGCGTCCTGATCGGCCTTGGCTGGCTGGTGTTCGCGCTGTTTCTGCTGTTGCCGCTGGTGATAGTGGTGTCGCAGGCGCTGAAGAATGGCTTCGGCACCTTCGTCGAGGCGATATTCGAGCCTGATGCCTTGTCGGCGCTCAAGCTCACCTTGCTCGCCGTGGTCGTTTCGGTGCCGCTGAACCTGGTGTTCGGTGTCAGCGCCGCGTGGTGCGTGAGCAAGTACAGCTTCCGCGGCAAGAGCATCCTGGTGACGTTGATCGACCTGCCGTTCTCGGTGTCACCGGTGATCGCAGGCCTGGTCTACGTGCTGATGTTCGGCGCGCAAGGCCTGTTCGGCCCCTGGCTGCAGGACCACGACATCCAGATCGTGTTCGCCCTGCCGGGCATCGTGCTGGCGACCATTTTCGTCACCGTGCCGTTCGTGGCCCGCGAGCTCATCCCGCTGATGCAGGAACAGGGCACGCAGGAGGAGGAGGCCGCGCGCCTGCTCGGCGCCAACGGCTGGCAGATGTTCTGGCATGTGACCTTGCCGAACATCAAATGGGGCCTGATCTACGGCGTGGTGCTGTGCACCGCGCGGGCCATGGGTGAGTTTGGTGCAGTGTCGGTGGTTTCGGGCCATATCCGTGGCGTGACCAACACCTTGCCGCTGCACGTGGAGATCCTCTACAACGAGTACAACCACGTCGCGGCCTTCAGCGTGGCCAGCCTGTTGCTGATCCTGGCGCTCTTCATCCTGCTGCTCAAGCAGTGGAGCGAGAACCGTATTAACCGCCTGCGCCACAGCGCCGCGGAGGAATGATTCATGTCGATCGAAGTTCGTAACGTCAGCAAGCGCTTCAACAGCTTCCAGGCACTGAACGCTATCAACCTGGACATCAACAGCGGCGAGCTGGTGGCCCTGCTTGGCCCCTCCGGCTGCGGCAAGACCACCCTGCTGCGCATCATCGCCGGCCTGGAAACCCCGGACCAGGGCAACATCGTGTTCCATGGCGAGGACGTGTCTGGCCATGACGTGCGTGATCGCAACGTCGGCTTCGTGTTCCAGCACTACGCGCTGTTCCGCCACATGAGTGTGTTCGACAACGTCGCCTTCGGCCTGCGCATGAAGCCCAAGGGCGAGCGCCCGAGCGAAAGCAAGATTGCCGAGAAAGTCCACGAACTGCTGAACATGGTACAGCTCGACTGGCTGTCCGACCGCTACCCCGAGCAGCTGTCCGGTGGCCAGCGCCAGCGTATCGCCCTGGCCCGCGCCCTGGCGGTGGAGCCCAAGGTGCTGCTGCTGGACGAGCCGTTCGGTGCGCTCGACGCCAAGGTGCGCAAGGAGCTGCGCCGCTGGCTGGCGCGGCTGCACGAGGACATCAACCTGACCTCGGTGTTCGTCACCCACGACCAGGAAGAGGCCATGGAAGTGGCTGACCGCATCGTGGTGATGAACAAGGGCGTGATCGAGCAGATCGGCTCGCCTGGCGAGGTGTACGAGAAGCCGGCCAACGACTTCGTCTACCACTTCCTTGGTGATTCCAACCGCCTGGCCTTGAGCGAAGGGCACCATGTGCTGTTCCGCCCGCACGAGGTGTCGCTATCGCGGCATGAGACCGAGGGGCACCATGCGGCCGAGGTGCGTGATATCCGGCCGCTGGGCGCCACGACGCGGGTGACCTTGAAGGTGGAAGGGCAGAGCGAGCTGATCGAGGCCGAGGTGGTCAAGGACCACGACAGCCTGACCGGGCTGGCGCGCGGGGAGACACTGTTCTTCCGGCCGAAGGTCTGGCAGAAGGTGGCGGATATCTGATCCATTTCAGGTATGGAGAACCCGGGCATGGTCCCGGGTTTTTTATTGCCTGGAAGATTGTCGGGCTGCTGTGCAGCCCTTTCGCGACGCAAGGCCGCTCCTACAGGAGTACGCGATCCCTTGTAGGAGCGGCCTTGTGTCGCGAAACGAGGGCGTAGCCCTCGCGGCAATCTGATGCCTTGCGCGAATATTTCGTATGCCGACAAAGCATCCCCTGATCGCTGTTGAGCCACACCCCGCGAAACCAGCGGGCTAGAGCCAACCCGGCCAAATACATATTCATTAAGGTTCTAACTTTAACTTAAAACATTACTTTCAGAGATAAGACCCTGCCCCCGATGATTCAGCCACACACCTGAATCAATAACCCCAGGAGTTTGATCAATGGGTAATGTCCAGTCGGCCGTCAGGGCCTACGACCAGCCATGGCGCCCGAGCCCGGGTGACCTGGTCGACCTTGGACGGACGCTTCGCCTGCCGTTGGGCCAGCTGCGCCTGCAACGCACCCCGGTCAGCGGCCTCAAGCGCCGTGACAAGCTGGCGCTGGGCCTGCTGGTGCTGGCCCTGCACGGTGCCGCTGCCTATTGGGTCAGCCAGGCCCCCACGCCCGCGCTGCCCGTGGTGCCGCCACAGATTCCGCCCATGACCATCGAGTTTGCCGCGCCCGCGCCGCCGGTGGTGCAACCGCCACCGCCAGCCCCGGCACCGCCGGTGGTCGAGCCACCGCCCCCGGTGATCGACGAGCTGGCCGCCAAGCCCAAGCCAAAGCCTAAACCCGTGGCCAAGCCGGTCGCCAAGCAACCACCCAAGCCCCAACCCAAACCGGTCGAGGCGCCGCCGCCTGCTCCGGTCGCGGCCCCGGCGCCGCCTGCGCCACCCGCGCCGGCACCGGTCACGCCGCCTTCGGCCAACGCCGCGTACCTGAAGAACCCGGCACCGGAGTACCCGCAAATGGCCCTGCGCCGTGGCTGGGAAGGCACCGTGCTGTTGCGCGTCGAGGTGCTGCCCAGCGGCAAGCCGGGGCAGATCCAGATCCAGCAGAGCAGTGGCCGCGATGCCCTTGACGCCGCCGCGCTGGCTGCGGTCAAGCGCTGGAGCTTCGTCCCCGCCAAGCAGGGCGATGTGGCCCAGGCCGGCTGGGTCAGCGTGCCAATCGATTTCAAGCTTCGCTAACTTTTTCGCAGAACACAGGAAGACATCATCATGAGCCTGCTGGCATCTCCCCTCGAATCCGTTGAAAGTGCAGTCATCTGGCTGCTGGTCGGTTTTTCCGTCGTCACCTGGGGCCTGGCCCTGGTCAAGATCGTTCAGTTCGTACGGCTGAAGAATCAGGACAAGCGCTTCCACCAGCAATTCTGGGCCGCATCGAGCCTCGACTCGGCGGCGGAAATAAGCCACGAACTGCCAGGCCCGGCCGCCCGTGTCGCCCAGTCCGGTTATGCGGCGATTGCGGTCGGTGAAGCGCACGCCAATGACCTGAGCCACGCCATCAACCACCAGGACCGCCTCGAACGCGCCTTGCGCCAGCAGATCGTGCGTGAGCGTCGCTCGCTGGAAACCGGCCTGGCGGTGGTTGCCAGTATCGGCAGCACCTCGCCCTTCATCGGCCTGTTTGGCACCGTGTGGGGCATCATGGAAGCGCTCAAGGGTATCAGCGCGGCCGGCTCCGCCAGCCTCGAAACCGTGGCCGGGCCGATCGGCGCGGCGCTGGTCGCCACCGGTGTGGGTATCGCCGTCGCGGTGCCGGCGGTGCTGGTCTACAACTACTTCCTGCGCCGCCTCAAGCTGACGGCGGCCGACCTCGATGACTTCGCTCACGACTTCTACAGCCTGGCGCAGAAGAGTGCCTTCCGCGTGCTGGTGCACCCGGCTGTGCACAAGGCCCAGGGTGGTTTCACCCAGCCGGTGAAGGAGGCGTCCTGACATGGCCTTTTCGACCCAGGATAGCGACGAAGTCCTCAGTGAAATCAACGTCACGCCGCTGGTGGACGTCATGCTGGTACTGCTGGTGGTGTTCATCGTCACCGCGCCGCTGCTGACCAACGCCATTCCGATCAACCTGCCCAAGACCGAGGCCGTGGCGCCAGTGGAGCAGAAGGACCCGTTGGTGGTGAGCATCGATGGGGGTGGCAAGCTGTTCATCAACAAGGACGAGATCCAGCCAGACCTGCTGGAAAGCAACCTCAAGGCGGCCAAGGACAAGGACGCCGACGTGCGTGTGCAGCTGCAGGCCGATGATGGCGTGAACTATGGCGAAGTGGCGCGGGCCATGGCTGCGATCGAGCGCGCCGGGATCAGCAAGCTGGCGGTAATAACTGCACGGTAATCTTCACCTTCTTCAGGCAAGTGCTTAGGGGCCACATCTCTTGGCAGGGGTTGGCCCTTTTTTTTGCCTGTTATCTAGGTGCAATTTTAGTTATTAATAAATATCTTCTTATTCCTTTACGAATATAAATGCCTCCCTATACTGATTCCCAAGCACGCAAACTTACTGGAGGCGTCCCCATGCGCAATGAGTCAATCCGTTACCTGATTGTGCCGGGCTGGCAAGGATCGCCAGACAACCATTGGCAGAGTCACTGGCAGCGCACGTTGCCCAACAGCGCCCGGGTCGAGCAGCAGGACTGGCTCACCCCACAGCGCCGCGATTGGGTGCAGGCGCTGGAGCAGGCGATTGCCGCCGAACGCTCGCCGGTGATTCTCATCGCTCATAGCCTCGGCTGCATCACCGTCGCCCACTGGGCCGCACACGCAAGCCCAACCCTGCTGCGCCGGGTGCGCGGCGCGTTGCTGGTGGCGCCGGCGGATGTCGAGCGACCCGCCTGTGCGCCGGCCTTGCGCAACTTCGCGCCGATCCCCCTGCAGGCGCTACCGTTCCCAAGCCAGGTGGTCAGCTCGGACAACGATCCGGCGGTCAGCGTGCCACGTGCGTTGTACCTGGCCCAGGCGTGGGGCGCCGAGGCGGGCCTGCTGAGCAATGCCGGGCACATCAACGTGAAGTCCGGCCATGAGCGCTGGGAACAAGGCTTCGCCTACCTGTATCGCCTGCAAAGCCGGGTCGAGCAGCGCGCATTGCGCCGCGCCTGATCGGCCCCGACCGTTCACCGTTTGCCTGACGCCCGGCCACCGATGGCCAGGGGCGGGAGTTCGTCATGACTTTTCAAAGCCCGTTCGGCCAGCCGCTGCTGACCTTCCCTGAACTGGACAAGAGCCCCCTGAGCATCCGTGCCAAGGCGCTGGTGTTCATCGACCCGCGCTCGCAGCAGCTGCGTCAGGCCCTGGAGCAGCTGGCGCCACAACCGGTACCGGTACTGATCCGCGGCGAGACCGGTACCGGCAAGGAGCTGCTGGCCCGGCAGATCCACCGGGCCAGTGATCGCCCCGGGCTGTTCGTCTCGGTCAACTGCGCGGCCATCAGCCCGACCTATGCCGATGCCGAACTGTTCGGCTACAGCGCCGGCAGCCAGGGCGGTACGGCCAGCAGCCGCGCCGGTTGGTTCGGTTCGGCCAATGGTGGCACCTTGTACCTGGACGAGATTGCCGACTTGCCGCTGGCGATCCAGGGCAAGCTGCTGGCGGCGTTGGAGAACCGCGAGGTCACCCGTGTCGGCGCGCAGCAACCACAGCCGGTGGACGTCCGCCTGGTAGCCGCGACCAGCATAGACTTGACGCGGGTGGTGAAGGCCGGGCGCTTCAATGAGCGCCTGTACCAGTACCTGCGCGAGGGCGCGCTGGAGCTGCCGCCACTGCGTGAGCGCCCGGGCGATATCCTGCCATTGGCCGAGTATTTCGTGGGTATCTACAGCGTGCGCCTGCAGCGCCCACTGGCGC
Source organism: Pseudomonas sp. 382 (assembly GCF_002759075.1). Classification (NCBI taxonomy): domain Bacteria; kingdom Pseudomonadati; phylum Pseudomonadota; class Gammaproteobacteria; order Pseudomonadales; family Pseudomonadaceae; genus Pseudomonas; species Pseudomonas sp. 382. Next base: position 77,496 of record NZ_PEMX01000007.1, read on the forward strand.
TGATCAGCGAGGCCGCGCAACAGCTGCTTGAAGCCCATGCCTGGCCAGGCAACACCCGCGAGCTGGAGAATGTGATCCACTTCGCGCTGTTGGTGAGCGAGGACGACGAGCTGCTGCCGCAGGATCTCGATTTGCCCAACCCCGCGAGCTAGACGAGCTATAAGCAAACTGGATGGTGGCATTTTGTTTTTGGAATAAGCAGCTAATTAAAAGATATTGTTAGGGAATAAAAAATCTCGGTATCGTCCGCCTCACGCCCTCCAGTGAAACGGTTGGGCATCCGACTTCGCCATCCGCGATGGCCCAGATCCAGAACAAGGAACACCATGAAAAAGACCCTGCTGACCACTGCCCTGGCCGCCGCTCTGTCGTTCGCTGGCCTGGCATCTGCCGCCGAGAAACTGGTCGTGGCCGCGACCCCGGTACCGCACGCCGAGATCCTCGAGCTGATCAAGCCGACCCTGGCCAAGGAAGGTGTGGACCTGCAGATCAAAGTCTTCACCGACTACGTGCAGCCGAACGTACAGGTTGACCAGAAGCGCCTGGACGCCAACTACTTCCAGACCCTGCCGTACTTGCAGAACTTCAACGAAGGCAAGGGCACCCACCTGGAAACCGTGATCGGCGTGCACGTCGAGCCGTTCGGTGGCTACTCGAAAAAGGTCAAGAGCCTGAGCGAGCTGAAAGAAGGCGCCAGCGTTGCCATCCCGAACGAGGGCAGCAACAGCGGCCGCGCCCTGCTGTTGCTGCAGAAGGCCGGGCTGATCACCCTGAAGGACCCGAAGAATGCCCTGGCAACCCCGAAGGACATCGCCGAGAACCCGAAGAAGCTGAAGTTCCGCGAGCTTGAATCGGCCATGCTGCCGCGCGTGCTGGACCAGGTCGACCTGGACATGATCAATACCAACTACGCCCTGGAAGCCGGCCTGAACCCGGCCAAGGACGCGCTGGTGATCGAAGGCAGCGACTCGCCGTACGTGAACTTCCTGGTAGCCCGCCCGGACAACAAGAACAGTGAGGCCATCCAGAAGCTGGCCAAGGCGCTGACCAGCCCTGAGGTTAAGGAATTCATCGCCAAGAAATACCAGGGTGCGGTACTGCCTGCGTTCTGATGGTTGGGTGGCTGTATGAAAACGCCGACGCAATTGCGTCGGCGTTTTTGTGTGTGGCTGGCCTCACTGGCCTCTTCGCGGGCAAGCCCGCTCCCACAAGAAGCTGTGCGAAGCCTGTGGGAGCGGGGTTGCCCGCGAAGAGGCCAGGACAGGCTTATGCCGAAGGTAGTCCACCCAAAGCCCGGCGCAGTGCCAGCAGCCACAGCAGTTGATCGTTGGAATCAGGCGAGCAGGGGCTGTTCATCATTATCGTCCTTGTCGGTGATGGCCTTGCATGTAGCAGTCTGAAGCGTTTTGAGGCGTTTGTTGCAGGAAAGTTTCAGTTGCCTCGTCTATCTCAGGGTTTTCGCGGTAGCCAGTTCAGCAGAAACGCGTTGACCACCTGCGGGTTCTCCAGGCTGGAGATATGCCCCGCAAACGGTATCTGCGCCGCCAGGCAGCCAATGATCCGCGCCATCTCGTTGGACTCTTCAGGCGGCCGCGGAATGTCCTGGTCTCCACAGATCACGATGGTCCTGTCACCCTTCAGCTCACCCAGCCGCCCCAGCAGGTCCGGCCGCCCGAAGATCACCCGCCCCATTGGGTCCAGGCTGTTGCGAATCACCTCGGCACTGCTCGCCTTCAACGCCGCCCGGAAGCCATCGCGCACCTCGGGCACCGTCTGCCCACCGGCATGGAAGAAGATCGGCACGACGATGTCCAGCAGTGGCTCAGGGAACAACCCCGCCGCACTCGCCGCATCCAGCAAACCGAAGTACTTCAGTCGGGTCGCCTCCGGCTCGGCGCCGAGGTAGGTGTCCATCAGCACCAGGCGGTCGACCCGCTCGGGGTGTTCGATGGCCAGTTGCGCGCCCCACATGCCGCCAACCGACAAGCCGACCAGGTGGCACTGGGGTATGTCCAGCGCGTCCAGCAATGCCAGATGCTGACGGGCCAGTGCGCTCATGTCGGTGGTGGTGGCGGGCGGAGCATCGGAGTCACCGTGGCCCCAGAGTTCGGGGACGATGACCCGGAAGTGCTGTGACAGGGCCTCGACCTGTGGCTGCCACATTTCGGCCGACCACAGGTAACTGTGGCCGAGCAGCACCGGGAAGCCCTGGCCTTGGTCGACATAGCTCATGCGAGCGCCATCGATTTCGATGAAGTGTTTTTGCATGGAACAGTCTCTTCAGCAGTTTTCAAGGGTTTTCAAGATTACTCACGGGTGCCGGGGACAAGCCTGAGGGTGCTCTGCGCTGGAATCACGCCCATCTGCGCCCGCTGGTATTTCCCTTCGACATACCCTTCGGCCTGGTCCGCGAAATGCCGGTCGAATGGCACGCCACTCTGCCCGACCGGGTTGCTGGTCAGCGCCCGCCCGGCATCGGCGAAGTCGATCAGGCGCCGCGTCGACGGGCCATAGGTCACTGGCCACGGCGCCGGGCCGATCTTCGCCGACAGGTTGTTTGGTACCTCATGGGTGCCGGGGGCGGCAAATGGGCCGACATTGAACAGCAGGTTCAGCGGCTTTTTCGCGCCCAGTGGATGGTTGTGGGTCAGGGTATGGGCCTTGCCCCATTGCCAGCTGGCCGGGTCCTTGCCAAGCGTGTCGCGCAAGTGGCCAAGGCTGTTCTGCCAGGCCACGCGCACGATGGCGGTGCGGTCAGTGCGCTGGCTGGCGCCGCGGGTGTTCCACCAGGGCGAATCGGCGTCTGCAGCCAAGCGCGGCAGTGCGGCATCGATGGCGCGGGTGCTGATCAGCACCGGGAACCAGGTGTCACCCAGTTCGTCATGCAGCGCGGCCTGGGCCAGCTCGTAGAGGAACTGGTTGAACAACGTGGCGCTGGTGGAGTCCAGTGGATAGTCGCCGCGCCAGGCAGCCAGCTGTTCGACCAGTTCCTTTTCCTCGTCACCCTGGGCGATCTGGCGCAGGGTCGCCAACAAGGGCGCCAAGGTACGTGGGCCGTAGTCGTTGGCCGTATCGAGCTGCAGCGCCTGGCTGTTCTGCATGTCCCATTTCACCTGCGGGTTGGCCAGCTGGCGGTCGAGCTGGCGGCCGCGGTCGGGGAGGTTGTAGTAGCCGGGTATCGGTACCACGGCCGGGGGCTGGTAGTTGGCCGAGACGATATAACCGCTGGCCGGGTTTTCCTGTTGCGGGTTGACGCTGAACGGGTAGAAACCGGGTTTGTCTGCCTGCCTGCTGGCGCCGTCGAGGATGAACGCCGGGTTCACCCCGTCAGAGCGGATCGGCAACTTCGCCGCCGCCCACCAGCCGATGTCGCCACGGGCATTGGCCCAGACGAAGTTCAGCCCCGGCGCCTGCACCTTGGCCGCCGCTTCGCGCATCTTGCCCAGGGTGTCAGCGCGATTGAGCTGGTAGAAGCCCTCGAGGATCGGGTTCTCGGTTTCGAGGAACGCCCACCACATGGCAATCGGCGTGGTCCCGGCCGTCGCGCCGAGAACCTCGTTGACGATCGGCCCGTGGGGTGAGCGGCGCAGGTTGATGGTGACGGGTTGCTCGCCTTTGACTGCAATCTGCTGCGCGGTCTTTTCCAGCGTTTGCCACTGGCCGTCGATCATGACCTGGTCAGCGTTGGCAGGGTTGGTCTTTTCCGCGATCAGGTCGACGTCATCGTTCTGGAACATGGTCAGGCTCCAGCCGAAATCACGGTTGTGCCCCAGCATCGCGAACGGGTTCAGCGCCTGGAAGTAGCCGTACAGGTTGAAGCCGGGCGCCGAAAGCTCTGCCTCCCACCAGACGGCGGGCACGGCAAAACTGATGTGCGGATCGCCCACCAGCAAGGGTTTGCCGCTGCGGGTGCGGCTGCCGGAAACGGCCCAGGCATTGCTGCCCTCGAACTGCGGGATGCCGGCTTCTACCAGCGCCTCGTGACTGGCGCGGGCCACGGCTTCGAGGCTTTGCCAGTCCGCCGCCGCCAGTGGCGTGCCCAGGGCGCCCTGCGGTTGCCAATCGAGGTCAAAAATCTTCAAGTATTGCGGGCCGAGCTGGTCGCGGATGTAGGTCAGTGCGGGTTCGGTGCGAAACGCTGCGGCGAAACTGTAGGCCAGGTAACCGGCGATGCTTAGCGTGTCTTCGGCAGTGAACGGCCGTGGCGTGATGCCGATCAGGTCGAACTCGATCGGTTTGGGGTGGCTGGCCTGCCAGGCGTTGACGCCCTCGAGGTAGGCCTGCAAGGCTTGCCAGGCGGGCGATTGGTGGTCCTGGCGCTGCGCCATCAGCGCAGCCTGCTCGCGGATGCGCAGGCTGCGAAACAGGGTGTCGGTGGGCAGCAGCTTGTCGCCCAACACTTCGGCCAGCTCGCCACGGGCCAGGCGGCGCATGATCTCCATCTGGAACAAACGGTCCTGGGCATGCACGTAGCCCAGGGCGCGGTACAGGTCCGCTTCGCTCTGTGCTTGCAGATGAGGCACGCCGCGGGCGTCGTAGCGCACGCTGACCGGGCCTTGCAGCCCGGCCATGGCCACTTCGCCCTCACGCTGCGGCAGCTTGCCGTGCACGTACCAGTAACCGGCGCCAGCGGCCACGGCAACGACCACGGCCAACAGGGTCAGGCTGCGCTTCATCGAAACTCCTTGTGCATTCGAAGGGAAACTGTGGTCCGATCATCAACGGATTCGCGAACAGAGCATAGCCCTCTCAAAGGAGTTTCCATGTCCCTCAGCGAAAAACAGAAAATGCTCAGTGGCCAGCTCTACCACGCCGGCTGCCCCGAGCTGCAGGCTGAACAGATTGCCAACAAGCACTGGATGCACCGCTACAACAACAGCGTCGAGCTGCTCAATGACGCGCGCAACGGTCTGCTGGCCGAGCACTTCGGCCATGTCGGCGAAGGTACGGTGATCCGCCCGCCGTTCTACTGCGACTACGGCTACAACATCAGCGTCGGGCGCAACACGTTCATGAACTTCAACTGCGTGATCCTCGATGTGGTGCCGGTGCGCATCGGCGACGACTGCCAGATCGGCCCCAACGTGCAGATCTACACGGCTGACCACCCGCTCGACCCCGACGTCCGCCGGAGCGGGCTGGAAAGCGGGAGACCGGTGACCATTGGCAACAACGTGTGGATCGGCGGTGCTGCGATCATCCTGCCGGGGGTGACCATTGGTGACAATGCCGTGATTGGAGCTGGCAGCGTGGTGACCCGTGATATACCCGCCGGGGCGACGGCGGTGGGCAACCCGGCGCGAGTGCGTCAGCCGGCCCATGGGCAGTAGCAGCCCAGGCCCACGGTGTTGGAGGCGCTGACTTTGCGGCCGGCCAGCAGCGTCTTTATGATCGGTTCGATGAAGCTGTTGCTGGCGTTGCACACGGCGCCTTCGCTGTAGGGGCCGAAATAGGCCAGGTTACCTTGGCGGTCCCAGATGGCCACGGCGGGAGAGGCGGGCAAATGTTCGCTGCCGGGCAAGTGGGCGATGGGTTGCAGGCTGCTCAGGTTGGCGGGTAGCTGGCCGTGGCTGCCAGCCTTCTGCAGGACGTGGAAGGTCACGCCCTGGCCTGCGAACTGGGTGATCAGGTCGCCAAGGTGCTGCTGGTTGCCAACGTTGCACGGACAGGCCGGGTCCCAGAAGTGCACCACGCGGACCGGGCCGGGGCCGGCGAGGTCGGCGGGCAGTTGCAGCTGGCTGCCGTCGAAAAAGGTGGTCTGGTTGTCGAACGGGCGCAGGTAGCGGGACTGGAAAGTGGCGTAGGCCTGCCAGAGCACAAGGGCGCAGAGCACCAGTGCGAGGCCCGCCGATATCTGTCTGATGGTTCGAATCTTCATGAAATGTCCGCGGCCTTCTTGTGGGAGCGGCCTGTTCGAGGTGAGCAAGCTTGCCACGACGCCGGCCAGAGCTGAATATCCCAGATCAATACTCGTTCCGCCTTGGATGTACTTGATGCCCGCTGCCTTTCATCCCGATCTCCTGCGTGCCAGCCTCGCGCCGTTGGCCAGACGCCAGCCGTTGGCCGCGCAGGCGCAGGACTACCAGCGCTTCTATGGCCTGAACCTGCCGGCGCAGAGCTGGCTGGGCGGTTTCCAGGCCGCGGGGTTCGAACTGGTCGGGCAGGTCTGGTTGCCTGAACAGCCGGTCGCGACGTTATTCTTGCTGCACGGCTACTACGACCACATGGGCCTCTATCGCCATGTGATCAACTGGGCGCTGAAGCGCGGTTACGCGGTGATCAGCTGTGACCTGCCAGGTCACGGCCTGTCCAGTGGCGAGCGCGCCAGCATCAGCAATTTCGCGTTGTACCAGCAGGTGCTGGAGGCCTTGTTCGAACAGGCGCGTGGCCTGGAGCTGCCACGGCCCTGGCACCTGTGCGGGCAGAGCACCGGTGGCGCCATCGCTGTCGATCATTTGCTGAACGAAGGCGAGCGCAGCCCCATCGATGGCGAGGTGATCCTGCTGGCGCCGCTGGTGCGGCCCCGGTCCTGGCGCTGGTCGAAATTCAGTTATCGGGTATTGCGCCACTTCGTCAACGGCATCGAGCGGCGCTTCAGCGAGAACACCAACGACCCGACCTTCCTGCCCTTCCTCGAAGCCGACCCGCTGCAACCGCGGCGGCTGCCCACGGCCTGGGTCGGCGCTTTGATTGCCTGGGTCAAGCGTATCGAGGCGGCGCCGCACTGCGCGCGACGGCCATTGATCGTGCAGGGCGAAGCGGACGGTACGGTGGATTGGCCCTACAACCTCGAAGTGCTCAAGGCCAAGTTCAGCGAGCCACAGATCCTGATGTTGCCCGAAGCTCGCCATCACCTGGCCAATGAGCTGCCGGACATTCGCCGGCGTTACTTCGATTTCATCGAGCAGCGCCTGGGCTGATCATTTGAGGTCGGCGCTGTTCTGGCCCACCGCCAGGCCGGCACGCACCGCAGCCACGGCGGCCTGGTAATAAGCCTTGCCGTCTGGCGACTCGGCGAAGGTGGCGAATTCTTCCAGCTCGTCGTCGGACAGGTCGCGGTAGACGTACAGCAGAGTGTTGTTCAGGTCTTCGCCGATCTGCCCCATCAGACGCTGGCGCTGGCCGTCGAGCAGGCTTTGGGCCTGGGTGGCGCCGAACAGGCCGGGGATCATCGAGCTCAGGCTGTCGGCGGCTACGCCGGCGATCGCCAGGCTGACTTCGGCGCCGGCCTCGCGGGCTGGAAGGGCCCGGGCCAGGTGGCCTATGACCAGCAAGCGATTGTCGCTGGCCTGCATCTTCGGCAGGCCCTTGGCGTTCTTGGCCAGCTGGTCCTTGCGCGTGGCCAGCAGCTCGGCGGCGACAATCTTGCGCCCCAGCGGCGACTGGAAGAAGGCCAGCGCCGGCGCCGGGTTGGGCAACGTGCTGCGCAGCATGGCCAAGGCACGATTGTCCATCGCCTGGGCCTGGAAGCGCTGGTTGCTGTTGTTGACCAGCGCCTGGTAAACCGCAGGTGGCAGGCTGTTGCGGTAGCGCTGCTGGGCCGCGCTCACGGCATCGGAAAAGTGGGCGCGCTGGTCGGGCCAGCCGGCGGCCTTGTACAGTTGATCAAGGGTGTCTGCCCAGACAGGCATGGTGCAGATCATCAGCAGAAGCAGGGAAAACAGACGGCGCATTCAGGACTCCTGTCGGCAGGCGGCTATTGTCCTAGGCCCGGCGCCGTTTTGTCGAGCAATCCGAGCGCTTCTCAGCCAAGTGGCGCTGTGCGCCGACAGGGCGAATGGATATGATGCGCGCCATGCACATCTCCCCTGAAAACCCGATGCTTGCGGCCGTCGTCGACGATCTGGCCACCCGTGGCTGGTCGCAGCAGGCGCTCTTCCTGCCTGCCGACCTGGTGCGCGCGCTGGCGGCTGAATGCCGGCGCCGTGATGCCGAAGGCGAACTCAACCCGGCCGGCGTCGGGCGCGGTGATGCCCAGGAGGTGCGCGAGAGCATTCGCGGTGACCAGATCCAGTGGATCGACCCCGGCCAGGCCGAGGCCTGCGACCAGTACCTGGCGGCGATGGACCAGTTGCGTCAGGCCATCAACCAGGGCCTGTTCCTGGGCCTGGAAGATTTCGAATGCCACTTCGCCCTGTATCCACCGGGGGCGTTCTATCGCCGCCATCTGGACCGCTTCCGCGACGATGACCGGCGCATGGTGTCGGCGGTGCTCTATCTGAACGAAGACTGGCTGCCGGAGGACGGCGGGCAGCTGCGCATGTTCCTGGCGGACGATGTCGAGCACGATGTGCAGCCGGTGGCAGGTTGCCTGGCGATATTCCTTTCCGGTGAGGTGCCGCACGAAGTGCTGCCGGCCAGGCGCGAGCGCCTGTCGTTGACCGGCTGGTTCCGGCGCCGTGGCAATGACCCGTTCTGATCTGCCCAAGGTGCTGGTGAGCGCCTGCCTGCTGGGCCAGCCGGTGCGCTATGACGGTCGGGCCAGTGGGCATCCCGATGTGTTGCGGCAGTGGCAGGCTGAAGGGCGTGTGGTGCCCTTGTGCCCGGAGGTGGCGGGCGGTTTGCCGACACCGCGGCCACCGGCGGAGATCCCCGGAGGTCAGGGCTCGCAGGTGCTCGCGGGTGAAGTGCAGGTGCTGACGGTGACCGGCGAGGATGTCACTGGCGAATTTCTCGCCGGGGCACAGCAGGCGCTGGCGCTGGTGCGGCGGCATGGCATTGGGGTGGCGGTGCTGAAGGCGGGCAGCCCTTCGTGTGGCAACCGCTTGACCTACGATGGCACCTTCAGCGGGGTGAAGGTGCCGGGCGAGGGGGTGACCACGGCATTGCTGCGGCGTGAGGGCGTGCAGGTCTTCAGTGAGCTGGAGCTGGAACAAGCGCAGCAGGCGTTGGCTCGCCTGCCTGCATGGCCTTGAACCACTTATTCTCCAGCTCCTCCGTGCGGCCTTTTTCCTTAAGGCGGTCGAGCGCTTTGTTCAACGCGGTCTCGAACGCCGGGTTGTCCTTCTGGAAAGGGATCACCAGCTTCTTGTCGCCAAATGCTTGGCTCACATCGAACGAGCCATCCGACTTCAGCGATTCGCTCGCCGGGGTCAGGGCGATGTCGTACGTGCCCTTTTCCACACCTGGCAGGACTTCCGCTGCCGTCGCCTCGACAAAATCGGCACGCAGGCCCAGTTCACTGGCCAGATCCTGGCCAAACTCGATTTCAAAGCCGGTCAGGCGTTCGCTCTGCTGATCCTTGAATGAATAGGGTGCGTTGTCGGGCTGCACGGCAATGCGCAGTTCGCCCCGGTCGTTGATGTCGTCTATCAGCTCGGCCTGAGCCAATGGAGTGATCAGTACTGCCAGCAGTACGCCTATGGTCGAACGCATGTAATGCCCCTTTTTCTTCAGCAGATGAGTAACTTTCGCCGCGACTTTCTTCCCCGTCGCAGTCGAGCGCAGCCTATGACCTTGAAGCCTTGGCGAGGTTTAACCCTAACTGAAATATTTGTCTTTGTGGGCTATCGTGAACTACCGCCGCCATTCGTTTAACTGGCAGCGGTCAATAAGTGAATCAAGGAGAAGTGAATGAACAGCCTATTTTCGCGTGCTGCCGTAGCGGGTTTGCTGGTGGGCGTCTCGGTGTTCGCCAGCGCCGCTGATGCCCTGAAGAGCCAGGAGCCGCCCGCGGGTGCCAAGGTTTCCATCCTTTCCCCCAAAGATGGCGAGCAGGTCGCCGCGACATTCACCGTCAAGTTCGGCATCGAGGGCATGCAACTCAAGCCTGCGGGAGACCAGACCCCGCATACCGGCCACCATCACCTGCTGGTGGATGTGGACAAGGAACCTGTAGCCGACATGCCGCTGCCGACCAGCCTGATGCCGGCAGCTGGTACCGCGTTGCCGGCCGGCCCGCAAGTGCTGCACTTCGGCAAGGCGCAAACCGAAACGACCATCACCTTGACGCCGGGCAAGCACACCCTGCAACTGGTGCTGGGTGACCAATATCACGTGCCATTCAAGCCAAGTGTCGAATCGAAGAAGATCACTGTTGAAGTGAAATAAAAAAGGGAGGCCGCCAGGGCCTCCCTTTTTCTTGCCGCCAGCGACCTTAGAACAGGACGCGCGAACGGATGGTGCCCTTGACCTGTTGCAGTTTTTCTTGCGCCAGGTCGGAGTACTCGGCGTCAACGTCGATCACCACGTAACCCACTTTCTCGTTGGTCTGCAGGAACTGACCGGAGATGTTGATGCCGTTCTCGGCGAAGACCTTGTTGATCTCGCTGAGCACGCCCGGGATGTTTTCGTGGATGTGCAGCAGGCGGTGCTTGCCTGGGTGTGCTGGCAAGGCAACTTCCGGGAAGTTGACCGAGGAAACGGAAGTACCGTTGTCGCTGTACTTGACCAGCTTCTCGGCGACTTCCAGGCCGATGTTGGCCTGGGCTTCGGCGGTGGAACCACCGATGTGCGGGGTCAGGATCACGTTGTCCAGGCCACGCAGCGGGCTTTCGAACTCTTCGTCGTTGGAGCGCGGCTCGACCGGGAACACGTCGATGGCAGCGCCGATCAGGTGCTTGTCCTTGATTGCGGCAGCCAGGTGGTCCAGTTCGACCACGGTGCCACGGGCGGCGTTGATCAGGATCGAGCCCTTCTTCATCGCACGGATTTCTTTCTCGCCGATCATCCACTGGGTGGACGGCAGTTCAGGCACGTGCAGCGAAACGATGTCGGCCAGGCCCAGCAGCTCGTTGAGGCTGGTGACCTGTACAGCGTTGCCCAGCGGCAGCTTGGTCAGCGGGTCGTAGAAGTACACTTGCATGCCCAGGTTTTCTGCCAGGACCGACAGTTGGGTACCGATCGAGCCGTAGCCGACGATGCCCAGCTTCTTGCCGCGGATCTCGAACGAGTTGGCTGCGCTCTTGATCCAGCCGCCACGGTGGCAGGAAGCGTTCTTCTCAGGGATGCCGCGCAGCAGCAGGATGGCCTCGGCCAGCACCAGTTCGGCCACCGAACGGGTGTTGGAGTAAGGTGCGTTGAAGACGGCGATGCCACGCTCGCGGGCTGCTGCCAGGTCGACCTGGTTGGTGCCGATGCAGAAGCAGCCGACGGCGACCAGTTTCTTGGCGCAGTCGAAGATTTCCTCGGTCAGTTGGGTGCGCGAGCGGATGCCGATGAAGTGGGCATCGGCGATCTTTTCCTTCAGCTCGGCATCCGGCAATGAACCGGTGAGGTATTCGATGTTGGTGTAGCCGGCAGCCTTGAGGGTATCGACTGCGTTCTGGTGCACACCTTCAAGAAGAAGGAACCGGATCTTGCTCTTGTCGAGAGAAGTCTTGCTCATCTGCGTAAACCTGTATCCCGGAGAAAAAATGGCGAGGACTGATGCCAGGCGCTACGGCAGCCTTAGCATGAACAGCGGGGGGGCTATGCTAGCATACGCGACACAATCTGAGCTTATCCCGACAGGTGAAGTGTGCTCAGGGTGACTATGAATAAGTCGAGAGTTCCAGCGATGACCCACCCCGCTGTAATTGATGAACTGATGACCCTTGTCGACCCTGGCAAGGTCCTGACCGACCCCGTTTCCCTGGACGCCTACGGCAAGGACTGGACCAAGCACTACCCACCCGCGCCCACGGCCATCGTGTTCCCCAAGACCGTAGAACAGGTGCAGGCCATCGTCCGCTGGGCCAACCAGCACCACGTCGCACTGGTACCGTCCGGCGGGCGTACCGGGCTTTCCGCCGGGGCTGTGGCGGCCAATGGCGAAGTCGTGGTCGCCTTCGACTACATGAACCAGATTGTCGGTTTCAATGCCTTCGACCGCACCGTAGTGTGCCAGCCCGGGGTGATCACCCGGCAGTTGCAGGCCTTTGCCGAAGAACACGGCCTTTATTACCCGGTGGACTTCGCCTCCAGCGGCTCCAGCCAGATTGGCGGCAATATCGGCACCAATGCCGGCGGCATCAAGGTCATCCGTTACGGCATGACCCGCAACTGGGTGGCTGGTCTGAAAGTGGTCACCGGCAAGGGCGAACTGCTGGAACTGAACAAAGACCTGATCAAGAACGCCACGGGCTACGATCTGCGTCAGCTGTTCATCGGCGCCGAAGGCACCCTGGGCTTCGTGGTGGAAGCGACCATGCGCCTGGATCGTGCCCCGCGCAACCTCACGGCGATGGTGCTGGGCACGCCGGATTTCGACTCGATCATGCCGGTGCTGCATGCCTTCCAGGGCAAGCTCGACCTGACCGCCTTCGAGTTTTTTTCCGACAAGGGCCTGGCCAGGATCATGGCCCGTGGCGATGTGCCTGCACCGTTCGCCACCGACTGCCCGTTCTATGCCTTGCTGGAGTTCGAGGCCAGCACCGAGGAGGTTGCCAACGAAGCGCTGGCCACCTTCGAGCATTGTGTCGAGCAGGGCTGGGTGCTGGATGGGGTGATGAGCCAGAGCGAAACCCAGCTGAAGAACCTGTGGAAACTGCGCGAGTACCTTTCCGAGACCATTTCCCACTGGACGCCCTACAAGAACGACATTTCCGTCACCGTTTCCAAGGTGCCGGCGTTCCTGCGCGATATCGATGCCATCGTCAGCGAGCATTATCCGGACTATGAGGTGGTCTGGTACGGCCACATCGGTGACGGCAACCTGCACCTGAACATCCTCAAGCCCGAGCACATGAGCAAGGATGACTTCTTCGCCTCATGCACCAAGGTCAACAAGTGGGTGTTCGAGATCGTCCAGCGCTACAACGGCTCGATCTCTGCCGAGCACGGCGTGGGCATGACCAAGCGCGACTACCTGGGCTACAGCCGCTCGCCCGAAGAAATTGCCTGCATGAAGGCAATAAAGGCCGTCTTCGACCCTAACGGCATCATGAATCCGGGTAAGATCTTCGCTCCTGAACAAAAGCAGTAAGCAAAGGAGTCGGCAATGAGTTACCAGCACCAGTACGTAGACGGCACGCGCATTCATTTCCCGCTGGGCAAGGTAGTGTGCATCGGCCGCAACTACGCCGAACACGCCAAGGAACTGGACAACCCCATTCCTGCCGAACCGCTGCTGTTCATCAAGCCGGGCAGCTGCGTGGTGCCATTGGAAGGCGGGTTCAAGATCCCGACCGACCGTGGCTCGGTGCACTACGAGGCGGAAATTGCCGTGTTGCTGGGCAAGCCGCTGTCGTCCAGTGCGTCCGAGGAAGAAGTGCTGGATGCCATTTCCGGCTACGCCCCGGCGCTGGACCTGACCCTGCGCGACGTGCAGGCCAAGCTCAAGGAAAAGGGCCTGCCGTGGGAGCTGTGCAAGAGCTTTGATGGTGCTTGCGTGCTGCCACCGTTCGTTTCCGCAGCGTCCTTTGAAGATGTGACCGATATTCCGGTGCGCCTGACCATCAATGGTGAAGTGCGCCAGGACGGCAACAGCGCGATGATGCTCAACCCTATCGTGCCGATCATCCAGTACATGGCGGCGCATTTCTCGCTGCAGGCAGGGGATGTGATCCTGACCGGCACGCCGGCCGGTGTCGGGCCGTTCAATGTCGGTGACGAGCTGGTGCTGGAGCTGCCGGGCGTCTGCCGCTTCGAGAGCCGGGTGCTCTGAGCCCATACCGCGGCGGCCTTCTTCGCGGGCTCGCCCGCTCCCACAGGTGATGCACAAGCCTCAGGCTCTATGCGATCCCTGTGTACGGGCGTGCCCGCGAAGAGGCTGGCGCGGTTTACCGATTTTTTCACACCCCATCCGGATAATGCGCGGATCTTCGCCCATGTCCCCAGGAATTTCGCATGCCAGCATCCTCCAGCGCATCCGCATCCCCCAAGCGCCGCTTCTACCTGCGCTGGACCTTCGGCCTGGCCGTTGCGGCGGTGATCGGTTACGGCGTGGCCGTGGCCATGCACTGGGATGACCGCGGCATGCTGTGGGTCAAGGAAGGCTTCGAAACCAGCGCCGAGCGTAGCGAAAGCGTGTGGCTGCCGGACTATCAGGTCGACATCGACGGCAAAGTGTTGCCGGGCATGGAGGATGACGAAGCTTCGGACATCGCCTACAGCCCGCACACTCGCACGTTGTTCGCGGTGATGGGCAAGAACCCGTACCTGGTCGAGCTCAGTCTCGACGGCGACGTGCTGCGCAAGATACCGCTGGTGGGCTGGAACAACCCGGAAGGCGTCGCCGTGATGGAAGATGGCCATTTGGCGATCACCGATGAACGCCTGCACGACCTGACCGTGGTCAAGGTGGATGCCCAGACCGTTTCGCTGAACCACGCGGATTTCCAGAGTTACGACCTGGGCGAGTCGATGAAGCGCAACAAGGGCTTCGAAGGCGTCGCCTGGGACCCGATGCGTCAGCGCCTGGTGATCGGTGAGGAGCGGCCGCCGAAGCTGTATACCTGGAGCAGCGACGGGCGCAGCCCGCTCAAGGGTGACAAACAGGTCTTGGCCAACGACGAACTCGACTTGCGTAACCTGTCGGCCCTGGGTGTCGACCCGCGCACGGGGCATCTGTTGGTATTGTCGGCCGACTCCAACATGCTGCTGGAGCTTGATGAGCAGGGTCAGCAGGTCAGCTTCATGACCTTGTTGGGAGGTTTCAACGGCCTGCAGCACACCATCCCGCGTGCCGAAGGCGTTGCCATGGACGATCAGGGCAACCTGTACATGGTCAGCGAGCCGAACCTGTTCTATCGCTTCAAGAAGAACGACTGACCGGGTACCTCGGCTCGCTCGGGCTCGCCGTTACTCGGCCTTGAGGGTCTTCACGCCTTCGGCGGTACCCAGCAACAGCAGGTCCGCCGGGCGCGCCGCGAACAGGCCGTTGGTCACCACGCCGACAATGGCGTTGATCTGTGCTTCCAGCTCAACCGGATTGGTGATTTGCAAGTTGTACACATCGAGGATCACGTTACCGTTGTCGGTTACCACGCCCTCGCGGTACACCGGGTCACCGCCCAGCTTGACCAGCTGACGCGCCACGTGGCTGCGGGCCATCGGGATGACCTCGACCGGCAGCGGGAAGGCGCCCAGCACCGGCACCAGCTTGCTGCCGTCGGCGATGCAGATGAAGGTCTTGGCCACGGCCGCGACGATCTTCTCGCGAGTCAGGGCCGCGCCGCCGCCCTTGATCAGGTTCAGGTGCGCGTCGCTTTCGTCGGCGCCATCGACATAGAACTCCAGCTCGCTGACGCTGTTCAGCTCATAGACCGGGATGCCATGGCCCTTCAGACGCTGGGCGGTGGCCTCGGAGCTGGCGACCGCGCCATCGAAGGCGGCCTTGTGCTG
The DNA here is from genome assembly GCF_002759075.1 of Pseudomonas sp. 382. NCBI lineage: Bacteria > Pseudomonadati > Pseudomonadota > Gammaproteobacteria > Pseudomonadales > Pseudomonadaceae > Pseudomonas > Pseudomonas sp. 382. The sequence goes on from NZ_PEMX01000007.1 coordinate 92,760, forward strand.
GGCCAGGGCGTCGATGAAGAAATTGGCGGTCGAACCGGTGCCGACGCCGACGACGCTCTTTTCATCCAGCTTTGGCAGAATGAAGTCGACAGCGGCCTGGGCGACGGCCTGTTTGAGTTGGTCCTGGGTCATGCGGGCTCCGGAAAGGGGCAGGGCGGTAGTCAAAGGAGCCTAGTATAACGGCTCGGGCGGCTTTGCTGTGGTCGCCCGACGTAGCGCTGGGGTAGACTCGCAGCCCTTGTCCCGCGGCCAGTGATGCTTTCCCGATGCTCGAACAGTACGTCAAGAAGATCCTCACCTCGCGCGTCTACGACGTCGCTGTCGAAACCCCGTTGCAGAGCGCCGGGCAGCTGAGCAAGCGCCTGGGCAACCAGATTCTGCTCAAGCGCGAAGACCTGCAGCCGGTGTTCTCGTTCAAGATCCGCGGGGCGTACAACAAGCTGGCGCAGCTGACCCAGGAAGAGCTGGCCCGCGGCGTGGTGACTGCTTCGGCTGGCAACCACGCCCAGGGCGTGGCCCTGGCGGCCCGGGAGCTGGGCATCAAGGCCACCATCGTGATGCCCAAGACCACGCCGGAGATCAAGGTTGAAGGTGTGCGCTCGCGCGGCGGCAAGGTAGTGCTGCATGGCGATTCGTTCCCGGAAGCGCTGGCCTACTCGCTGAAGCTGGTCGACGAGAAAGGCTTCGTCTATATCCACCCCTACGACGACCCGCACACCATTGCCGGCCAAGGCACCGTGGCGATGGAAATCCTTCGTCAACATCCGGGGCAACTGGACGCGATCTTCGTCCCGGTGGGCGGCGGGGGCCTGATTGCCGGCATTGCGGCCTATGTGAAGTACCTGCGCCCGGAAATCAAGGTGATCGGCGTCGAGCCGGACGATTCCAACTGCCTGCAGGCAGCGATGGCGGCTGGCGAGCGCGTGGTGCTGCCACAGGTCGGGCTGTTCGCCGACGGCGTGGCGGTGGCGCAGATTGGCCAGCACACCTTCGACATCTGCCGCCACCATGTGGATGAGGTGGTGACTGTCAGTACCGATGAAATCTGCGCGGCAATCAAGGATATCTACGACGATACCCGATCGATCACCGAACCTGCCGGCGCGTTGGGCGTGGCGGGTATCAAGAAGTATGTCGAGCTCAGTGGCGTGACCGGGCAGACCTTGGTTGCCATCGACTCGGGCGCCAACGTCAACTTCGACCGCCTGCGCCATGTGGCTGAACGTGCCGAGCTGGGCGAGAGGCGCGAAGCCATCATCGCCGTGACCATCCCCGAGCGCCCGGGCAGTTTCAAGGCATTCTGCGAGGCCGTCGGCAAGCGTCAGATCACCGAATTCAACTACCGCAAGCACACCTCCGATGAGGCGCACATCTTCGTCGGCGTGCAGACCCACCCGGAAAACGACCCCCGCGCCGCGCTGGTGCAGCACCTGATCGAGCAGGGCTTCCCGGTGACCGACCTGACCGACAACGAACTGGCCAAGCTGCACATCCGGCACATGGTCGGTGGGCATTCGGCCGGTGCCAGCGACGAGATCGTGCTGCGCTTCGAGTTCCCCGAGCGGCCGGGGGCGTTGTTCAACTTCCTCACCAAGCTGGGGGGGCGCTGGAACATCTCGATGTTCCACTACCGCAACCACGGTGCGGCTGACGGGCGCGTGGTGGCAGGCTTGCAGGTGCCGGAGGACGAACGCCACCTGGTACCGGCGGCGCTGGCCAAGATCGGTTACCCGTACTGGGACGAGACAGACAACCCGGCGTACAAGCTGTTCCTGGGTTGAGCGGCTAAGCTTGGCTTATTGCTCAAGGATGTGAAGACATGGAACACCTCACCACCCTCAAGGCCCTGCACATCACCGCCACCGTGCTGTTGCTGCTGGGCGCCCTCGGGCTGGCGGCCTGGACCGTGCGTGCCCGTCGCCACGGCGATGCCCAGGCCTACGCCAAGCTGCTGCGCCGCCCGCTGGTGTTCGTCTGGGGGGGAATGGGGCTGTGCCTGTTGAGCATGCCGTTCACTGGCTGGTGGCTGGTGCATCTGGTGGGGTGGCCGCTGGGGCAGACCTGGGTGCTGGCCTCCAGCGTCCTCTATACGTTGGGCGCGTTTGCCGGATGGTGGCTGCTGGTGCGGCTGAACCGGCTGCGCAAGGCTGAAGTGGTGGGGTTGCGCTTCACCCTGGCCCTGGCGGTGTTCAGCGGGGTGTGTTTGCTGTCCATCGCCGGCTTGATGGGCGCCAAGCCGGTCTGAAGCTTGGGCAGGGCTTCGCGCGCCATTGCGATACGAGGAGTTTTCACCGCACTGCACATAAGCGTGGCGGGCGCGTTGCTGCGCTCGCAGGCTTTGTGGAACAATGCGGTGACATGCGTTTGCGAGGTTGCTGCCGTGATCGACCCCGATGGTTTTCGCCCCAATGTTGGGATCATTCTTACGAATGATGCCGGGCAGGTGCTATGGGCTCGACGGATCAACCAGGATGCCTGGCAATTCCCCCAGGGTGGTATCAACCCTGACGAGACGCCAGAAGATGCCCTGTACCGCGAGCTGAACGAAGAAGTTGGCCTTGAACGCGACGATGTGGAAATTCTTGCCTGCACCCGCGGCTGGTTGCGTTATCGTTTACCCCAGCGGCTGGTCCGCACCCACAGCCAACCGCTGTGCATCGGCCAGAAGCAAAAGTGGTTTCTGCTGCGCCTGGTGAGCAATGAACAACGGGTGCGGATGGACCTGACCGGCAAGCCGGAGTTCGACGGCTGGCGCTGGGTCAGCTATTGGTATCCGCTGGGCCAGGTGGTGACATTCAAACGTGAAGTCTACCGCCGCGCCCTGAAAGAGCTTGCACCGCGTCTGCTGACGCGCGACTGACCACGGAGTTCGACCCCGAGCCATGCTCAATGCGCTGCGCAAGATCGTCCAGGAAGTGAACTCCGCCAAAGATCTCAAGACGGCGTTGGGGATCATTGTCTTGCGCGTCAAGGAGGCCATGGGCAGCCAGGTCTGCTCGGTGTACCTGCTCGACCCGGAAACCAACCGCTTCGTACTGATGGCCACCGAAGGCCTGAACAAGCGTTCCATCGGCAAGGTCAGCATGGCCCCCAACGAGGGCCTGGTCGGCCTGGTCGGTACCCGGGAAGAGCCGCTGAACCTGGAAAACGCCGCCGATCACCCGCGTTATCGCTACTTCGCCGAAACCGGCGAAGAGAAATTTGCCTCCTTCCTCGGTGCGCCGATCATCCACCACCGCCGCGTGGTCGGAGTACTGGTCATCCAGCAGAAGGAGCGTCGCCAGTTCGATGAAGGTGAAGAAGCCTTCCTCGTAACCATGAGCGCCCAGCTCGCCGGGGTTATCGCCCATGCCGAAGCCACGGGCTCGATCCGCGGCCTGGGTCGCCAGGGCAAGGGCATTCAGGAAGCGCGCTTCGTCGGTGTACCTGGCTCGCCAGGCGCTGCTGTCGGGCGTGCCGTGGTCATGCTGCCACCGGCCGACCTGGAAGTGGTGCCGGACAAGACCGTCGATGACATCGACGCCGAGCTGAAACTGTTCCAGAACGCCCTTGAAGGCGTGCGTGAAGACATGCGCAAGCTGTCGGCCAAGCTGGCGACCCAGCTGCGCCCGGAAGAGCGCGCACTGTTCGATGTGTACCTGATGATGCTCGAAGACGCCGCCCTCGGCGGCGAAGTGATCGAAGTCATCAAGACCGGCCAGTGGGCTCAAGGTGCCTTGCGCCAGGTGGTTGGCGAGCACGTCAACCGTTTCGAGCTGATGGACGACGACTACCTGCGCGAGCGCGCCTCGGATGTTAAGGACCTTGGCCGGCGCTTGCTGGCCTACCTGCAGGAAGCCCGCTCGCAGTCGCTGGTGTATGCCGACAACACCATCCTGGTCAGCGAAGAGCTGACCCCGGCGATGCTCGGCGAAGTGCCGGAGGGCAAGCTGGCAGGCCTGGTTTCGGTACTGGGTTCGGGCAACTCCCACGTCGCCATCCTCGCCCGTGCCATGGGCATCCCGACGGTGATGGGCCTGGTCGACCTACCGTATTCCAAGGTCGACGGCATCGAGATGATCGTCGACGGCTACAAGGGCGAGGTGTTCACCAACCCCAGTGAGGTGCTGCGCAAGCAGTACAGCGATGTGGTCGAGGAAGAGCGCCAGCTGGCCCAAGGCCTCGACGCCCTGCGTGAACTGCCGTGCGTCACCCCCGACGGCCACCGCATGCCGTTGTGGGTCAACACCGGCCTGCTCGCCGATGTGGCCCGCGCCCAGCAGCGCGGGGCCGAAGGGGTTGGCCTGTACCGCACCGAAGTGCCGTTCATGATCAACCAGCGCTTTCCCAGCGAGAAGGAGCAGCTGGCGATCTACCGCGAGCAACTGGCGGCCTTCCACCCGCTGCCGGTGACCATGCGTACCCTCGACATCGGTGGCGACAAGGCGCTTTCGTACTTCCCGATCAAGGAAGAAAACCCGTTCCTCGGCTGGCGCGGCATCCGCGTCACCCTCGATCACCCGGAAATCTTCCTGGTGCAGACCCGCGCCATGCTCAAGGCCAGCGAGGGCCTGAACAACCTGCGCATCCTGTTGCCGATGATTTCCGGCATTCACGAGCTGGAAGAGGCGCTGCATCTGATCCACCGTGCCTGGGGGGAGGTACGCGACGAAGGCACCGACGTGCCGATGCCGCCAGTGGGCGTGATGGTGGAAATCCCTGCGGCGGTGTACCAGACCAGGGAGCTGGCGCGGCAGGTGGACTTCCTCTCGGTCGGTTCCAACGACCTCACCCAGTACCTGTTGGCGGTGGACCGCAACAACCCGCGGGTCGCCGACCTTTACGACTACCTGCACCCTGCAGTGCTGCAAGCGCTCAATACCGTGGTGCGTGATGCCCATGGCGAAGGCAAGCCGGTGAGCATCTGCGGCGAGATGGCCGGTGACCCGGCGGCAGCGATCCTGTTGATGGCCATGGGCTTCGACAGCCTGTCGATGAACGCCACCAACTTGCCGAAAGTGAAGTGGATGCTGCGCCAGGTGAACATGAGCAAGGCCAAGGAGTTGCTGGTTGAAGCCTTGAGCCATGACAACCCGCAAGTTATCCACAGCTCGCTGCAGCTGGCCCTGAAAAACCTTGGCCTGGCGCGGATGATCGGGCCCGGGGCCAACAAGTCCCTCTGAATTTGAGGTTGCCTGTACCGGCCTCTTCGCGGGCACGCCCGCTCCCACAGGCACAGCGCGATCCCTGTGGGAGCGGGCGTGCCCGCGAAGAGGCCGGTGAATTCATCACACTTCCAGGCTGACTTCCCCAAGATGCCCGCCAAATGGCCCGAAGCTGCGCTCAACCAGCCGCCTTCTCCCCTGATCATCGACAATCAGCACGGTACTCGCCCGAGTGCCATAGTTCTGGCTGGCAATAAACACACTCGACAGCAACTTCTCGGTCGCCACCCCTACGCCTGTCTCCGGTAACTCACTGTCGGCTGCCGGCTCGTTGTCTGCCAGCAACGCCAGCAACCGCTGTGGATCTGCCGTGTCCAGCATCTCCTGCAACCCGGTGCGCGCTTTCACCAGCTTCGGCCACGGCGTATCCAGCCCGGCATTGGACAGCCCGTACACCCCGGCCTCCAGCAAGCGTGGCGCCACATCCCGGGCATGCAGGTAGCCCAGCTGATGACCATCACCCACCAGCAAGTTGAACCCTGAATACTGCCCGCTGCGGCTGGCGACCTGGTCGAGGTAGGCCTCTACTCCCAGTTCACCCTGAAGATATGCCGCCACCAGCTCGCCGCGCGAGCGCGGCCCCAGCACCTGGCCAGGGTCGCGGATATTGGTCAGCGCCGCAAAGCGCCCCTGCGGGCCAACGCCCAGCCAGGTACCGCCCGCTTCAAGGTCGCGCCCGGCATGTACCCCGGGCGCATCGTCCCAGGCAGCCAGGGCCTGGGTCGGGCGGGCGTAGAACTCGTCACGGTTGGCCGCGACGATCAGCGGCAGGGCATGCCTGGGCCGCCAGGCGAATACGATCAGGCACATAGGTCGGGCCTCTGTGTTTTTGACCACTGTACCCACTGCACGGGTGACGATCCATCCTGTCACAGAGTTCACTAGAGCCCCGAGGCCGGCTTCCGTTACCATGCCGGATTGTTTTCTCGGGGACGACGAATGGAATTCGTGCTCTATCTGCTATTGGGCGCCTGTGCCGGTGTGCTGGCCGGGCTGTTCGGCGTGGGCGGCGGCATCATCATCGTGCCGGTGCTGGTGTTCAGCTTCACCCTGCAAGGTTTCGACGCGTCAGTGCTGACTCACCTGGCGGTCGGCACCTCGCTGGCAACCATTGTCTTCACCTCGATCAATGCCGTGCTCGAGCACCACCGCAAAGGCGCCGTGCAATGGCCGATCTTCGCCTGGATGACCCTCGGTATCCTTATCGGCGCCGGTATTGGCGCCAAGACCGCTTCGCTTATCCAGGGCCCGCAATTGCAGAAGATCATTGGCGCATTTGCCCTGATCATCGCCGCGCAGATGGCCTTGGACCTCAAGCCCAAGGCCAGCCATGGCATCCCTGGCAAGCCGGCCTTGATTGGCGCCGGCGGCGTGATCGGTTGGGCTTCGGCGATCTTCGGCATCGGCGGCGGCTCGCTGACCGTGCCGTTCCTGACCTGGCGCGGCCTGCCGATGCAAAAGGCCGTGGCGACCTCGTCAGCCTGCGGCCTGCCGATTGCCTTGGCCAGCGCCCTGAGTTTCATGCTGCTGGGCTGGCACGAGGAACACCTGCCGCCCCACAGCCTGGGTTTCGTCTACCTGCCGGCGCTGATCGGCATTGCCGTGACCAGCATGTTTTTCGCACGCTTCGGCGCACGCCTGGCGCACAAGCTGTCGCCACGCCTGTTGAAACGCCTGTTCGCAGCCTTGCTGTTCTGCGTCGGCCTCAGCTTTCTGATTTGAATCGAGAGGAAGTTCCATGCTGCCTTACCCGCAGATAGACCCCGTGGCCGTAGCCCTCGGGCCACTGAAAATCCACTGGTACGGCCTGATGTACCTGGTCGGCATCGGCGGCGCCTGGCTGCTCGCCTCGCGCCGGCTCAACCGCTTCGACCCGACCTGGACCCGCGAGAAACTTTCCGACCTGGTGTTCTGGTTGTCGATGGGGGTGATCGTGGGCGGGCGCCTGGGTTACGTGCTGTTCTACGACCTGCATGCCTACCTGGCCAACCCGACGCTGATCTTCGAGGTCTGGAAAGGCGGCATGTCCTTCCACGGTGGCTTCATCGGTGTGATGCTGGCCGCGCTGTGGTTCGGCAAGCGCAACAACAAGTCGTTCTTCGAACTGATGGACTTCGTCGCGCCGCTGGTGCCGATCGGCCTGGGCGCCGGGCGCATCGGCAACTTCATCAACGCCGAGCTGTGGGGCAAGCCTACCGACGTGCCATGGGCGATGATCTTCCCACCGTTCAGCGACCCGGCCCAGCTGCCGCGCCACCCGTCCCAGCTGTACCAGTTCGCCCTGGAAGGCGTGGCGCTGTTCCTCATCCTCTGGCTGTTCTCGCGCAAGCCGCGGCCAACCATGGCGGTATCCGGGATGTTCGCGCTGTTCTACGGCATCTTCCGCTTCATCGTCGAATTCGTCCGGGTGCCAGACGCCCAGCTCGGTTACATCGCCTGGGGCTGGCTGACCATGGGTCAGATTCTCTGCGTGCCGATGATCCTGGCTGGCCTCGGCCTGATCTGGTGGGCTTATAATCGCAAGCCCACGGCGAAACCCGCCTGATTATTCCCACGGCAGGGGTGATCCCCCTGCCGTTTTCGTTACAGGTAAGCCATGAAACAGTATCTGGACCTGGTCCGCGACGTTATCGAGAACGGCACCCTGCAGGGCAATCGCACCGGCATCCGCACCATCAGCCTGCCGGGCGCCATGCTGCGTTTCGACCTGCAAAAAGGCTTCCCGGCCATCACTACGCGCAAGCTGGCGTTCAAGTCGGCGATCGGCGAGATGGTCGGCTTCCTGCGTGGCGTGAAGAACGCCGGTGAGTTCCGCGAACTGGGCTGCAAGGTCTGGGACCAGAACGCCAACGAGAACGCGCAGTGGCTGGCCAACCCGTTCCGCCAGGGCCATGACGACCTCGGCGAGATCTACGGCGTGCAATGGCGCCAGTGGCCGGGCTACAAGCGCATCCCGTTGAGCAACCCGGCAGCCATCGAAATGGCCGAGCAGGCCGGTTTCCGCCGCATCGCCCAGGACGAAGAGGATGGCGTGGCCTTCGTCATCCTGTACAAGGCCATCGACCAGGTGCGCCAGTGCCTGGATACCATCGCCAACGACCCAGGCAGCCGGCGCATCCTGTTCCACGGCTGGAACTGCGCCCAGCTCGACGAAATGGCCCTGCCACCGTGCCATCTGTTGTACCAGTTCCACCCGAACGTCGAGACCAGGGAAATATCCCTGACGCTTTACATCCGCTCCAATGACCTGGGCCTGGGCACGCCGTTCAACCTCACCGAAGGCGCGGCGCTGCTCTCGCTGTTCGGCCGCCTCACCGGCTACACCCCGCGCTGGTTCACCTACTTCATAGGCGATGCCCATGTGTATGAGAACCATCTGGACATGCTTAACGAGCAGCTCAAGCGCGAGCCGCTGGAAGCGCCGAAGCTGGTGATCAGCGACCGTGTGCCGGAGTTCGCCAAGACCGGCAAGTACGAGCCGGAGTGGCTGGAGAAGATCGCGCCGAGCGACTTCAGCCTGGAAGGTTATGAGCACCATGCGCCGATGACGGCGCCGATGGCGGTGTAATTCTCCAGAATGCTGGGGGCGCTTTGCGCCCCTTTCGCGACGCAAGGCCGCTCCCACATCGACCGGCGTACGCAGTGCTTTTGTGGGAGCGGCCTTGTGTCGCGAAAGGGCTGCAAAGCAGCCCCAGCCATCTCAATGCCCGTGGCTTCGCCCCACATGCGAATGCTCGGTGTCCGGTACCGATACCGCGCCGTTCGTCTCCAGTTGCTGCAAGATCGCGCACTCCGCCCCCTGCGCATTGCAGCGCCGTCGCAGCTCCACCAGCTGCTCCTGCAACGCCACCAGGCCATCGATCCGCGCCTGCACATGCTCGATATGCTCATCGATCAGCGCATTGACACTGCCGCACGAGTCGTCAGGGCTATCGCGCAGGCGTAAAAGGCTGCGGATTTCATCCAGGGTCATGTCCAGCGTTCGGCAGTTGCGGATAAAGGTCAGCCGCTCGACATGGGCCTGGGTGTACTGCCGGTAATTACCTTCGGTGCGTGCCGGCTCCGGTAGCAATTGTTCGCGCTCGTAATAGCGGATGGTTTCCACGGCGCAGTCGGTGGCTTTGGCCAGTTCTCCGATTTTCATGACGAAATCTCCAGCAAGTGGCTTGACCCTATAGTGGCTACAGGGTGTTCACTTGGCAACAGGCTCAATTTAAGGATGACCCCATGAACCAGCCTGTCAGCCATGAACACAACCATCCACACGATCATGCCCATGGTGAACGAGACCATGGCCACGTCGCTCACGGTCACAGTTGCTGTGGCTCAAGCGCTGCGCCCGCGTTGGTGCAACTGAGCGAGAAGGCCAGCAGCCACGCCCAGCTCAGCCGCTTTCGCATCGACGCCATGGACTGCCCCACCGAGCAGACCCTGATCCAGGACAAGCTGGGCAAGCTGGCGGGCATCGAGCAGCTCGAATTCAACCTGATCAACCGCGTGCTCGGTGTGCGCCATACCTTGAACGGCACCGGCGAGATTGAGCGCGCCATCGACAGCCTGGGCATGAAGGCCGAGCCGTTGACTGCTGAAGACGACGGCAGCGGCGCCGCAGCGCAGCCGCACAAGGCCCGTTGGTGGCCGCTGGCCCTGTCGGGTATTGCCGCGATCGCCGCGGAAATCGTGCACTTCGCCAGCCTAGCGCCGCAATGGCTGGTGGCCGCGCTCGCGCTGGCGGCAATCCTCGGCTGCGGCCTGGGCACCTACAAGAAGGGCTGGATCGCCCTGAAGAACCGCAATCTCAACATCAATGCGCTGATGAGCATTGCCGTGACCGGCGCCGTGCTGATTGGCCAGTGGCCGGAAGCAGCCATGGTCATGGTGCTGTTTAGCGTTGCCGAGCTGATCGAGGCGCGCTCGCTGGACCGTGCGCGTAATGCCATCGGCGGGCTGATGCAGCTGACTCCGGACATGGCCACGGTACAGCAGGCCGATGGCCAGTGGCATGAGGTGGAGGTGCGCGAGGTGGCGATAGGTGCCTTGGTGCGGGTGCGCCCAGGCGAACGCATCGGCCTGGATGGTGAAGTGGTCAGCGGGCAATCGAGCGTCGATCAGGCGCCGATCACCGGCGAAAGCCTGCCTGTGGAAAAGGCGGCGGGCGACAAACTGTTCGCCGGCACCATCAACCAGGCGGGTGCGCTGGAATACCGCGTAACGGCCGCTGCAGGGCAATCGACCCTGGCACGCATCATCAAGGCCGTCGAAGAAGCCCAAGGTGCGCGTGCGCCCACCCAGCGTTTCGTCGACCAGTTCTCGCGCCTCTACACCCCGGTGGTGTTCATCGTCGCCTTGGCGTTGGCAGTGATTCCGCCGCTGTTCATGGCCGGTGCCTGGTTCGATTGGGTGTACCGCGCGTTGGTACTGCTGGTGGTGGCTTGCCCGTGTGCGCTGGTCATCTCCACGCCTGTGACCATCGTCAGTGGCCTGGCCGCTGCGGCGCGCAAAGGCATCCTGATCAAGGGCGGGGTTTATCTGGAAGGTGGCCGCAAGCTGGATTTCCTCGCCCTGGACAAGACCGGCACCATCACCCACGGCAAACCGGTGCAAACCGATGCCAAGGTGCTTGACCCGCTGTTCGAGGGCCGCGCCCAGGCGTTGGCGGCGAGCCTGGCCGACCGTTCCGATCACCCGGTGTCGGGCGCCATCTCACAGTTCGCCAAGGCGCAGAACCTGCCGCTGAGCGAGGTCAGCGAATTCGCCGCCCTGGCCGGCCGTGGCGTGCGCGGTGATATCGACGGCGAAACCTACCACCTGGGCAACCACCGGTTGGTCGAGGAGTTGGGCCTGTGCTCGCCGGAGCTGGAAGCCCAACTGGATACACTGGAGCGTCAGGGCAAGACCGTAGTCCTGCTGCTCGACCGTTCCGGGCCGTTGGCCCTGTTCGCCGTGGCCGACACGGTCAAGGACAGCAGCCGGCAGGCCATCGCCGAACTGCATGCACTGGGCATCAAGACCGTCATGCTGACCGGTGATAATCCGCACACCGCCCAGGCCATCGCCGCCCAGGTGGGTATCGACCGTGCCGAGGGCAACCTGTTGCCGGCCGACAAGCTGCAAAGCATCGAGCAGCTGTACGCCGAAGGGCACCGGGTGGGCATGGTTGGCGATGGCATCAACGACGCGCCAGCCTTGGCCCGCGCCGAAATCGGCTTCGCCATGGCGGCGGCGGGTACCGACACGGCGATCGAGACTGCCGACGTGGCGCTGATGGATGACGACTTGCGTAAAATCCCGGCGTTCGTCAGGCTGTCGCGCCAAAGTGCGGCGATCCTGACGCAGAACATCGTTCTGGCGCTGGGCATCAAGGCGATATTCCTGGCGATCACCTTTGCCGGCATGGCGACCATGTGGATGGCGGTGTTTGCCGACATGGGCGTGAGCCTGCTGGTGGTGTTCAACGGTTTGCGCCTGCTGCGCAAATGAGGTCCTGCAATGCTGAGTGCCGAGCTCAAAGCCTTCTACATGGTGGCCCGCCTGGGCAGCATCACCCTGGCGGCGAAGAAGCTCGGGCTCAGCCAGCCGACGGTGACAACACAGATCCGCAGCCTGGAAAGCCACTATGCGGTGGAGCTGTTCTACCGCGGCGGTCGGCGCCTGGTGTTGAGCGAGGAGGGCGTGCGGCTGTTGCCAATGGTCAAGGCGCTGCTGCAGCAAGAGGCCGACATCGAGTTCGAGCTGCGTAACAGCGGCCAGGCCCAGGGCAGTTTGCGCATCGCTGCCACCGCGCCCTACTACATCCTCGACCTGGTGAAGATCTTTCGCGAGCGCCTGCCCCACGTCGAATTGACGGTGGAGATCGGCAACTCGCAGCAAGTGCTGGAGATGCTCGAAGACTACCGGGTGGATATCGCCGCCTCGTCGCAGCTGGTGGAAGATGCCCGGCTGGTGCGGCGGGTGTTGGGCACCGACCCGCTGGTGGTGGCGGTGCATCGCAATCATCCGTTGGCGCATCGGCAGGCGGTATCCATCGAGGTGCTGGCAGGGCATTGCCTGCTGATGCGCGAGAAGGGCTCGACCACGCGCAAGCTGACCGAGCAGATGATGCTGGAGGCCGGGATCAAGGCCGGGGCATTGCTGGAGATCGGCAGCCGCGAGTCCATCCGCGAGGCAGTGCTGCGCAATATCGGCATCAGCGTGATTGCCCGGCATGAGGTGCCGCACAACCCCGAGCTGCGGGTGCTGGCACTGGAGAATGCGCCGGTGATGCATGAGTACCTGTATTGCCTGAAGGAGCGGCGTCAGGCCCGGCTGCCTGCGGCGTTCCTTGGCGTGGCGCAGGAAGTGGTGGGTTCACAGTTCTAGATCGGTGTTGCTTGCTTCGCGGGCACGCCCGCTCCCACAAGGACCGCACAGCTTTTGAATTCTGCGCAGTCCCTGTGGGAGTGGGCGTGCCCGCGAAGAGGTCCGAAAGCCATACAAAATCTGCCTATACCACTATCACCGGCTTTTGCCCTAAAGCCACAGAACCTTCGCACAGCCTTCCTAGCATGGCCCTCACTTGTTCGATGAGGCCTTGCCATGAACCACGCCACTCCGGGCGCACAGATGAAAGTGCGCGGTATCCACAAGCGTTTCGGTGCCTTTACGGCGTTGAACAATGTGTCCCTGGACATCGCCGCCGGTGAACTGGTCTGCCTGCTCGGCCCGTCCGGTTGCGGCAAGACCACCCTGCTGCGCTGCATTGCCGGCCTTGAACGCCAGGACCGCGGTGCACTGTACATCGGTGAGCGCGACATCTCCGAACTGCCCCCCCAGGCCCGCGACTACGGCATCCTGTTCCAGTCCTACGCGCTGTTCCCCAACCTGACCGTCGAAGCCAATATCGCCTACGGCCTGACCGGCACCAGCCGCGACGAAAGCCGTCAGCGTGTGGCAGAAATGCTCGAACTGATTGGCCTGTCCGGTAGCGAAAAGAAATACCCCGGTCAACTGTCCGGCGGCCAGCAGCAACGTGTGGCCCTGGCCCGTGCGCTGGCGCCATCACCCTCGCTGCTGCTGCTCGACGAACCGATGTCGGCGCTGGATGCCCGGGTACGTGAGCACCTGTGCACCGAGCTGCGCCAGTTGCAGCGCCAACTGGGTATCACCACATTGATGGTTACCCACAATCAGGACGAAGCCATGCTCATGGCCGACCGCATTGCGGTGATGAACAACGGCCAGGTCGAGCAATACGCGACCCCGCAGGAAATCTACGACCAGCCGGCCACGCCGTTCGTCGCCGAGTTCGTCGGCCAGGGCAACTGGCTGCCGTTCCAGCGCAGTAGCGACAGCCACGCCCAGGTCGGCACCATGAGCATGCGCCTGGCGACCAACGCGGGTACCGCCCGCAGTGGCCGGCTGTTCTGCCGCCCGGAGGCAATCACAGTGAACCCGGTGATGCACGAGGAAAACCTGTTCCCGGCCAAGGTTCGCGAAATCACGTTCCTGGGCAACCGCTGCCGCATGAGCTTCGAGCTCAAGGCCCTGCCGGGTCATGCGTTGCTCGCCGAACTGGCGCCGGAAGCCATGCCACGCCTGGGTTCGCAGGATATCTGGGTGGCCTTGCCACCGCAGAGCCTCCAGGTGTTTGCCTGAAATGGCCGCGCCAATGTCCCTGCCGTTGACCCAGCCCAAGGATGCGCGACGCCGCGACGTCGCCCTGGGTGACCGCCTGTTCGTCATCGGTGGCAAGTGCCTGCTGTTGATCCTGTTGCTGCTGGCCGTGGTGCTGCCGCTGCTGGCCATATTCTGGAAAGGCTTCAGCGGCGAAGCCGGCCAAGGTGGAGGCTGGTGGGCCGCCCGCGAACTGTTCGCCAGCGAAAACTTCCACTGGCTGCTCGGCAACAGTCTGTCGGTGGCGTGCACGGTGGCGGCCATCGTGGTGCCGCTGGCGTACCTGTTCGCTTACGCCTTGCAGCGTACGCTGATCCCGGCCAAGGGCCTGTGGCGCGGCATCTCGCTGCTGCCGCTGCTGGCGCCGTCGATGCTCCCGGCGATTGCGCTGGTCTACCTGTTCGGCAACCAGGGCGTGCTGCGTAGCCTGCTCAGCGACAACATCTACGGTTTCTGGGGCATAGTGCTCGGCGAGGCCATCTACACCTTCCCCCATGCGCTGATGATCCTGCTCTCGGCCCTGGCGCTGGCCGACGCACGACTGTTCGACGCGGCATCGAGCATGGGCGCTGGGCCTTGGCGGGCGTTCTGCAGCATCACCTGGCCCGCCACGCGTCAGGCGCTGTTCGCCGCGTTCTGCCTGGTGTTCACCCTGACCATCACCGACTTCGGCGTGCCGGTCGTGGTCGGTGGCGACTACCAGGTGCTGGCGCTGGAAGCCTACAAGGCGGTGGTCGGCCAGCAGCAGTTCGGCCGCGGTGCGTTGATCGGCATGGTGTTGCTGCTGCCAGCGCTGCTCAGCTTCGGCGTCGATGCCTGGCTCCGTCGGCGCCAGGCAGAAGCAATGAGCGGCCGCGCCCAGGTTTTCGAGCCCAAGCCATCGCGCTGCCGAGATACCTGCTTCCTGGCCATCGTGCTGCTGGTTTGCGCGGCCCTGCTGGTGGTGATCGGCATGGCGGTGTACGCGTCGCTGGTGACCTTCTGGCCATATAACCTGACCCTGTCGTTCAAGCACTACATGTTCGACGACACCGCCGGTGGCGGCTGGCTGGCCTACCGCAACAGCGTGACCATGGCCCTGTGCACCGCCCTGATCGGTAGCATCGTGATCTTCACCGGCGCCTACCTGATGGAGAAAACCCAAGGGCAGCGCCTGCTCAACCAGGCCCTGCGCCTGCTCAGTTTCATCCCCATGGCGGTGCCTGGGTTGGTGCTGGGCCTGGGCTACGTGTTCTTCTTCAACCTCAGCAGCAACCCGTTGCATGTGTTCTATGGCGGCATGGCGCTGCTGGTGCTGTGCACCATCGCCCACTACCTGACCACCGCGCAGATGACTGCCGCCACCGCGCTGCGCCAGCTCGACGGCGAGTTCGAGGCCGCCGCGCTGTCGCTCAAGGCGCCGCTGTACAAGCACTTCGTGCGGGTTACCGTGCCGATCTGCCTGCCGGCGCTGCTGGACATCATCCGCTACCTGTTCGTCTCGGCGATGACCACCGTGTCGGCAGCGATCTTCCTCTACAGCCCCGACACCATCCTCGCCGCCGTCGCCGTGCTGAACATGGACGATGCCGGCAACGTTGGCGGCGCGGCCGCCATGTCGACCCTGATCCTGCTGACCAGCGCCGCTGCTTCTCTGCTGTTGGCCGGTGCTTCACGCGGCCTGCTGCGCCGCTCCCAGGCCTGGCGCCAGCGCGCTCCAGGCCATTGACCGACTGCCCACTCCCACAGGAAACGCATCATGTTCAAGCCCCTCGCCCTTGCCGCTGCCGTATCCGCCGTTTTCAGCCTGCAGGCTTCGGCCGCAGCCACCCAGCTGACCGTCTATACCGCCCTGGAAGCCGAGCAGCTCAAGAGCTACAAGCAGGCCTTCGAAAAGGCCAACCCGGACATCGAAATCAAATGGGTGCGTGATTCCACCGGCATCATCACTGCCAAGCTGCTGGCCGAGAAAGACCGCCCGCAAGCTGACGCAGTATGGGGCCTGGCCGCTTCCAGCCTGGCCATCCTCGACCAAAACGGCATGCTTGAGGCCTACGCGCCGAAAGACCTGGGCAAGATTTCCGCCAACTACCGCGACGCCGCCAACCCGCCAGCCTGGGTTGGCATGGACGTGTGGGCCGCGACCATCTGTTTCAACACTGTTGAAGCCGAGAAGCAGGGCCTGAGCAAGCCAGTGAGCTGGCAGGACCTGACCAAGCCTGAATACAAGGGCAAGATCGTCATGCCTAACCCGGCTTCCTCCGGTACCGGCTTCCTCGACGTCAGCGCCTGGCTGCAGACCTTCGGCGAGCCGCAAGGCTGGGCGTATATGGACGCCTTGCACCAGAACATCGGCCAGTACGTGCACTCCGGCTCCAAGCCGTGCAAGCTGGCGGCGGCGGGCGAGTTCCCGATCGGCATCTCGTTCGAGTACCCGGCCGTGCAGCTCAAGCGCCAGGGCGCGCCGCTGGACATCGTGCTGCCGAAGGAAGGCCTGGGCTGGGAGATCGAGGCGACCGCCGTGATCAAGGGCTCACCGAAGGCTGACGCAGCCAAGCGCCTGGCCGATTTCTCGGCAAGCCCGGCGGCCATGGAGCTGTACAAGGACAACTTTGCCGTACTGGCCGCGCCAGGCATCGCCAAGCCGCAGACCGAGCTGCCAGCCGACTATGAACAGCGCCTGATCAAGAACGACTTTGCCTGGGCCTCGAAGAACCGCGACGAGATCCTCACTGAATGGCGCAAGCGCTATGACGGCAAGTCGGAGAAAGTGGCGCAGCAATAAGAAAAAGCCCAGGAGTGAAGCCAATGCTTACGCCAGCCCAGACCATCGACAAGCTGTTCAACTTGTATGAGCAGCATGGCAGCGACGACTACATCGGTGAAGCCATCAACCAGCTCGAACACATGTCCCAGGCTGCGCAGCTGGCCATGGCCGAGGGTTACGACGATGAAGTGGTGCTGGCGGCGTTCTTCCACGACATTGGCCACCTGTGCGGCGGCGACGCCAGCATGGGGGGCTATGGCGTGGTCAGCCACGAGCGCATCGGTGCCGAGTACCTGCGCCGTTGTGGCTTTGGCGAGCGGATGGCGCGGCTGGTGCAGTATCACGTGGAGGCCAAGCGTTACCTGACTTTGCGCCAGCCGGGGTATTACCAACGGTTGAGCGAGGCGAGCCGGCGGACGCTGGAATATCAAGGTGGGGTCATGAGCGCTGACGAGGCAGATGCCTTCGAGCGCGATCCGCTGTTCGAGGTCAGTTTGCGGATGCGCGAGTGGGACGAGATGGCCAAGGATGTCGGGGTGCCGGTGATGGACCTGGGGCTGCTGAAAGAGAAGGCACTGGCCTCGCTCTGTAGGTTGCCTGTACCGGCCCCTTCGCGGGCACGCCCGCTCCCACAGGGACCACACAATACCTGTGTGGGGGCGTGCCCGCGAAGGGGCCGGACCTGCTGAATCAGATCTGTGAAACCAATGCCTCCAGCTGTTCCTGCCGCTCAGCCTGATTGAGCTTCGCCCCAGGGTTGAGCGTCGACCATTGCGGATGCGCACGCGCCTTGCTCAATGCCTCCGGCAGCTTCCCCTCACGCCAGGCCTTCTCATCCAGTTCGCTCAGCCGGATGCTGTCCTGGGCCGCATGTCCGCGGCCATCCAGTGCCACCATCAACTGCTGCTGACGCAACGCCAGCAGCCGCAGCACCGTGTCATCCACCGTCAGCTCGCGCTGGCCCTTCAGCTTGCCCATGAGCCGCGACCCATAGTTGCGTGCCGTCTGCAGCGCGCCACCGGCAATTGCCCCCGCCAGCGCGGCAGCGCCGAGGGTCAGGCCGCCAACCAGCAGGTCGACGCCGGCCCCGGCTGCAGCCCCGGCCGCCACGCCGCTACCCAAACGTACACCCAGCAGTTTCAGGGTCTCGGGATTGAACAGGTCATCGCCCCAGCGCCCGTCCAGCAACGGCAAATCACCGGCGTTGGCATCTTCACGGCGGAAGGCATACAGCTTGAGCAGCGCCTCTACGCATCGCTGCTCGCGTTGGCGCACATCCTGGCGCAAGGCCTCGATGGCCCTGGCTTCAGCTGCCGGCTCGGCCTCGACGCTGCGCCGGCAGGCGGCGCAGTCGAGCAGCAGTTCGGCGATCAGCCGCTTGCCGCTGTGCTGGCGTGCCAGGCGCTGGGCTTGCTGGTCGTCGATCAGCCGTTGCAGGGCTGGTCGGGCGTCTTCCAGCAGCAGGGCCAGGCTCTCGTACAGACGGCGTTCGCCATCCTCTGGCGGGGCCACACTGTCGAACCGCACCAATGCGTGAAGCCCAAGCCGGGCAAGGGCTTCACGCCATTCCGGCTCGCGGTGCCGGCTGCTGGCGACGAAGTTGAGCACCGGCAACAGCGGCTTGCCGCAGCTGGCCAGCACTTCCAGTTCGTCGCGGTACTTGGCCAGTACCGGTTCGCGGGCGTCGATCACATACAGGCCGGCATTGCTGGCCAGCAGCTGGCGCAGCACCTTGGCTTCCTGCTCGAAGCGCTGGCGTGCCTCGCTGCCTTGCAGGAAGCGTTCGAGGCGGGCCGGGCCGTCCAGGCGTTCGCCGGGGCGCTCCAGGCGCTCGAGGTAGTCGAGCAGGGCGATGGCGTCTTCCAGGCCGGGGGTGTCGTAGAGCTCCAGCAGCGGTTCACCGTCCACCGACAGCCGCGCACCCTCGACGTGGCGGGTGGTGCTGGGGCGGTGCGAGACCTCGCCGAAGCCGACGTCGCGGGTGAGCGTGCGCAGCAGCGAAGTCTTGCCGACATTGGTGTGGCCGACCACGGCCAGTTTCAGCGGCTCAGTCATGGCCATGCTCCAGCCAGGTCAGGGGCGAAGTGTCGGCATGGGGTAGGCCGAGGCGGTCTAGCGCGTCGTGCCAGTCACCCAGGCGTTCGGCGTCCAGGGCCTGGCCGGGGGCAGCCTGAAGCAGCCAGATGCGGGTGGCGCCGGCATTGCGTGCCAGCTCCCCGAGCAGCGCCAGGCTGCCGCGGTCGGGTGAGCGGCATGGGTCGCAAGCGATGGCCAGGCGCGCCGGCGGGAAGCGGCTGAGCTGTTCGAGCAGCTTGTTGCGCGACTCGCGGCTGTCCAGCACGCCGGCGTCGGTTACCGCCCTGGGCAAGGCGGGCGGCCAAGGGCGTTGGTCGTCGAGTTCCAGGCCTACCAGCAAGGCGCCGCTGCTGCCGCTTTCCAGCTGGCCGGCCTGAAACTGCGGCAGCGCTTCGGGGGCGGCATCCTGCACGCCGATGCGTTCGCTGCGCGGCATCAGGGCGTCGCGCAACTGCGCATACCCCGGCAGGCTGAGATCGAGCGTCAGCCGGGCACGGCCCTGCCGCCAGCGCCACAGGCACAACCCGGCCAGCAGCAGGCGTGGCAGCAGGCCGTACACCAGCACCACGCCGAGCAGCCAGCTGGCCCAGGCTTGGCGGGTGATGTCCAAAGCGGGGAGGGTATCGCCGCTGGCGCGGATCATGGCCTCGTCCGGTACGGCGAAGCCGAGCAGCGAGGGCAGTGCGCCGAGGGCTTGGGTCAGGTGAATGAACGGGTCGGCGGCCAGCAGGGTGGTTTCCCAGACAAAGCCGTATCGACGAGTGGCCAGCAAGGTCAGCAGCAGGACCACGGCCGCAACCATCGCCAGCAGCCACAGGCCATGCACAAGGGCGCCAAGCAGCCAGCGGTTCAGGCGCTGGCGTTGTAGCAGCACCAGCAGCGCCGGCGCCAGGTGCGCGGCCTTGGCATCGCGGGCGAAGCGTTCACTCAACCATAGCCACAGGCGGCCGAGGCTGGCACCGTGCTCGCCGCTCAAGGCAAAGCCCACGGCCCAGCCCAGCAGCATCAGCAGGTTCAAACCAAGCAGGCTGCCCAGGGCCCAGAACACGTTGACCGGGCGCTGGCCGTCACCGAGGGCGGCGAAGGCCAGGCCCGCGCCGCTGAAAACCGCCAGCAGCATCAGGGCCAGCAGCGCCAGGCGTGCGCCTTGCTTCCAGTGGCGCAAGGCCGAGGTCATGCCATCGCGCTCGGCCAGCCACAGTGCACGGGTTTCGATGCGCGCGGCCAGGTCGCCGCCTTGCTGGCGGGCGTGGCGGTTGGCCTCCTGGTCGTCCAGCAGGCCTGCGTGTTCCTCGCGCAGGCGTACCGCTTCGGTGAGCCAGCGCTTGTCCAGTGGAGTCGGTGCAGTCACAAGGTCTTCCATTGCGTGGTTCAGGGCAGAAGCATAACCCACACGCCCGGTGCTATCCTCGCTGGCATGAATACATCACTCCCCCTCAGCCTGATCGCGGCTCACGCCGAGAACCGCGTGATCGGCATCGACAACTCCATGCCCTGGCACCTGCCGGGGGACTTCAAGTACTTCAAGGCCACCACCCTGGGCAAGCCTATCATCATGGGGCGCAAGACCTGGGATTCGCTGGGCCGGCCGTTGCCGGGGCGGTTGAACATCGTGGTCAGCCGGCAGGCGGGCCTGGAACTGGCCGGGGCCGAGGTGTTCGCCTCGCTGGAGGCCGCAGTGGCGCGGGCCGAGCAGTGGGCGCGTGAGCAGGGCGTTGGCGAGCTGATGCTGATTGGCGGGGCGCAGCTGTATGGGCAGGCGCTGGAGAAGGGGCTGGTGAGCCGGATGTACCTGACGCGGGTCGAACTGTCGCCGGAGGGGGATGCGTGGTTCCCGGCGTTCGACGAGGGCCAGTGGACGCTGGTGTCGAGTGAGGTTCAGGCTGAAGAAGGCAAGCCTGCCTATCACTTCGAGGTTTGGGACAAGGTTTGAGATAGCTGGGGCTGCTTTGCAGCCCTTCGCGGGCACGCCCGCTCCCACTGGACCGATGTGGGAGCGGGCGTGCCCGCGAAGGGGCGCACAGCGGCCCCAATTATCCTCAGGAGTGGCTCAGCTCGGCATGCTCATCGCCAGCCAGCACGTCCTTGTCGGTTTCTTTCAGCAGCTGGCTGGTCACCACGCCCGCCGTCATCGACCCATTCACGTTCAGCGCCGTGCGGCCCATGTCGATCAGCGGTTCCACCGAAATCAGCAGCGCCACCAGCTCGACCGGCAAGCCCATGGCCGGCAGCACGATCAGCGCGGCAAACGTCGCTCCGCCACCGACGCCAGCCACACCCGCCGAACTCAGCGTCACGATCGCCACCAAGGTCGCGATCCACAGCGGATCGAAGGTATCGATGCCCACCGCTGGCGCTACCATCACCGCCAACATGGCCGGATAGAGGCCCGCGCAGCCGTTCTGGCCAATGGTGGTGCCGAACGATGCACTGAAGCTGGCAATCGACTGCGGCACGCCCAGGCGGCGGGTTTGCGCCTCGATGTTCAGCGGGATGCTGGCGGCACTGGAGCGGCTGGTGAAGGCAAAGGTCAGCACTGGCCAGACCTTGCGGAAGAAGCGCAACGGGCTCACGCCGGTGGCGGCAAGGATGATGCCGTGGACCACGAACATCAGCGCCAGGCCCAGGTAGGACACCACCACGAAGCTGCCCAGCTTGAGGATGTCTTCCAGGTTCGAACTGGCCACTACCTTGGTCATCAGCGCCAGTACGCCATAGGGGGTGAGCTTCATCACCACGCGTACCAGGCGCATTACCCAAGCCTGCAGGGTATCGATGGCCGACAGGGCGCGCGCGCCTTTCTCGGCGTCGTCCTTGATCAGTTGCAGCGCGGCCAGGCCGACGAACACGGCGAAGATCACCACGCTGATGATCGAAGTCGGCTTGGCCCGTGCCAGGTCACCAACCGGGTTGCTCGGGATGAACGACAGCAGCAGCTGCGGGATATTCAGGTCGGCAACCTTGCCTGCATAGTCGCTGTGGATAACCTGCATGCGCGCGCTTTCCTGGGCGCCGGCCACCAGGCCATCGGCACTCAGGCCGAACAGGTTGGTCAGGACGATACCGATCAAGGCGGCGATGGCCGTGGTCACCAGCAGGGTACCAATGCTCAGCGCGCTGATGCGGCCGAGCGACGACGCATTGTGCAAACGGGCCACGGCGCTGAGGATCGAGGCGAAGATCAGCGGCATGACGATCATCTGCAGCAGGCCGACGTAGCCATTGCCGACCAGGTCCAGCCAGCTGATAGTGGCCTTGAGTACTGGGTGGCCGGCGCCGTAGATGCTGTGCAGGGCCAAGCCGAACGCGACGCCCAGCGCCAGGCCCAGCAAGACTTTCTTGGCCAGGCTCCAATCGGTGCGGCCGGTTTGCGCCAGGCCTAGCAGCAGGGCCAGGAACGCCAGCAGGTTGAGGGACAGCGGCAGATTCATTGAAGCTCCAGGAAAAAGCAGAAGAGGCATCGCCTCTGGTGAGCGATTGCGAACGGAAATGCTAACAGCCTGAAAAGAAACGAATTTATATCCATAAGTAATTTGCTTAGTCGTATATGGAATAACAGGCTGTCGCGGATAGCAATGAACACGACGTTTATGGTTCTGTCAGGGTCGTTGTGAGAGGCCGGAATCGGCGCATGTTGCACTAGTTTTTCCGGGTCATTTCAGGAGATTCGCACATGAAGTTTGCTCCGAAAGCCCTCGCCCTGGGTTTGTCCCTGCTGTTCAGTGTCGAAAGCTTCGCCACCGAGCTCAAGCATTGGCCTGCTGATGCCGCCAAACAGCTCGACGCGATGATTGCCGCCAATGCCAATAAAGGTAACTACGCCGTCTTCGACATGGACAACACCAGCTACCGCTACGACCTCGAAGAAGCGCTGTTGCCGTTCATGGAAAACAAGGGCCTGCTGACCCGCGACAAACTCGACGCGTCACTCAAGCTGATCCCGTTCAAGGACACCGCCGAGCACAAGGAGAGCCTGTTCAGTTACTACTACCGGCTGTGCGAGATCGACGACATGGTCTGCTACCCATGGGTCGCGCAGGTCTTTGCAGGCTTCACCCTCAAGGAACTGAAGGCTCAGGTCGATGAGATGATGGCCTTGAACAAGCCAATCCCCAGCACCTACTTCGAAGGCGACCAGGTAAAGACCATTGAAGTACAGCCGCCGAAAGTCTTCACCGGCCAGGCCGAGCTGTACAACAAGCTCATGGAGAACGGCATCGAGGTCTACGTGATCTCTGCGGCGTCCGAAGAGCTGGTGCGCATGGTCGCTTCCGACCCCAAGTACGGCTACAACGTCAAACCGCAGAACGTGATTGGTGTCAGCCTGTTGCTCAAGGACCGCGCCAACGGCCAGCTGACCACGGCGCGCAAGCAGATCAGCGCCGGGCAGTATGACGCCAAGGCCAACGAAGGGCTGGAGCTGACGCCTTACCTGTGGACCCCGGCCACCTGGATGGCAGGCAAGCAGGCGGCGATCCTGACTTACATCGACGAATGGAAAAAGCCAGTGTTGGTGGGAGGCGATACGCCAACCAGTGATGGTTACATGCAGTTCCATGGCGTGGATGTGAACAAGGGCGGCATCCACCTGTGGATAAATCGCAAGGCCAAGTACATGGACCAGTTGAACGGTATGATCGCGAAGAACGCGGCGGCGCAGGCCAAGGAAGGGTTGCCGGTGACGGCGGACAAGAACTGGGTGATCGTGACGCCGGAGCAGATTCAGTAGATTCTGTGGTGCCTGTACCGGCCTCTTCGCGGGCACGCCCGCTCCCACAGGGACCGCATGGTATCTGAAATCTGTGCAGTACCTGTGGGAGCGGGCGCGCCCGCGAAGAGGCCGGTACAGGCAAAAAGAACCGGCGCTCAAGGCGCCGGTTCTTGTTTCACGCAGTCAGAGCCTCACAGCCCTTCGAGCATCGCCTTGTTACGTACAGCACCCTTGTCGGCACTGGTTGCCAGCAGGGCGTAGGCCTTCAGCGCGGTGGTCACCTTGCGTGGGCGCACTTCAGCCGGTTTCCAGCCCTTCTTGTCCTGCTCGATGCGCCGGTGGGCCAGTTCTTCGTCGCTGACCAGCAGGTTGATCGAACGGTTGGGGATGTCGATCAGCACCTTGTCGCCGTCGCGCACCAGGCCGATGGCGCCGCCAGCAGCGGCTTCCGGCGAGGCGTGGCCGATCGACAGCCCCGAGGTGCCGCCGGAGAAGCGGCCGTCGGTGAGCAGGGCGCAGGCCTTGCCCAGTCCCTTGGACTTCAGGTACGAGGTCGGGTAGAGCATCTCTTGCATGCCCGGGCCGCCTTTCGGGCCTTCGTAACGGATGATCACGATGTCGCCGGCCTTCACTTCGTCGGCGAGGATGCCACGCACGGCGCTGTCCTGGCTTTCGAAGATCTTCGCGGTGCCTTCGAAGACGTGGATCGACTCGTCGACGCCGGCGGTTTTCACCACGCAGCCATCCAGGGCGATATTGCCGTACAGCACGGCCAGGCCGCCTTCTTGCGAGTAGGCGTGCTCGAAGCTGCGGATACAGCCGTTTTCACGGTCGTCGTCGAGGGTTTCCCAACGGGTCGACTGGCTGAACGCGGTCTGGGTCGGGATGCCGGCCGGGCCTGCCTTGAAGAAGGTGTGCACGGCTTCGTCATCGGTCTGGGTGATGTCCCACTTGGCGATGGCTTCTTCCATGCTGCGGCTGTGCACGGTCGGCAGGTCGGTGTGCAGCAGGCCGCCACGGGCCAGCGAACCGAGGATGCTGAAGATGCCGCCAGCGCGGTGCACGTCTTCCATGTGGTACTTCTGGATGTTCGGCGCCACCTTGCACAGCTGCGGTACCTTGCGCGACAGGCGATCGATGTCGCGCAGGTCGAACTCGACTTCACCTTCCTGGGCTGCGGCCAGCAGGTGCAGGATGGTGTTGGTCGAACCGCCCATGGCGATGTCCAGCATCATCGCGTTCTCGAACGCCTTGAAGTTGGCGATGCTGCGCGGCAGCACCGACTCGTCGTTTTCCTGGTAGTAGCGCTTGCACAACTCGACGATGGTGCGGCCTGCAGTAAGGAACAGCTGCTCGCGGTCGGCGTGAGTGGCCAGGGTCGAACCGTTGCCCGGCAGGGCCAGGCCCAGGGCTTCGGTCAGGCAGTTCATCGAGTTGGCGGTGAACATGCCGGAGCACGAACCGCAGGTCGGGCAGGCGCTGCGCTCGTACTCGGCGACTTTCTCGTCACTGGCAGTGGAGTCGGCGGCGATGACCATGGCATCGACCAGGTCCAGGCCGTGGCTGGCCAGCTTGGTCTTGCCGGCTTCCATCGGGCCGCCGGAGACGAAGATCACCGGGATGTTCAGGCGCAGGGCGGCCATCAGCATGCCGGGGGTAATCTTGTCGCAGTTGGAGATGCAGACGATGGCGTCGGCGCAGTGGGCGTTGACCATGTACTCGACGGCGTCGGCGATGATCTCGCGGCTCGGCAGCGAGTAGAGCATGCCGTCGTGGCCCATGGCGATGCCGTCATCGACGGCGATGGTGTTGAATTCCTTGGCCACGCCACCGGCGCGTTCGATCTCGCGGGCGACCAGCTGGCCCAGGTCCTTCAGGTGCACGTGGCCCGGGACGAACTGGGTGAACGAGTTGGCGATGGCGATGATCGGTTTCTTGAAGTCTTCGTCCTTCATCCCGGTGGCGCGCCACAGGGCGCGGGCGCCGGCCATGTTGCGGCCTTGGGTGGAAGTCTTGGAACGATAATCAGGCATGAAACACTCCTGGCGGCTTAATCAGGTCACAAAAAGGGGAGTGAGCTTCTCTTGTCCTTTGTACCGCAGGCCGGTTGCCACTGGCACGGATGGGGCCCAAGACCGCGCGGGATCGCCGCGTGCTTGGCCAGAGCTCATAAACCCGCCGGGGATGACTGGCGATGAATAGGCCGATTCTACACCGCTGGCGCGGCGAGGGAATGAAGATGTGTCTGGACGGTGGTTTGGGAGGGATTCCCGGCTGCTTGTAGGACGCTTCTGAGATGCCACCTGCGGGGCAGACCTCGCCAGCTGGGCTGGCTATCATCCGCCGCGCCGCATGTGCGGCTTCACGAGAAATCACCTCAATGGACCTTCCCAGTTTCAGTTCTCCGCGAACTTGCAAATTGGCACTGAGCGCGCTGTCGCCAGGGCTTGCGAAGGCTTGAACCCCTGCGTTCGAGGCTCGCGGGTGCCTGCGTCGGCGCCAGGAGACTCGCATGTACTCTGTCTGCAGTAACTGCATCCGCTGCAAAGAACCACTCTCGCATCGCCAGACCAGCGAAGCGCTGGAAAAGCTTCGCCAGGAGGCAACCGAAGACTTCCACAAAGGTGCATCGATCACCCATCACGTCGGTAACCTGCGCGATGCCACCGTCGGCCTGCTGTACCGCAAGCGAGTGTTGTGGCTGGTATTGCTGGTGTTCGGCAACCTGTTTTCCGGCGCCGGTATCGCCGCTTTTGAAGAAACCATTGCCGCGCATATCGTGCTGGTGTTCTTCCTGCCTCTGTTGGTGGACAGCGGGGGGAACGCCGGGGCGCAGTCGGCCACCTTGATGGTACGGGCGCTGGCGACGGGGGAGGTGGTCATGCGCGACTGGATGCGCATGCTGGGCCGCGAATGTGGCGTGGCGTTGGCGCTCGGCGGCACCATGGCCTTGGCGGTGGCATCGCTGGGGGCACTGCGAGGTGGCGCTGACATCGCGTTGATCGTGGCCAGCAGCATGCTGGTGATCGTGTTGGTCGGCAGCCTGATCGGCATGAGCTTGCCGTTTCTGTTCACTCGCCTGAAGCTCGACCCGGCTACCGCCAGTGGTCCGCTGGTGACCTCGATCGCCGATGCGGCGGGGGTGCTGGTGTACTTCGGGATCGCGTCGCAGGTGCTGGAATTCTAAAACCGGCCCGGGGGCGCATCGCGCCCCCGGGCCGTGCGGATCAGCTGTTGGGCAGCAATCGGCAGGTGATGCTCTTGATATAGCGGGTTTCAGCGATGGCCGGGTGCACCGGGTGGTCCGGGCCCTGGCCGCCGCGCTCGAGCAGCTGCAGGTTGCGGTCCAGGTGGCGAGCGCTGGTCAGCAGGATGTTGTGCAGGTCGTCCTCGGGCAGGTGCATCGAGCACGATGCGCTGACCAGGATGCCGTCCTTGCTCAGCATGCGCATGGCCTGTTCGTTGAGGCGGCGGTAGGCCGCTTCGCCGTTTTTCAGGTCCTTCTTGCGCTTGATGAAGGCGGGTGGGTCGGCAATGATCACGTCGAAGCGTTCTTCGGCGGCCTTCAGCTCACGCAGCGCCTCGAACACATCGCCTTCGATGCAGGTCAGTTTCTCGCTGATGCCGTTCAGCGCGGCGTTGCGTTCGACACCGTCCAGGGCGAAGCCCGAGGCATCGACGCAGAACACTTCGCTGGCGCCGAACGCGCCAGCCTGCACGCCCCAGCCACCGATGTAGCTGAACAGGTCGAGCACCCGCTTGCCTTTGACATACGGTGCCAGGCGCGCGCGGTTCATGCGGTGGTCGTAGAACCAGCCGGTCTTCTGGCCTTCACGTACCGGAGCTTCGAACTTGACGCCGTTCTCTTCCAGCGGGACCCAGTCCGGCACTTCGCCGTAGACGGTTTCGACATAGCGCTGCAGGCCTTCGGCGTCGCGGGCGGCGGAGTCGTTCTTGAACAGGATGCCGCTAGGCTTGAGCACCTGGATCAAGGCCGCGATCACGTCGTCCTTGTGCGTTTCCATGGTGGCCGAGGCCAACTGCACCACGAGGATGTCGTAGAAGCGATCAACCACCAGGCCCGGCAGCAGGTCGGAATCGCCGTACACCAGGCGGTAGCACGGCTGGTCGAAAAGGCGCTCGCGCAGGGACAGGGCGACGTTCAGGCGGTGCACCAGCAGCGACTTGTCCAGTGGCAGCTTGATGTCACGCGATAGCAGGCGAGCGCAGATCAGGTTGTTCGGGCTCAGCGCGACAATGCCCAGCGGCTTGCCGTTGGCAGCTTCGAGCACCGCCTGCTGGCCGGCCTGGAAGCCTTGCAGCGGGGTCGCGGAGACGTCGACTTCGTTGCTGTAGACCCACAGGTGGCCGGCGCGCAGGCGGCGGTCGGCATTGGCTTTGAGGCGAAGGCTGGGCAGGGACATGACGTCGCTCCGGGAAAAAAGAGCGGGATTATAGCCTGTTGGCTGCTTGCGCGTCCTTTGTAGGAGCGGCCTTGTGTCGCGAAAGGGCCGCGCAGCGGCCCCGGCAATTTCCGCTGCGCAGCTGAAAACCTGGGGGCGCTTCGCACCCCTTTCGCGACACAAGGCCGCTCCTACAGGGATTTACGGATTGGTCTCGATGCGCGCTAGGGGGGTAGAATCCCGTCGTCCTTCACGAGTATGCACGTATGTCCCAAGAACTCAGCGCCGAACAGATCCAGCAAGCCTTGCAAGGCATCACCATTCCGCCGCAACCGCAGATTCTGGTAGACCTGCAGTTCGAGCAGTACATGCCTGACCCGGACCTGGAAACCATCGCCAAGCTGATTTCCCAGGACCCAGGCCTCGCCGGTGCCTTGCTCAAGCTGGTCAACTCGCCGCACTTCGGCCTGTCGAACAAGATCGGTTCGATCCAGCGAGCGGTGAATCTGCTGGGCAGCCGTTCGATCATCAACCTGATCAATGCACAGTCGATCAAGGGCGAGATGAGCGACGAGACCATCGTCACCCTCAACCGCTTCTGGGACACCGCCCAGGACGTGGCCATGACCTGCCTGACGCTGGCCAAGCGCACCGGCATCCAGGCCGCCGACGAGGCCTATACCCTCGGGCTGTTCCATGACTGCGGCGTACCGCTGATGCTCAAGCGCTTCCCCGAGTACATGCAAGTGCTGGAAGAAGCCTACGCCAAGGCTGGAGAGGAAACTCGCGTGGTCGACACCGAGAACCGCGCCTTCAACACCAACCATGCCGTGGTCGGCTATTTCACGGCCAAGTCCTGGCGCCTGCCGGAGCACATCAGCGGGGCCATCGCCAACCACCACAACGCCCTGGCGGTCTTCCGCGAAGACTCGTCGCGCAATACCCAGAGCCAGTTGAAGAACCTGCTGGCCGTGCTGAAGATGGCCGAGAACATCTGCGCTTCGTACCGTGTGCTGGGCAATCAGAGCGTCGATCATGAGTGGAACGTGGTCGGCCCGCTGGTGCTGGACTATATCGGTTTGTCGGAGTACGACTTCGAGACCCTGAAACAGAACATTCGTGAGCTGGGCGGGCACTGATCCATGCCGGAATTACCAGAAGTCGAAACTACCCGGCGCGGGATTGCGCCCCATCTGATAGGCCAGCGTGTCAGCCGCGTGGTGGTGCGAGACCCTCGCCTGCGCTGGCCGATACCCGAGGACCTCGACGTACGCCTGTCCGGGCAGCGCATCGTCAGCGTCGAGCGGCGGGCCAAGTACCTGTTGATCAACGCCGAGGTCGGCACCTTGATCAGCCACCTGGGCATGTCGGGCAACCTGCGCCTGGTGGAGCTGGGCTTGCCAGCGGCCAAGCACGAACATGTCGATATCGAACTGGAATCGGGGATGATGCTGCGCTACACCGACCCACGCCGGTTCGGTGCCATGCTCTGGAGCCTCGACCCGCTCAAGCATGAGCTTTTGCTGCGGCTGGGGCCAGAGCCGTTGACCGAGCTGTTTGACGGCGAGCGGCTGTTCCAGCTGTCGCGCGGGCGTTCGATGGCGGTGAAGCCGTTCATCATGGATAACGCGGTGGTGGTCGGGGTGGGCAACATCTACGCGACCGAGGCGCTGTTTGCCGCGGGAATCGACCCGCGCCGCGAGGCGGGCGCGATTTCCCGCGCGCGGTACCTGAAGCTGGCGATCGAGATCAAACGGGTGTTGGCCGCGGCCATCGAGCAAGGCGGTACGACTTTGCGCGATTTTATCGGTGGCGACGGGCAGCCGGGCTACTTCCAGCAGGAATTGTTCGTCTACGGGCGGGGCGCAATGCCATGCAAGCTGTGCGGCACGACCTTGCGCGAGGTAAAGCTGGGGCAGCGGGCGAGCGTGTTCTGCCCGCGCTGCCAGCGCTAGCCGCCTGTGATCAGGCCTTGCCGGTGATGCGGCGGTACTTGGCCATCAGCTCTTCCTGGGTTTCCGGGTGCGCTTCATCCAGCGGGATGCAATCGACCGGGCAGACCTGCTGGCACTGCGGCTCGTCATAGTGACCCACGCACTGGGTGCACAGGTTCGGGTCGATCACGTAGATCTCTTCGCCTTGGGAGATGGCCTCGTTCGGGCACTCGGGTTCGCAGACGTCGCAGTTGATGCAATCGTCGGTGATGATCAGGGACATGGGGACTCCGGCCGGGGCGCATCGCCCGGGCATGTTCAACGCTTTGGGCACAATTGTGCCGCATTCGCGCCCGCAGTGCACGCGGGCGCGATGATCAGGCGTTCGAGGTTACTTCTTGAAGCGTTCGGTCAGCGCCTCGGCCACCACAGGGTGGACGAATTTGCTGATATCGCCGCCCAGCGCAGCTATTTC
This sequence comes from Pseudomonas sp. 382, assembly GCF_002759075.1. Taxonomy (NCBI): domain Bacteria; kingdom Pseudomonadati; phylum Pseudomonadota; class Gammaproteobacteria; order Pseudomonadales; family Pseudomonadaceae; genus Pseudomonas; species Pseudomonas sp. 382. The sequence goes on from NZ_PEMX01000007.1 coordinate 122,961, forward strand.
CCGCACCAGCGTCGAGGAAATGAACGAATAGCGCTCCGAAGGCGTGAGGAACAGGCTTTCGACGTCGGGCGCCAATTGCCGGTTCATGTTCGCCAGCTGGAACTCGTACTCGAAGTCCGATACTGCGCGCAGGCCGCGCAGGAACACGTTCGCGCCTTGTTCCTTGGCGAAGTGCGCCAACAGCGACGAGAAGCCGATGACTTCGACATTGGGCAGGTGCTTGGTGACCTCACGGGCAAGCTCGACCCGTTGCTCCAGCGGGAACAGGGGGTTTTTCTTCGGGCTGGCCGCCACTGCGATGATCACGTGGTCGAACAGGCGCGAAGCGCGCTCGACCAGGTCGCCATGGCCTTTGGTAATGGGGTCGAAAGTACCCGGGTACAACACTCGGTTCATCGCGTCATCCTGGCTGGAGTGCGTTGGGGAGTCGGATGGTAGCGCAGCGCTTGCGCCCGGCCAAGTCATGCGGCCGGCTGATGGCACTATAGACAGGGCGTGCATTTGTTGTCATGCACTCTGTGCCAGGCGGGCAGCCAAGGCCTCGGTCAGCCGGGCGCTGATGGCGTACACCGACAACTGCGGGTTGGCGCCGATGCTGGTCGGGAACAGCGAACCATCGTGGACAGAGAGGTTTTCCAGCTGATGATGGCGGCCCAGGCTGTCGCAGACCGCCTGGCGCGGATCGTCGCCCATTGCACAGCCGCCCATGACATGGGCACTGCCAAGCCGGGTGCGGAACGGTTCCAGGCGCAAGGCGTCGATCACACGCTGGGCCTCGACCAGGCTGGCACTGGCGCGTGCGTCGCTGTGCACCGGCGTGACCTGCGTGGCGCCTGCAGCGAACTGGATTTGCGCCATGCTGTGATAGGCGCGGCGCAGGCCGTCGCGCAGATAATCGCTGAGCGGGTAATCCAGCACGGGTGAGCCGTCACCGCGCAGCTCCACCGCCCCGCCCGTGCTGTCGGGGTGAAAGCCGTCGCGCAGCAAGGCCAGCATGACGTGAGTGTGCGGCAGCTCGGCCATGCGCCGGGCATTGTCGATGCCGTATCCGCCGAGCAGGGTGCTGGCCAGGGCCGGGTGCAGGGGCGGCACTTCAAGCTTGTAGCCCACCGGCCCGTCGACGCCGCCCTGCCACTGGAAGTGGTCGCTGTAGATCGATTGCGGAGCGCCGTAGTAAGGGTCGATACGCGCGTCGAAACGTGCAGCGCTGAAGTTGACCAGGTGCAGGAAAGTCCGTTTGCCCAGGCGGCCATGCGGGTCGGGGGCCTTGGAACGCAGCAGCAGGGCCGGGCTGTTGATGCCGCCACCGGCGACGATGTAATGACGGGCGCGCACGCTGACCTGCCGGCCGGTAGGGTGCACGCCGTGAGCATCCAGCGCCTGGCACTGCAGCCCGGCGATACGCCCGCCATTGTGTTCGAAGCGATCGGCGCGGGCCAGGTAGAGCAGTTCCCCGCCCTTGTCGAGGGTTGCCGGGATGCGCGTGACCAGCATCGACTGCTTGGCATTCACCGGGCAGCCCATGCCGCAGTAGCCAAGATTCCAGCAGCCACGCACATTGCGCGGGATCACTGCCCACCGGTAGCCGAGTCGTTCACAGCCGCGCCGCAGTACGTCGTTGTTGGCATTGGCCGGCATTGCCCAGGGCGTGATACCCAGGTCGCGCTCGATACGCTCGAACCAAGGCCGCATCTCCTGTTCGCCCAAGCCCGTGACGCCATGCGCTGCAGCCCAGTGCATCAGCGTCTGCGGTGGCGTGCGAAAGCTCGACGTCCAGTTTATCAGCGTGGTCCCGCCCACCGCGCGGCCTTGCAGGATGGTGATGGCGCCATCCTTGCTCATTCGCCCCAGGCCTTCTTGATAGAGGCTGGCGTAGGCCTCGTCTTCCAATAGATGGAAGTCAGAACTGGTCCTCAGCGGGCCTTCCTCGATCAGCAGGACCTTGTAGCCAGCGGCGCTGAGCATCTGCGCACTGGTAGCGCCGCCGGCACCACTGCCAATCACGGCGATATCGGCCTCCAGTGTCAGGTCGTGTTCCAGGCGTGAGCCGTCATGGGTGATCCAGCCGCGTTCGAGGCCTTGGCGAAACGGGTCGGTTACTGGCATTGAGGATGCTCTTATTGTCAGATCTTCGGAGGGCCGGGGTAGCCGCACGCGGCCCAGGCTTCCGGGCGCTCGTACCAGGCCATTTGCAGCAGTTGCAGCAGTGAGGCATGGCCCATGCGCAGCAGGTTCAGCGAGCTGTCCTGCCAGCGCTGCAGGAAGGCGGTTACCTGCGTGCCGCTGGCCTGCTCCCAGGCCCCCCAGACGCCGGTCAAAGGGCCGCTGGTCAGCGGCAGGTTGAGTACGTCGAACAATTGCCGGGTGAGTTTGAGCATCTCCGGCGACAGCGCAGCCAACTTGTGGTCGAGGCTGTGCAGCACCAGTTCGTCGTCCGCCGAGGTGCCGGCCAGCACCACCGGAATCAGCGCAAGCAGCGCTGGCAAGTCATCGTCACGCAGCACCTGATAGCCGGCTGCGGGCGTTTGCGCGCTGCAGCCGACCAGGCTGGCGGTGCTCAGGAACAGGCTGGCGCCCAAGCTGAAACGCAGCAGGTCACGGCGCTGCATCAGCGGATGAACAGCTTGTAGACCAAGCGCTGCAAGGCCTTGCCATAGGGCGGGTAGATCAGCCGCGCGACATTCAAGCGCTGCTTGGCGAGCACTGCCTTGGCCTTGCTGAAGGTCAGGAAGCCTTCGTGGCCATGGTAGTGGCCCATGCCGGAGGGGCCGATACCACCGAACGGCAAGTCGTCCTGAGCCACGTGGAGCAGGGTGTCGTTCAGGCACACGCCGCCGGAATGGCTGTGCTGCAGCACGTGCTGCTGTTCGCTGCGGTCGTAGCCGAAGTAGTACAGCGCCAAGGGACGCGGGCGTTGATTGATATAGGCCAGGGCCTCGTCGAGGTGGTCGTAAGGCACCAGCGGCAGCAGCGGGCCGAAGATCTCGTCCTGCATCACCTGCATGCTGTCGTTCACCCGGGTCAGCAGGTGTGGCGGCAGGCGTCGGCCCTGGCGCGACTCGTCGGGGTACAGGTCGAGCACCTGGGCGCCCTTGCTGCGGGCGTCATCCAGCAGGTGCTGCAGGCGCTGCAACTGGCGGGGGTTGATGATGGCGCTGTAGTCGGAGTTGTCTGCGATGTGTGGGTACATGCGCTTCACCGCGTTGCGATAGGCCGTGGCAAAGTCGTTCAGGCGCTCACGGGGCACCAGCACATAGTCGGGAGCGACGCAGGTCTGGCCAGCATTGAGGGTCTTGCCGAAGGCGATGCGCTCGGCGGCGGTGTCCAGCGGCACGCTGGCAGACACGATGGCCGGGGACTTGCCGCCCAGTTCCAGGGTCACCGGGGTCAGGTTTTGCGCGGCAGCCAGCATGACCTGGCGGCCGATACTGGTGGCACCGGTAAACAGCAGGTGGTCGAACGGCAGGCGGGCGAATGCCTGGCCGACCTCGACTTCGCCGAGCACCACGCTGACCAGGTCTTCGGGAAAAACCCTGGCAATGAGTGCTTTGAGTGCTGCGCCACTGGCCGGTGTGGCTTCGCTCAGCTTGAGCATGACCCTGTTGCCGGCAGCCAGGGCGCAGGTCAGCGGGCCGATGGCGAGGAACAGCGGGTAGTTCCACGGCACGATGATGCCAACCACGCCCAATGGCTGGTACAGCACCCGTGCGCTGGCCGGCTGGAAAGCCAGGCCCACCGCGCGCCGGGCCGGAAGCATCCAGCGTTGCAGGTGGCGCTCGGCATGGCGAATGCCTTGCACCGACGGGAGCAGCTCGGCCAACAGCGTTTCGTCGGCACTGCGGCCGGTGAAGTCGGCATCGATCGCTTCGATCAGCGCTTGCTGGTCCGCCAGCAATGCCTCGCGCAGGCTCTTCAGCCACTGCCGTCGCTGTGCCGCAGGGGGCATGGGGTTGCCGGCAAAGGCCTGGCGCTGAGTGGCGAACGTCGCTGCAAGGTCGGTGTCGGATTGCACAGGAGGCAAGGCGATGGGCGAGGTCACGGTGGTCTCCCGTCAGGGCTTGGAGTTCCTAGAGCCTATACTCTAATTAGTACCATGGTGCGACTTTTTTCACAGGCCAGACCCGTGCACCAGCGCTGTGATTCACCGTAAGATGACCCTTTCGAAAGCCCGCAGACTGGGAGCTGAGCATGGCCCCGCGCATGAAGACCCGAGAGCGCATCGTGCAGAACAGCCTGGAGCTGTTCAACCAGCAGGGCGAACGCAGCGTCAGTACCAATCACATTGCCGCGCATATGGAAATCTCGCCTGGCAACCTGTATTACCACTTCCCCAACAAGCAGGCGATCATCGCCCTGCTGTTCAGTCAGTACGAAGAGTTGGTGGACAGCTTCCTGCGCCCGCCGCAGGGGCGGGCAGCCACGGTCGAAGACAAACGCTTCTACCTCAAGGCCTTGCTCGCGGCGATGTGGAACTACCGTTTCCTGCACCGTGACCTGGAGCACCTGCTGGAAAGCGACCCTGAACTGGCCGCCCGCTACCGGCGCTTTTCCGAGCGTTGTCTGCGCCAGGGCCAGGCAATCTACCGTGGCTTCGTCGATGCCGGGATCCTGGCCATGGAGCCTGCGCAGATCGAGTCGCTGACCATCAATGCCTGGATCGTGCTGACTTCATGGGTACGTTTTCTCAGCACCACGCGCGAGCATTCGGCGCATCTGGGTGAAGAAGCCTTCAAACGTGGCGTTTATCAGGTGCTGGTGCTGGAGCTGGGTTTTGTCACCAGCAATGCCCGCGGCGCGGTGGACGCCTTGTGCCAGGAATTCCACGTTCCGTTCAACCAGGCCCTGGAACAGTAGCCAGGGCCTTCGTGCCATCGATCAGGAGATTGTCATGCCCCTTGCGCAATTGATCACCCCGCAACAGCTGGCAGAGCGTCTGGACTCGCCCAAGCTGGTGATCCTCGACTGTCGTTTTGCCCTGGAGGATGTGGATTACGGCCAACGCAGCTATGCCGAGGGGCATATCGCCGGGGCACATTTTGCTGATCTGGAGCGTGACTTGAGCGGGCCGGTCATCAAGGGCCGCACCGGCCGCCACCCGCTGCCGGACCCGCATCGGCTGGGCGAGCGCCTGCGTGAGTGGGGGCTGGACGATGACAGCGCCGTGGTGCTGTACGACGATGGCCCGGGCGCCTTCGCTGCCCGGGCCTGGTGGTTGCTGGTCTGGCTGGGCAAGCGCAGCGACGTGGCCATCCTCGATGGCGGCCTCAAGGCCTGGCATGCAGCGCACCTGCCGCTGAGCCTGGATCCGCCGGCCAAGCGCGAGGGGACGTTCAGCGGCGAGGCGGACGCGAAGCTGCTGATCGACGCCGAGCACCTGGCCAAGCGCCTGGGCAGCCCTGACCTTACCCTGATCGATGCCCGTGCGTTGCCGCGCTTCCGGGGCGAAGTCGAGCCGATCGATCCCGTAGCAGGGCATATTCCGGGCGCCCAGTGCGCCGCCTTCAACGAGAACCTCGGTGCCGATGGCCGTTTCCTGGCGCCGCAACAGCTCAAGCAGCGCTTTGCCGAGAAGCTGGCCGGGCGTGCTCCTGAACAACTGGTGGCCTATTGCGGATCAGGGGTGACGGCCTGCCATAACCTGTTTGCCATGGCCCTGGCGGGGTATCCCTTGGGCAAGCTGTACGCTGGCTCGTGGAGTGAGTGGATCAATGATCCCAAGCATGGCGTGGCGACTGGCGAATAATCACTGACCGTCGATGAGCCACTGCGGAATCCGCCGCTCGAGGTAATAGCCTGGATTCCGCAGGCTGCCGTCGACAAACCCGACATGCCCACCCCGTTCATGCAGCTCGAACTGAGTCTGTGCTGCCAGTTCACTGGCTGTGGGCAGGCTGTGGCCGAACACGAACGGGTCATCGGCGGCGTGGATGATCAGCGTTGGTGTGCGGTTTTCCCCCAGATAAAACCGGCTTGATGAACGGCGATAGTAATCGTGGGCATCGCTGAAGCCATTGAGCGGCGCAGTGACCTTGCCATCGAAATCCCAGAAGGTCTTCAGCCTGCCCAGCGGCCCCAGCCGGTCGAGCGCGGCCAGGCCTTCGTGATGGCCGCGATCACGAAAGTGCCGTTGCTTTACCTGCAGGTAGGCCATCATCTCGCGCATGAAATGCGCTTGGTACACCTTGGAAAAACCCTGGGCGATACGGTCGGCGCACTGGTCCAGACGAAACGGCACCGAAACCGCCACCGCCGCTTGCAACTGGCTGGCAGCGCCGCTTTCCCCCAGGTATTTGAGCAGTACATTGCCGCCCAGCGAGTAGCCGACCGCATACAGTGGCGCCAGAGGGCGTTGGGCATGCAGGTGCGCGATCACCTCGGCGAGGTCTTCGCTGGCCCCGGAGTGGTAGCTTCGCGGCAACAGGTTGGGTTCGCCCGAACAACCGCGCCAGTTCACCGCCACACTGGCCCAGCCCCGGGCTTGCAGCGACTGCTGCAAGCCTTTGACATACGGTGAGTGGGAGGAGCCAGTCAGCCCATGCAACACCAGCACCAGCGGCACATCCGGGCTATGCGGGCCATGCCAGTCGAGGTCGAGAAAATCACCATCGGCCAGCCACAGGCGTTCGCGGCTTCGCTCCAGCTCCGGCAGCTTGCGCCACAGCGGCCCCCACAGGGTTTGCAGGTGGGGGTTGGACAGGCCGATGGCCGGGCGGAACGTGGCGGTGAGACTGGGCATGCTGGGCGACTCGTGATGTGCCTGCGTAGAGTGCCATGAAACCTTGCCGCTGTACCTGCCCTATTGGTCGGGGGCTGGCAGAGGTTGCTGCTCGACACTTGGGCCGACATTGACCTTTACCCTGTAGCTTAGGTCGAGATGCCGTTGCATGGCGGCGCGCACATCTGCCGGAGACAAGCTGTTGATGCGCTCGATGTAGGTGTTGAGATGGTTGTCAGGTTGACGTTGATGGCTCAGCTCCGCGAGCAGTGCTGCCAGGCGCCTGTTCTGAGCGACACCGCGCAGCAATTGCCCTTCCAGCTGTTTGCGTGCCAATTGCAATTCAGCTTCGGTCGGCCCTTGTTCGATGAAATCTCGCAGCACGGTCATTACCAGTTCCTCAGTGCCTTCGACATGGGCGGGTGCGATCTCCCATTCAACGGTGAACAAACCGCCTGCCCGTAATGGCGATAAATGGCTGTACACGCCGTAAGTGAGGCCGCGGCGTTCGCGCAGTTCGACCATCAAGCGCGATTCGAGTCCTTCTCCCAGCACATCGCTGGCCAGCACCAGGGCCGGGAACTGCGGATCGTTGGCGGGCAGGTTCAAGGGAAGTGCCAGCAGGACAGCGCTACTCGTGCCGGGCTGTTCAATGCTGATGGTCGCGGGAGTGGCGGCTGGGACAGCGGGCAGATCTATCGCCGTCCAGCCTTGTGGCAGAGCCTGACTGACCTGACGCGAGAGAGCTTGAGCCTCTGCCAGGGACAGGTCGCCGACCACGACCATCTCCAGATTGCTGGCGCAATAGGCGCGTTGATGAAACACCCGCAGGTCGTCTGGGGTAACCGCCGCTACACCCTCTTCGGTGACGCCCAGAGGGCGGCCATAAGGATGGCCGCGGAACAGGTGGCGGAAGGCTTCGCTACGCGCTCTCAATTCAGGGCGTCGCTCGCGTGCAGCGCTGCTATGCAGCAACTGCTTTTTGATCTTCTCCAGAGCAGAGGAGGTGAACGCAGGATTAGCCACGAGGTCGGTGAAAAGCGCCAAGGCGGGCTCTAGCACGGCCGGTGTAGTGAGGCTGCGCAGGCTCAGCGTTGCATGCTCCAGACGCATCTGCTTTGCGATGATCGCACCCAGGCGCTCGATATGCTCGGCCTGTTGAGTGGCCGTGTACTGATGGCTGCCTTCGTCGAGCATGTACAACGTCAAGGCTGCCAGGCCGGGTTGCGCAGTGTCCTGTACGGAGCCGGCCCGGAACCTCAGTATCAGGTCGACGATAGGCAACCCGCGGGCTTCGACGAATTTTACGGTTGTGCCCGTTTCTGTCGTCCAGGCTTGTACTTGCGTCTGGATGGACGCGAACCGATCCAGGTCAAGCCCTTGGGCAGAGATCAGCCCACCGTAAAGGCTGGGGGCTTCGGCAGGCTTCTGCGGCGCAGTCGAGTCATTCATGAGCGCTTTCCTTGTGGTGCATGAAAGTGATGGCGGCACGGGATTCAGTCAGGAACTCGAGGGCAGCCTGGCCTACCTGTTCGGCTGTCACGGCTTCGATGGCGTGACGCTCATTTTCCAGCGCAATCGGGTCCAGGCCGCAGGCGGCCTGTTTGCCGATGGCCTGTGCCTGATTGTCGATGTCGTCCCTCTCGAACAACTGCCTGGCCAGCAGGCGGGCCTTGGCGCGCTGCAGGTCCTGCCTGGAAGGAGCCGACTGGCGAAAGGCTTCGATTTCCAGCATCAGCCTCTCGGCTGCAGTCTCCGGCGTTATTTGTGGACTGCAGAAGGCGTAGAGCGCGAGCAAGCTGTCCCCGCGCTGCCAGGGTTCGTATTCGGGGCGTAGGGCCTGCAGTATCGGGTCGTCCAGAACCAGTCGTTGCTGCAGGGTGCTGCTGTGTCCGTCGGCAAGCAGATCGGGCAGCAGCCGCAAGGCATAAGCCTGCTCGCCGGACTGCGCAGTACATTGGCTGGGGAGGTTGAAACTGAGGATAGTGCCTGTGTACTGGCCCGGTAGTCGTAGCGTCTGGTGGCGTCGATCCTGCAACGGTGGCGCGCTGGGGGCTTCTCGCGCTGGCAGGCGCTTGGCTGGGATCGCTGCGAAGTGCCGACTTACCAGGTTGTGCAGCTGTGCCAGGGTAATGTCGCCTGATACTGCCAGTGTGGCGTTGTTGGGCAGGTACCAGGTCTGGTACCAGGTTCGCGCTGCAGCAGGCGTCAGGTACTCGAGATCTGTTTTGTGGCCAATCACGGGGTTGCCATAGCCACCGGTGCCGTAAGCCAGTGACTGGTGATGTTCGATTGCCAGTGCCAAGGGGTTGTTGTCGACTTGCTCCCGGCGCTCTGCCATGACCACTTTCAGTTCGCGAGCGAAAGCGGTATCGCTGAGTGTGGCGCTGGCCATGACATCAGCCATGGCTTCCAGGGCGACCTCAAGCCGGCTGCTCGGCAATGTCAGCGGAAAGTACGTGGCGTCGGTTGAAGTGAATGCGTTCGGATCGCCGCCAAGACGTGTCATGACTGCCGAATATTGGCCATTGGCCAGTTTGCTGCTGCCTTCGAACAGTAGATGCTCCAAGGCATGGGAAAGACCGGTGTGGCCTGCAGGCTCGTAGCTCGAACCAACGTGATACCACAGCTGTGCACTGACCAACGGTGCGCGATGGTCTTCGCGCAGGCAGGTACGCAGGCCATTGGCAAGGGTGAACGATTGTACGGTGCTGCCCTGGGAGGGCGCAGAACGGTGTTCGATCATGGTTGAAGTGCTCCTGCAAGAACGAGGGAGCAGCTTCAATCATGCTGGCAGCGGGCTTGTGGTAACTATTAAGGGTTTACCTGATCAGCCCCGTTGCCACAGCGCGTAATGCACCTGGCCGGTTTTCTTCTCGCGGTGCAGGCGCCAGTTGCCGGGCATCGGCAGCGTCGACGGTGCAGCCTCGCTCTCGGTGTAGACCCACGCCTGTTCGCGCAGCCACTGGTTCTGCTCCAGCAGGTTGCAGGTATTGGCCAGCAAGTCCTGGTGGAACGGCGGGTCGAGGAACACCACGTCGAACTGCTGCTTGGCCGGGTTCTGCAGGTAGCGCAGGGCATCGGTCTGCAGGATCTGCCCGCGTGGGCAGCGCAGGATTTCCAGGTTGTTCTTCAGGTTGCTGATGGCTGCGGGGTTGCTGTCCAGCGCCACGGCATTCGCAGCGCCTCGGGACAGCGCCTCCAGCACCAGGGCGCCGCTGCCGGTGAAAGCATCCAGCACCTGGGCGCCTTCGATGTAGGGCGCCAGCCAGTTGAACACGGTTTCGCGCACGCGGTCGGGTGTGGGCCGCAGGCCTTCGCCTTCCGGTACCGCCAGGCGGCGGCTGCGCCACTCGCCGGCGATGATGCGCAGGTGACCCTGGCCCTTGCTTTGGCCCTGCTGCGGGCGGGCGGGTGGGGTGGATCTAGGCATTAGTGCTCCGGTACGCCGAGCGGCTGCTCGGACGGTTTGTCAGTGGGGGCAGGCAGTGGCTTCTGTGGCACTTTCGGGCCAACGGTGACAATCACCAGCTTATCGGCTGCCAGGTGCTTGTTCATCGCTGCCTTGACCTGTTCGACGGTCAGCGCCTGGGACTGCTGCATGAAGTCCTCCAGCCAGGTCAGGGGCAGGTTGTAGAAACCGATGGCGCCGAGTTGGCCGACGATGCTGGCATTGCTGGCATTGGACAACGGGAAGCTGCCGGCCAGCTCGCGTTTGGCGTCGTCCAGCTCCTGCTGGGTCGGGCCGCTCTTGAGGTAGTCGGCAAGGATGTCCTGTACCAGCTTGAGCGTGCCTTCACTGAGTTCGGCGCGGGTCTGCAGGTTGATCATGAACGGGCCACGCACCTGCATCGGGCTGAATACCGAGTACACGCCGTAGGTCAGGCCGCGTTTTTCGCGGACTTCGCTCATCAGGCGGGTGCCGAAGGCACCGCCGCCGAGGATCTGGTTGCCCAGTGAAAGGGCCGGCCAGTCCGGGTCCTGGCGGTCGATGCCAAGCTCGGCGAGCATCAGGTGCGTCTGCTTGCTCGGGAAGTCGATATGGGTGACGCCAGCCCTGGGCTCGACCGGCTGGGCCGGTTTGGCCAGTGCCGGGCCTTTGGGCAGGGCAGCGGAGACCTGGGCGGCGACGGCCTCGGCTTCCTCGCGGCTAAGGTCACCGACCAGGGCGATCACCGCGTTGCCAGCGGCATAGGCCTTGGCGTGGAAGGCGCGCAGCTGCTCAAGAGTGATGCCTGGTACGCTCTCGGCGCTGCCATCGCTTGGCTGAGCGTACGGGTGATCGCCGTAGAGCTTACTGAACAGCGCCTTGCCGGCGATCTTGCCAGGGTTTTGTTTCTCATACTCGAAACCGGCCAGCAGCTGGTTCTTGATGCGTTTCAGGGCGTCTTCCGGGAAGGTTGGCTTGCCGGTCACTTCGGCGAACAGCTGGAGGGCGGGCTCGCGTTTGTCCCGGGCGCTCAGGCTGCGCAGCGAGGCCACGGCCATGTCGCGATAGGAACCGTTGCCAAAGTCAGCACCCAGGCCCTCGAAGCCCTCGGCGATGGCGGTCACGTCCTTGCCGGCCACGCCCTCGTTGAGCATGGCGTTGGTCAGGCTGGCCAGGCCAGGGGTGTGGCCGTCCTGGCTGCTGCCAGCGGCGAAAGTCACGCGCAAGTCGAACATCGGCAACTCGCGGGCCTCGACGAACAAGACCCGGGCGCCTTCGGCGGTGGTCCAGTTCTGGATGTTCAGCTGGCGCCTGCTGGGTGCCTTGCCATCAAGCTCGGCCAGCGATTGCAGGGTGTTGGCCGGGCGGGCGGGGCTGCTTTCGGCCTCGGAATGTGCCGGCCGGGCGAGCACGGCGGCCACGGCCACTACCAGCGCGATGATGCCCGTGCCGATCAGGGTGTAGCGTGGTGCGCTGCGATCACTCATGAGCGGACTCCTCAGGCAGTACATGGGCAACGCTCAGGCGTTCGCGGGTGAAATAGGTGCGTGCGGCGTTTTGCACGTCTTCCGGGGTGACGCGCTTGAGTTCGTCCAGCTCGCTGTCGATCAGCTTCCAGGACAGGCCGACGGTTTCCAGCTGGCCGATAGTGGTGGCCTGGCTGCTGATGGAGTCGCGGTCGTAGACCAGCCCGGCGATGACCTGCGCGCGCACGCGCTCCAGCTCTTCGGCGCTTGGCGGAGTGGTCTTGAGTTCGTCGAGCAGCTGCCAGAGGCCTTTTTCGACGTCAGCCAAGGTTTTCTGTTTTTGCACGTTCGGCGTGGCCGAGATCAGGAACAGGCTGTCGCCTCGGGTAAAGGCGTTGTAGCTGGACGAGGCGCCGGCCACCAGTTCCTGGCCACGCTCCAGGCGTGCCGGCATGCGCGCGCTGTAGCCGCCGTCGAGCAGGGCCGAGATCAGCCGCAGGGCATGCACGGTGCGTGGCTCCTTGGCAGTGGCCAGGCCCGGTACGTTGAAACCATAGATCAGGCTCGGCAACTGGGTGCGTACGTGCAAGGTCAGCTGGCGCTGGCCCGGTTCGGCCAGTTCCAGCGGCAGTTTGGCGGGTGGCACGGCGCGCTTGGGGATGCTGCCGAAGTATTTTTGTGCCAGGCCTTTGACCTCATCGGCGGTGACATCGCCGACCACCACCAGGGTGGCGTTGTTCGGTGCGTACCAGGATTCGTACCAGTGACGCAGTTCCTCGACCTTCATGCGCTCGAGGTCGGCCATCCAGCCGATGGTCGGGGTGTGGTAGCCGCTGGCCGGGAAGGCCATGGCGCGGAACAGCTCGAAGGCCTTGGAGCTTGGCTGGTCATCGGTACGCAGGCGGCGCTCTTCCTTGATCACCTCGATTTCACGGGCGAACTCGTCGGCAGGCAGGCGCAGGCTGGCCAGGCGGTCGGCTTCGAGCTCAAGGGCCACTGGCAGGCGGTCGCGGGCCAGCACCTGGTAGTAGGCGGTGTAGTCGTCGCTGGTGAAGGCGTTTTCTTCCGCGCCGAGGTCACGCAGGATGCGCGAGGCCTCGCCAGGGCCGATCTTGGCGCTGCCCTTGAACATCATGTGCTCCAGGGCATGGGACAAGCCGGTCTGGCCTGGGGTCTCGTAGCTCGAGCCGACCTTGTACCAGATCTGCGAGACGACCACAGGGGCACGGTGGTCTTCGCGCACGACCACTTTCAGGCCGTTGTCGAGGATGAATTCGTGGGTCGGTTGCACGTCGGCGGCGAACGCCGCGAGCGGCAGGCAGAGCGTGCCGAGCAACAGGCCAGCGGCGCGGCGGGCTAGAGCATTCATACGGAGATTAACCTGTTCGGCGGCCCGCTGGTTTAGCGTCGGCGGGCCAGGAGGTGCTAGGATACTGATCCGGTTGCCTGGCGACCATGCCTGTCGCCGTTCTGGCCCGCAGGCCCATTAAGACAAAACATTGCGCATGAACCAGTCGGATTCAAAATAGTCTGTTCTGCGTTTAGAGAATTCCTGATGTGCCAGTTGCTGGCTCATCGCTACCCTGAGATAGCCGTCTTCCATGTTTGGTTCCAACGACGACAAAAAAGCGCCGGCCGAGGCTGGCGAGAAAAAAGGCCTGTTCAGCTGGTTTCGCAAGAAGCCGCAGCAACCTGTCGCCGAACAGCCTCAAACGCCTGAGCCACCAGCGCCCGAGGTGCAGCCAGCCGAGCCGGTAACGCCGCAGCCCGCCGCCGAGCAGCCACGTGTCGAAGTACAGCCGCCTGCGCCGGTCGAGCCTATGCCTCCGGTGGTCGAAGCGCCTGTGCCAGAGCCAGTCGCTTCCACGCCAGTAGTGGCGCCCGAGCCTGAACCGGTCGCTTCCGAGCCGCTGGTCGCTCCGCTGCCCGAGCCAATCGCTTCCATGCCTGTACAAGCAGCGCCGGTCGAGACTGCCCCGGTGGTCGAGCACGCAGCCCCTGTCAGCAACCTGGTGCTGCCGGTAGCCGAAGAGCCTGTGGCGCTGGTGCCGGACCTGCAGCCGAAGGCGCCGCCCGTGATTCCGGAGCGTCCCGCACCAGAACCGGTGGTCGTGGCGCCAGTCTTGGCCCCTGCGCCTGTGGAGCCGCAACCCGCTCCCGAGGTCGCTGCCCCGGTCGCCACCGAGCAGTCCAAACCCGGTTTCTTCGCCCGCCTCAAGCAGGGCCTGTCGAAGACCAGCGCCAGCATCGGCGAGGGCATGGCCAGCCTGTTCCTGGGCAAGAAGGTCATTGATGACGACCTGCTCGACGAGATCGAAACCCGTCTGCTGACGGCCGACGTCGGCGTCGAAGCCACCTCGGCCATCGTTCAGAACCTGACCCAGAAGGTCGCCCGCAAGCAGCTGGCCGACGCCGACGCGCTGTACAAGTCGCTGCAGGAGGAGCTGGCAGCACTGCTGCGCCCTGTCGAGCAGCCGCTCAAGGTCCAGGCGCAGAACAAGCCCTATGTGATTCTGGTCGTCGGCGTGAACGGTGCCGGCAAGACCACCACCATCGGCAAGCTGGCCAAGAAGCTGCAACTGGAAGGCAAGAAGGTCATGCTGGCTGCCGGTGATACCTTCCGTGCCGCTGCCGTGGAGCAATTGCAGGTCTGGGGCGAGCGTAACCAGATCCCGGTGATTGCCCAGCACACTGGCGCCGATTCCGCCTCGGTGATCTTCGACGCGGTACAGGCTGCCAAAGCCCGTGGTATCGACGTGCTGATCGCCGACACCGCTGGCCGGCTGCACACCAAAGACAACCTGATGGAGGAGCTCAAGAAGGTCCGCCGGGTCATCGGCAAGCTCGACGCCGAGGCACCCCACGAGGTGCTGCTGGTGCTCGACGCCGGTACCGGGCAGAACGCCATCAGCCAGGCCAAGTACTTCCACCAGAGCGTCGAGCTGACCGGCCTGGCGCTGACCAAGCTGGATGGCACTGCCAAAGGTGGGGTGATCTTCGCCCTGGCCAAGCAGTTCAAGCTGCCGATCCGCTTCATCGGGGTCGGTGAAGGCATCGACGACCTGCGCACATTCGAAGCCGAGCCGTTCGTCAAGGCTCTGTTCGCCGAGCGAGACTGACCATGATCCGATTCGAACAGGTTGCCAAGCGCTACCCCAACGGCCATGTCGGCTTGCACGAGCTGAGTTTCCGCGCGCGCCGGGGCGAGTTCCTGTTCGTCACCGGGCACTCGGGTGCGGGCAAGAGCACCTTGCTGCGCCTGTTGCTGGCCATGGAACGCCCGACCAGCGGCAAGCTGATGCTGGCAGGGCAGGACCTGGGCCAGATCAGCAATGCGCAGATCCCGTTCCTGCGTCGGCAGATTGGCGTGGTGTTCCAGAACCACCAGCTGCTGTTCGACCGCACCGTGTTCAACAACATCGCCCTGCCGCTACAGATTCTCGGCTTGTCCAAGGCCGAGATCGCCAAACGCGTTGATTCGGCGCTGGAGCGGGTGTCGCTGGCCGACAAGGGCGAGCTGTTCCCGGCCGACCTGTCAACCGGCCAGCAGCAGCGGGTCGGTATTGCCCGCGCGATAGTTCACCAGCCGGCCTTGCTGCTGGCGGATGAGCCCACCGGTAACCTCGACCCGCGGCTGGCCGCGGAGATCATGGGTGTGTTCGAGGATATCAACCGCCTGGGCACCACGGTTCTGATCGCCAGTCACGACCTGGCACTGATTGCGCGCATGCGCCACCGCATGCTGACCCTGCAGCGCGGTCGTCTGATCGGCGATGGGGAGGCCGGGCAATGAGCACTACACGTACACCAAAGGTTTCCGAGCGCGTTGCGCCCAAGGCTGCCGACCCGCAGCCGGCCAGGAAGAAGGGCGGCGATCACGATGACGACGGCCCGGACTTCCGCACCCTGCTGCAGGCCTGGCTGGAAAGCCATCGCGCCAGCTTGGCCGACAGCCTTCGACGGCTGGGCAAGCAGCCGATCGGCAGCTTTTTCACCTGCCTGGTGATGGCCGTGGCCCTGAGCATGCCCATGGGGCTGTCGCTGCTGCTGAAGAATATCGAGGTGCTGGGTGGCTCATGGCAACGCGCCGCACAGATTTCGCTGTACCTGAAGCTCGATGCTGGTAGCCAGCAGGGTGAAGCCCTGCGTGACGACATCAAGCGCATGCCGGGGGTCGCCGACGCCCAATACGTCAGCCCAGGGCAGGCCCTGCAAGAGTTCCAGCAGCAGTCCGGGCTAGGCGAGGCCCTTCGCGAGCTGCCTGACAACCCGTTGCCCGGTGTGGTGGTGGTGACCCCGACCGAAGTCGATAAACCGGCCCTGGAAGCCCTTCGTCAACGTCTTTCGGAGCTGCCGAGGGTTGAGAATGCACAACTTGACCTGGTATGGGTCGAGCGGCTGGCGGCGATCCTCAAGCTGGGCGACCGTTTTGTCTTCGGCCTGGCGGTAATGCTGATTTCCGCGCTGCTGTTAGTAATCGGTAACACAATTCGTCTACATATCGAAAACCGCCGCATCGAGATCGAAGTGATCAAGCTGGTGGGCGGTACAGACAGCTACGTTCGCAGGCCTTTCCTGTACATGGGCGCCTTGTACGGCCTGGGTGCGGGGGTGCTGGCCTGGGCCATCCTGGCCTTTGGCCTGAACTGGCTCAACGAGGCCGTGGTAGGGCTTTCCGGGCTGTATGGCAGTGACTTCGCCCTGGGCGGGGTGCCGGCGTCCGATGGTCTGTCGCTCTTGATCGGAGCGGTGCTGTTGGGGTATATCGGTGCATGGATCGCAGTCGCCCGCCATTTGAACGAGCTGGCGCCGCGATAGTTTTTACGTGCCAGCATTGACATTTCCTTCATGATGGAACTTGTACGCTCGTTCCGGGTCAATGTTGGCAGCGCTCACAAGGCGCGAGTTTTGTAAGTCGGAGGTTCTTGAATGACCACATCGTTGCAACCTGCCTATGCCCTGGTGCCCGGTGCAAACCTGGAAGCCTACGTGCACACGGTCAACAGCATCCCGCTGCTGTCTGTCGAGCAGGAGCGTGATCTGGCCGAGCGTCTCTACTATGAGCAGGATCTCGAGGCCGCTCGGCAAATGGTGATGGCCCACCTGCGTTTCGTTGTGCATATCGCACGTAGCTATGCAGGGTACGGTCTGGCGCAGGCTGACCTGATCCAGGAAGGCAACGTCGGCCTGATGAAGGCGGTCAAGCGTTTCAACCCGGAAATGGGTGTGCGCCTGGTGTCCTTCGCCGTGCACTGGATCAAGGCAGAGATCCACGAGTTCATCCTGCGTAACTGGCGCATCGTCAAGGTGGCCACCACCAAGGCCCAGCGCAAGCTGTTCTTCAACCTGCGTAGCCAGAAGAAGCGTCTGGCCTGGCTGAACAACGACGAAGTGCATCGCGTGGCGGAAAGCCTCGGCGTCGAGCCGCGTGAAGTGCGCGAGATGGAAAGCCGCCTGAGTGGCCAGGACATGGCCTTCGACCCGGCAGCCGAAGCGGATGACGACAGCGCCTTCCAGTCGCCAGCGCATTATCTGGAAGACCACCGCTACGATCCGGCTGTGCAGCTGGAGGATGCCGACTGGAGCGACAACTCCACCAGCAACCTGCACGAAGCACTGCAAGGCCTGGATGACCGTAGCCGCGATATCCTCTACCAGCGCTGGCTGGCGGAAGAAAAGGCCACGCTGCATGAGCTGGCTGACAAGTACAGCGTTTCTGCTGAGCGTATTCGCCAGCTGGAGAAGAATGCAATGAACAAGGTCAAGGCGCTGATCACCGTCTGACCTGACCTGGCTTCATTGAAAAGCCGCTGACCCGAGAGGGTGAGCGGCTTTTTTGTCGGGGTTACGGCCTGCGCGAGCTGTCCAGTTGCATCAGGTAGCTGGGCCCGCCCAGCTGGCTCATCTGCCGGCGAATCCAGCCCGCCCGGCTTGCCACATAGGCGCTGGGCCGGCTGGCACTCCACTTGATCGGGCTCGGCAGCACGGCGGCCAGTTGTGCGGCCTGCTGGCGGGTCAGCCGGCTGGCATCGACACCAAAGTGATAACGCGCCGCGGCCTGGGCGCCGAACACGCCTTTGCCCCACTCGGCGCTGTTCAGGTAAACCTCAAGAATCCGCTCCTTCGACCAGAACAGTTCGATCAGCCCCGTGAACCAGGCCTCCAGCCCCTTGCGGAACCAGCTGCGTCCCGACCACAGGAACAGGTTCTTGGCTACCTGCTGGGTCAGGGTGCTGGCACCACGAATGCTGCCGCCACGCTCGTTGTACGCCAGCGCCGCCTGGATGGCCGGAATGTCGAAGCCCCAATGGCTGGCAAACTTCTGGTCCTCACCGGCGATGACTGCCACCTTGAGTTCGTCGGAGATGTTCTCCCATGGCTCCCAGTCGCGTTGCAGTTCAATCGGCTCGCCACTCACCCATGACTGCACCTTGCGTTCGAGCATCAAGGCCGTGCCAGGCGGTGGTACCCAGCGAAACACCAGCACCAGCACGATGCTGCCGGCAGCGAACCAGAGCAGGGCGCGGGCGAGGCGGCGGAGAATGGATGACAGCATGGCGATGGCTTGGCCGGACCGGTGGAACGGGCCATTATACAGACCCGATACAAGGAGTCGTCCCATGCTTCGCAGCTTCCTCATGCTCGCTGCCTTCTTCGGCTTTACCGGCGTCGCCCTGGGCGCGTTCGCCGCACATGGCCTGAAGGACCGTCTGACGGCTGATTACCTGGCCATTTTCCATACCGGGGTGACCTATCAGCTGGTGCATGCCTTGGCGATCTTTGGTGTCGCCGTGCTTTCGGCGCACCTGCCGGGGCGCCTGGTCGGCTGGGCTGGCGGTCTGTTCGCCCTGGGGATCGTGCTGTTCTCCGGTAGCTTGTACCTGCTGACGCTCAGCGGCCTGGGCAAACTGGGCATCATCACCCCCTTCGGCGGCCTGTGCTTCCTTGCCGGTTGGCTGTGCCTGGGCATGGCTGCCTGGCGCCTGGGCTGACCAAGCGGTCCACAATCGCGACTAATGGCGTGCAGCGCCCTTGGGTTCACGCGTGGATCGGCGCTAGAATGCGGGCCCCCAAAGAACAATGGTGGCCGTGCGCATGCGCATTCAACTGAACGGTGAACCTTACGAATTGCCCGCTGGCGAAAGCGTCGCGGCCCTGCTGGCCCGCCTGGAACTGACCGGGCGCCGGGTGGCGGTGGAACTCAACCTGGATATCGTGCCGCGTAGCCAGCACGACAGCACGCAGCTGAGCGAAGGCGACCAGGTCGAAGTGGTCCATGCCATTGGTGGCGGCTGAAACCGGGCCGGCGTTTACCTGCAAGCCCCGCAATCTTTTCCCGAGGAACAACGATGAGCAACGTTCGTAGCGACAAGCCCTTCATCCTGGCCGGGCGCACTTTCCAGTCGCGCCTGCTGGTCGGCACCGGCAAGTACCGTGACATGGAAGAAACCCGCTTGGCCACCGAGGCTTCGGGTGCCGAGATCGTCACCGTGGCCGTGCGCCGGACCAACCTTGGCCAGAATGCGGGTGAGCCGAACCTGCTCGACGTGCTGTCGCCCGACAAGTACACCATCCTGCCAAACACTGCAGGTTGCTTCGATGCTGTCGAGGCGGTGCGTACCTGCCGTCTGGCCCGCGAGTTGCTCGATGGCCACAAGTCCCACGAGTCGCGCACCCTGGTGAAGCTGGAAGTGCTGGCCGACCAGAAAACCCTGTTCCCCAACGTGATCGAAACCCTCAAGGCCGCCGAGGTTCTGGTCAAGGATGGCTTCGACGTGATGGTCTACACCAGCGACGATCCGATCATCGCCCGCCAGCTGGCCGAGGCCGGCTGCATCGCGGTAATGCCGCTGGCCGGTCTGATCGGCACTGGCCTGGGTATCTGCAACCCCTACAACCTGCAGATCATCCTTGAAGAATCGAAGGTGCCGGTGCTGGTTGACGCGGGTGTTGGTACGGCTTCCGACGCCACCATCGCCATGGAAATGGGCTGTGAAGCCGTGCTGATGAACTCCGCCATCGCCCACGCTCAGCAGCCGGTGCTGATGGCCGAGGCCATGAAGCACGCCATCCTCGCTGGCCGCATGGCCTACCTGGCCGGCCGCATGCCGAAAAAACTGTACGCCAGCGCCTCTTCGCCGCTGGATGGTCTGATCAAGTAAGAGCCCCCGATGACTGACTCGCAAGATACGCCGATCTCCACCGACGGCGACCAGCGCCCACACCGCCGCATCAAGAGCTTCGTGATGCGCGCCGGGCGCATGACCGAAGGCCAGCAACGTGGCCTCGACCAGGGCGGCCCGCAGTTCATCCTGCCGCTGGCCGACAGCCCGGTGGACTACGACCAGGTATTCGGCCGTTCGGCGCCGCGTACCCTGGAGATTGGCTTCGGCATGGGCCATTCCCTGCTGGAAATGGCCGCTGCCGCGCCTGAACAGGACTTCATCGGGGTCGAGGTACACCGTCCGGGTGTCGGCGCGCTGCTCAACGGCGTGCTGACCCAAGGCCTGAAGAACCTGCGGGTGTATGACTGCGATGCGATTGAAGTGCTCAACCGCTGCGTGGCCGACAATAGCCTCGACCGCCTGATGCTGTTCTTCCCTGACCCATGGCACAAGGCACGTCACCACAAGCGCCGCATCGTTCAGCTGGAGTTCGCCGAACTGGTGCGGCGCAAGCTCAAGCCTGGTGGAGTGTTCCACATGGCCACCGACTGGGAGCCGTATGCCGAGTACATGCTGGAAGTGATGAGCGCCGCCCCGGGCTATCGCAACCGTGCTGAAGATGGCACCTATGTGCCGCGCCCCGAAGAGCGCCCGATCACCAAGTTCGAGCGCCGCGGCGAGCGGCTGGGGCATGGGGTTTGGGATTTGAAGTTCGAGAAAGTGGACTGAACCTGCAACGTACCCCGTATGCAAACCGAAAACCGCCTCTAGAGAGGCGGTTTTTTTCAGGTTCCTTAATTGAGTATCAGGGTAAGGAAATCCAGGCTGGCCCGTCTCTTCGCCACGACAGTCACTTCAAACGCCTTGATTCGCTTGCCCGCAGCGCTGAAATTCACCCAGCTGTTGCGCTCCGTTACCGGGTGGGACCCGATCGTTTCGCCGTCAGCCGCGAAGAATGTCACCAACTGGCCCGGCTGGTTGGCAAGCATACTGGTTAGTGAGAACTTCACCCCGACGCATTCATAAGCAAGATCGAAGCGAACGGTTTGCTGCTCGGCAATCGAGCCGTCATTGATGCAGACGTTCTTGCCTTCGGTCATGCCATCGATAGGCCCTACCGCATGTATGTGGACCTGGCCTTGCTGATCATTGCCCAGGCTGATGGTCACGTGTGCGGTCTGTTGGCTGTTGCCTGGCCGGATGATCGGTGTCGGAGTGATATCGTTGAAGTCTTCGACAATGCTGTTGGTGGTCGAAAGCCAGGCGTTTTCGACCAAGAATGCCTGGGCCTTGGCATTCGCCCCGCCCGGGGCCTCAATGCTGAAGGTGTGGCTAGCTTGCCTGGCAGTGAAAATGCGTTCGACATCCTGCCATTCTTCACCGAGCAAGGTAGGCGCCTCGGAAAAGACATCGCTGATGCCCAGCTGCACCGAAGCCTGGCTGCCGGCCTGGCTGCGGGCCTTGACGCTGAAGCGATAATTGTTGCCTGCGGTCAGCCCTGATACTGTTTTTTCCAGCAGGATGCCGGTGTCGGTCTGCTCGACACCGTGTCTTGGCGCAATGCGGTACAGGCCATCGGCGCTCTCCAGTTGCAGGTCGATGGCCGCAGCGGTCTTGCTCCAGCCATTCCAGTCATCGCAGCCGAACTGGTCAGCTGCCTGACGCAGGTGCGATGCAGTGGCAGCAGGCGTTTCGGTGAGCAAGCGAATACTGTCGATGAAGGTGCGGTTGCCGCAGGTGAGTTCAACCCGCTTGATCAACGTTTCTCGACGGGCGACCAGTTCGACATGGGCGTTGGTCGTTTCGCCCGGCTGTGGGCTGATAGACTGCGTGGCAACTTCTTCACCGGCTTCATTGAACGCTTTGGCTGAAGCCTGCTGACCGATACCTGCCCAATTGAATGCCACCGCATGATAAGTGCCGACCAGTTCCAGGTGGGTGGTTTGAGCGGGGAAAATGTTGCCGCCGTTATGGGCCAGGCAAAGCACTTTTTTCAGATTGGCCTTACCCTCTTCGGGTAGCACCGGGTGGATAGCGATGCTGCCGGGGGCGCTGTCGGGAAGGCCAATCGACATGTGGTCGGCGTTGAACACCTCGCGCGGCAAGAGGTGGATGTCCTGGTACTGGTCGAAGCGCTCTGTGTGTTCGCTCAGCTCGTAGACGCGGATGAAGTCCAGGGACATGTCTCGGGCTCGTCCCAATGTTCCAGGCTCATTCACATCTTCGCTGTTTTCGGCAAGCCGATCGCGCGCGATGATCATCAAGCGGTGCTCGGTGGCGGTGGCAGTGAAGTCCAGCGAAAGGGTATCCCAATCGAAACGCGTCAAGGTCCGATCGGCCAGTTGCGCGACGCCGATGACATCAAGCGTAACGTCGGTGCGAAACAAATCATCGCCGGGGATCGTACGGAAATCTACACTAAACCGGTAGCTGCTACCCGGCTTGAACCCGGTGACGGTCTTGTCGAGCAGGGGCCCCAGCACGTTGCCTTCCCAACCTTCCGGGAAGCGCACAAAGTAATTACCATCATCCTCTCGGTCGGTTATCAACTCCCATCCGTTGCTTTGTTTGTTCCAACCGTTGAAGTCGCCTTCGCCGAACGGCGAAAAATCGACATAGGGTGCAGTAGCCATGTTCGAAAACCTCGCGAAAGACTGATTAATGTGGTCTGGCGCTGATAATCGCGGCAGCGCGAGCCTGCATTAGAAGTTGATCGCGGGATCTTCGAAACTGGCAAAAATGCTAGGTGTACCTCTCTGGGCAGTGTTTCGCAGCGAGGTTCAGCCGCGCCGATCGGCCACCACGCCGATAAGTACCAGCACCACCAGCAACACCGGCGCCAGCGCATAGTTGTTGAACTGCCCCAATCCCTTCACCACCCAGGGCGTGGCATAGATCAACGCTGCACCACTGCCGATCATCACCAGGGCAGCCATCACCGGTACCCGCAGCGCGCCCGCCAGGGCACCCAGGCGCTGGTCCACCCAGCCTTTGATGTCGGTGCCGAACAGCACCAGCAGGCAGCCTACCAGGGCCAGGGAAATCTCAGACAGATTGCTGCGGCTCCAGCGCGAAACCGTGGCGAGCAGATCAAGTACCAGATCCATGGGTCATCCTTAGGTCAAGAAATACTGCAGCAGGTCATTGAGGAACAGCTGGCCGCGTGGCGTGGCCACCAGTCGATCCGGTTCGACCTGCAAAAGGCCCTTTTGTTCGGCGGCGCGGCGGGCTTCGGCCAGCTGTGCCAGGGGCAGCCCGGTGCGCTGGGTGAACAGCTCGGCTTCCACACCATCGGTGAGGCGCAGGGCGTTCATCAGGAACTCGAACGGCAGCTCATCCACCGGCAACAGCTTCTCGCCGGCCTTGAACGGCTTGGCCAGGTTCAGGTAGTCCTTGGGCAGACGGGTCTTCCAGGTGCGCAGGATGCGGCCATCGGCGAACGTCAGCTTGCCGTGGGCGCCGGCACCGATGCCGATGAAGTCGCCGAAGCGCCAGTAGTTGAGGTTGTGCCGGGCGGCACGGTCGGCCTGGGCATAGGCCGAAACTTCGTACTGCCTGAAGCCGTTGGCCGCCATCAGCGCCTGGCCGGCTTCCTGGATGTCCCAGAGGATGTCATCTTCAGGCAGCTCTGGCGGCTGGTTCCAGAACACCGTGTTCGGCTCGACCGTCAGCTGGTACCACGACAAGTGCGTCGGCCCGAGGTCGATGGCCTGACGCAGATCGCCCAACGCGTCATCCAGCGACTGGTCAGGCAGGCCGTGCATCAGGTCCATGTTGAAGTTG
Organism: Pseudomonas sp. 382; assembly: GCF_002759075.1. NCBI lineage: Bacteria > Pseudomonadati > Pseudomonadota > Gammaproteobacteria > Pseudomonadales > Pseudomonadaceae > Pseudomonas > Pseudomonas sp. 382. The sequence goes on from NZ_PEMX01000007.1 coordinate 146,520, forward strand.
TCGAAGCCGGCCGCGCGCGCCATGCCAGCGGCGCGGATCGCTTCGTCGCCATTATGAATGCGGCCCAGCGCTTGGAGTTTGGCCGGCTGGAAGCTCTGTACACCGATGGACAGGCGATTGATACCGGTCTGCCGGTAGGCCTTGAACTTCTCTTGCTCGAAGGTACCGGGGTTGGCCTCAAGCGTGATCTCGATGTCTGCCGCGAACGGGATGCGTTGCTCCACGCCGCGCAGCAGACGCCCCAGGGCCTTGGCACTGAACAGGCTCGGGGTCCCGCCGCCGAAGAAAATCGACGACAGGGGCCGGCCCTGCACGGCGGCTTGCTCCAGGTCTAGGTCAGTCAACAGCGCGTCGACGTAAGCCTCTTCCGGCAGCTCGGGCCCGGCGGCGTGGGAGTTGAAGTCACAGTACGGGCATTTGCGCACGCACCACGGGATGTGGATGTACAGGGCCAACGGCGGCAGGCGGGTGAGCGCCACCGCGTCGACTGCGGACAGCGTTGCGATCATGCCAGGCCCAGACGTTGACGCAGCAGGGCCATGGCGCGGGCGCGGTGGCTGAGCTGGTTCTTATCCTCAGGCGCGAGGTCGGCGCTGGAGCACTTGCGCTCCGGCACCCAGAACAGCGGGTCATAACCGAAGCCATGCTCGCCGCTGGCCTCGAACAGGATGCTGCCGTGCCACAGGCCTTCGCAAAGGATTGGCAGCGGGTCATCGGCGTGGCGCACCAGGGCCAGCACGCAGACGAACTGGGCGCCACGCTGTTCTGGCGGCACGTCCTTCAGCGCCTCGAGCAGCTTGGCGTTGTTCGCCGCGTCACCCTTGCCATCGGCATAGCGCGCCGAGTAGATGCCCGGCGCACCGCCGAGGAAGTCCACGGCCAGGCCGGAATCGTCGGCCAAGGCCGGGAGGCCGGAAATGCGCGCAGCGTTGCGGGCCTTGAGGATGGCATTCTCGACGAACGAAAGGCCGGTCTCTTCGGGTTCAACCTGGCTGAACTCACCGATCGAGCGCAGCTGGACCGACTGGCCGAGCATGGCCTGGAGTTCCTTGAGTTTGCCGGCGTTATGGCTGGCCAATACGAGTTGCTGGAAATTCATCATTCGCCTGGGAACACTTCCTGGTTGAAACTGAGTTGATGGCTGACCCCGCCGGTTTCGACATTCAGGTCGAAGGTCAAGGTTTCGGCCTGCTCGATCTTGAACTGGGCGATGTAATACACCGCGCCCTGGTCGGTTATCTGCTTGAACGACAGCGGGCTTGTGCGCCCGGTCAGGTCCTTCACCGTGCCGCTGACCACCGCCATGGCCGGCTTGTCGGCCTTGAGCACAGCGATGTTGAGCACGCCTTGGTTCTTGCTCCGGTTGAGCCCGGTGGCAGCGGCGATGTCCGGTTGCAACAGGCTTGAGGTGAAGGCGCTGTAGTGCACCGTCACGTCGCCAAACACTTCCTTGCGCTCAGGTCGGGCCGCATCGGCTGCCATCGCTGGCAGGGCCAGGCACAGGCTGATCAGGAACAGGGCTAGGCGACGCATGGTGCGAGTCCTCCGGTGGGCGTCAGACCGCCAGTTGATGCTCCTGCAGGCCCGGGCTGCTGACGCGATAGATGCCGATTTCACCTAGAAGATTAGGCCAAAGCCGCCCGCCCCACCCGTTACGGTGCAAGTGGTCGACGGCCAGGCGGTCAAGAACCTTGGCGCGGCGCTCATGGCACAGCTCTTCGAAGTCGGCGAAGGTGCAGAAGTGGATGTTCGGCGTGTTGTACCAGGTGTACGGCATGAAGTCCGAGACCGGCATGCGCCCCTTGGTGGCCAGGTACCAGCGGCAGCGCCAGTGGCCGAAGTTGGGGAACGTGATGATGCACTGGCGGCCCACCCGCAGCATCTCATCGAGGATGCGGTCTGGGTATTCCACGGCCTGCAGGGCCTGGGTCATGATTACCACGTCGAAGCTGTTGCTGGCAAAGTTGCCCAGGCCCTTGTCGAGGTCCTGCTCGATGACGTTGACGCCCCTCGCCACGCAGGCAGCGATGTTGTCGGGGTCGATCTCCAGGCCATAGCCGGTGACCTGTTTGCGGTCGCGCAGCGAGGCCAGCAGCTCGCCGCTGCCGCAGCCCAGGTCGAGTACCCGGCTGCCGGCGGGAATCCAGTCGTGGATGATTTCCAGATCGGCTCTCATGCTGTCCTCAGATGACGATGCGGTTCATGTAGTTCGCGAAACCCTGCATGTAGCGAGGCGTGGGTATCAGGAAGGCATCGTGGCCGTAAGGCGAATCGATCTCCAGATAACAGACGTTCTTGCGGGCCGCCATCAGGGCGTCGACGATCTCCCGCGAGCGGGCCGGCGAGAAGCGCCAGTCGGTGGTGAACGACATGATGCAGTAATCCGCCTTGACGTGGGCCAGGGTTGCAGCCAGGTCGCCGCCATTGGCAGCGGCCGGGTCGAAGTAGTCCAGGGCCTTGGTCATCAGCAGGTAGGTGTTGGCGTCGAAGCGGCCGGAAAACTCCTCGCCCTGATAGCGCAGGTAGCTTTCGACCTGGAACTCGACACTGTGGAAGTCGTAGTTGAGCTTGTCGCTCTTCAGCTCGCGGCCGAATTTCTCACCCATCGAGTCGTCGGACAGGTACGTGATGTGGCCGACCATGCGTGCCAGCATCAGGCCGCGCTTGGGGATCACGCCCTGGTCCTGGAACGAACCGCCGTGGAACTCAGGGTCGGTAAGGATGGCCTGGCGTGCCACTTCGTTGAAGGCGATGTTCTGCGCCGACAGTTTGGGGGCCGAGGCGATATCCACACAGTGGCGCACGCGATCAGGGTAGGTGATGGTCCATTGCAGGGCCTGCATGCCCCCAAGGCTGCCACCCACGATGGCAGCCCACTGCTGGATGCCCAGGCGATCGGCCAGGCGCGCCTGGCTATGCACCCAGTCTTCAACGGTCAGTACCGGGAACTCGGCGCCATAAGGCTTGCCGGTGGCCGGATTGACGCTGCTCGGGCCGGTGCTGCCATTGCAGCCGCCGAGGTTGTTCAGGCTGACCACGAAGAAGCGGTTGGTGTCGATCGGTTTACCGGGACCGATGCAGCTGTCCCACCAGCCCGGCTTGCGGTCGGTGGCGGCATGGTAGCCCGCGGCATGGTGATGGCCGGACAGGGCATGGCAGATCAGCACGGCATTGCTCGCGCTGGCATTCAGGGTGCCATAGGTCTCGTAGACCAGCTCGTAGCTGTTCAGCGAACGGCCGCAGGCCAAGGCCAGCGGTTCATCGAAGCTGGCAATTTGCGGTGTAACCAGACCGACGGAATCTTCGGGAAGGACAGTGGACATCGACCCTGCTCACGCTTGACGGAGGCGTAAGTCTAAAGAGCACTCCCCCCAGCGGCAAGCGAAGGCTTGCCACTGGAGGTAAGCAGCAGTCCTTGGGCTCAGATCATCCGCCACAGTTCCTGTGGCATGCCGGCATAGGCGGCCAGCGGCGGCATGACGAATGACTGGATCACCTGGATCGCCAGGAAGGCGAAGATCGGCGAGATGTCCATGCCGCCCAGGTTGGGCACGATACGGCGGAACGGTGCCAGCACCGGTTCGCTGATCTGCCAGGCCAGCTCGGCAGCCGGGTTGTGGCTGTTCGGTGCGACCCAGGACACGATCACCATGACGATCATCGCCACCCAGAAGATTTTCAGGAACAGCGAGGTGATACCGATGATGGCCCACATCAGCAGGTGCAGCACGTCGCCGAAGGTGCCGTAGGTGACCATCAGCACGAAGCCCATCAGCAGCGCCTGGATGACGATCGCCAGCAGCAGCGACGAGGTGTCGAGGCCGCCGATGCTCGGAATCACCCGGCGGATCGGCTTGAGCAGTGGCTGGGTTGCGCGCACGGCGAACTGGCTCAGCGGGTTGTAGAAATTGGCTTTGACCAGTTGCAGCACGAAGCGCAGCAGGACGATCACCAGGTACAGGCTGACCAGGGTTTGCACCACGAAGATCGCGGCGCCGGACAATGCATTCATCAACGGCTCCTTATTTGCCCAGTTGTTCGGCCAGCTCGGCAGAACGCTTCGACGCCGCCTCCAGCGCCTGCTCGACGATGGCTTCGAAACCATTGCCCTGGAACGACTTGATCGCCGCCTCGGTGGTGCCGGCTGGCGAGGTGACGCGGCGGCGCAGCTCTGCGGCGTCGACATCGCTGGCCACCGCCATGCGCGCGGCGCCCAGGGCAGTTTGCAGGGTCAGTTGCGAGGCGGTTTCGCGTGGCAGGCCGAGTTTTTCGCCAGCAGCGGTCATCGCTTCGATCAACAGGAAGAAATAGGCCGGGCCGCTGCCGGAGACCGCAGTGACGGCGTCCAGTTGTTGCTCTTGCTCAAGCCACAGGGCGGTACCGACTGCCGACAGCAGCTGTTCGGCCTGCTGGCGTTGTTCGGCGGACACTTCAGCGGTGGCGTACAGGCCGCTGACACCCTGGCGCAGCAGCGCTGGTGTGTTGGGCATGCAGCGCACCACCTGACGGGCGCCGAGCCAGGTCTGCAAGCTGGCGCAGGTGATGCCGGCGGCGATCGAGACGATCAGCTGGCCAGCAGCCAGGTTAGGCTTCAGTGACTCGCACACGGCCTTCATGACTTGCGGTTTAACCGCCAGCACGACCACGTCGGCACCGGCAATCGCCTGGGCGTTGTCTGCGAAAGCTTCGATGCCGTGCTCGGCCTGGATGCGGGTGCGGGTTTCGGCGCCGGGGTCGCTGGCACGGATCTGCGCCGCGTCCATGCCCTGGGCACGCAGGCCGCCGATCAGGCTGGCGGCCATGTTGCCGGCGCCGATAAAGGCAATACGTGTCTTGCTCATGTCAGGTCCTTGAAGGAAAGAGTGAGTAAAGCATGGAATCAGACGGGGCCGTAATGGCGTGCGCCGAACAGGGCGGTGCCGATACGTACCCAGGTCGCTCCTTGGGCAATGGCCGCTTCCAGGTCGTGGCTCATGCCCATCGACAGGGTGTCGAGGCCAAGGCCCAGGTTTGCCTGTAGCTGGTTCAGGCTGGCGAAGGCGGCCTCCTGGGCGGTACGGTCTTCGGTCGGCTCAGGGATCGCCATCAGCCCCCGCAGGCGCAGGTTTGGCAGTGCCGCCACGTCCCTGGCCAGTGCGGGCAGGTCGACCGGGGCGCAACCGGATTTGCTGTCTTCGCCGCTGACGTTCACCTGCAGGCAGATGTTCAGTGGTGGCAGGCCCGCAGGGCGCTGTTCGGACAGGCGTTGGGCGATCTTCAGGCGGTCCACGGAGTGTACCCAGTCGAAATGTTCGGCAATGGCTTTGGTCTTGTTCGACTGAATGGGGCCGATGAAGTGCCAGATCAAGGGCAGGTCACGCAGTTCTTGCTGCTTGGCCAGGGCTTCCTGCAGATAGTTTTCACCCACATCACGCACACCGGCAGCGTAGATTTCGCGTATGGCGCTGGCCGGTTTGGTCTTGCTTACGGCCAGCAGCCGGACGCTCGCCGGGTCACGTCCGGCAGCCTTGGCGGCGCTGTGGATGCGGGCGGCAAGGGCGGTAAGGTTGTCTGCTATGGTGGACATGGATCGATGCCGTCGGCTCTGGAGATCTTCGGCATTCTACCTGCTTGATGGCTATTGGGGAGTCTCATGGACGCGACCGACCTGTTGGCCCGGGCCGTGGAGGCAGGGGCGAGCGACCTGCATCTGGCGGCGGGCGAGATACCGATGCTGCGCGTGGATGGCGAGCTGCGGCGCATGGCGCTGCCGAGCCTGACCTCAGCAGCAATGAACGACGCGCTGTCAGCGCTGCTCGACGAGGGCCAGTGCCGGCAATGGTTGCAGGGCGATGAACTGGATCTGGCCCTGGAGTTGGCATCTCTGGGGCGTTTTCGTCTCAGCCTGTTTCGACAGATAAACGGCCTGGCTGCAGCGTTTCGTCTGATTCCGCAACGTATTGCCAGTATCGATGAGCTTGAACTTGAAGAAGTGTTTCAAGCCGTTGCGCAGCACACGGATGGCCTGGTGCTGGTGGGCGGCCCGACCGGTAGTGGCAAATCGAGTACCCTGGCGGCTCTGATCGACCGGCTTAATCGTGAGCAGGCACTGCACATCATCACTCTCGAAGACCCTGTCGAGGTTGTCCACAGCAGCCAACGCAGCCTGGTCAATCAGCGCGAGATCGGCCGGCATTGTCGTGACTTCGCTCAGGGGCTGCGCAGCGCCCTGCGTCAGGACCCGGATGTGATCATGATCGGCGAACTGCGCGATCTGGAAACCGTCCGCCTGGCGTTGCGCGCAGCGCAGACGGGGCATCTGGTGCTGGCAACGGTGCATACGCGGACGGCGGCAAGCAGCATCGACCGGCTGGTGGAGGTGTTCGCGGCAGAAGAGAAGCCCTTGGTGCGGGCGATGCTGGCGGAGTCGCTGAGATTGGTGGTGGCGCAGGTGCTGGTCAAACGTAGGGGCGGCGGCCGAGTGGCCGCGCGCGAAGTGCTGGTGGCGACACCTGCGGTGCGCAATCTGGTGCGAGAGGGGAGAATGGCGCAGTTGTGTTCGGTGATGCAGACCGGAGCGGCAGAAGGAATGCGGACGATGGAGGGGGCGATGCGAGGGCTGAGGGATAGGGGCCTGATCAGCGATCTTTAGCGCCTGTTCAGGCTTCTGCGTGGGTAAACCCGCTCTAACAGGGGCAGCGCAGGTTTCGAGAGCTGTGCAGTCCCCTTGGGAGCGGGTTTACCCGCGAAACGGCCAGCCCAGGCAGGCGCCGATAGGATCAGCGCTTGGCCAGGCTCAGCTGTTGCTGCTCTTTGGGCAGTACCCGCTTGGCAACCACATAATGCTGTTGCCAGTACGGCTTGCTCAGGCTGTCGATGCTCACCCGCTTGCCCGTGCGCGGCGCATGGATGAAGCGGTCGTTGCCGAGGTAGATGGCAACGTGATTGACCCGACGGCTCTTGATGTTGAAGAAGATCAGGTCGCCTGGCTTGAGCTCGCTCTTGGCGACTTTCACTCCGTGGCCCTGGGCCATGGCATTGGATGTACGCGGCAGGTCGACGTCTGCCACGTCGTTGAAGGCGTACTTGACCAGCCCGCTGCAGTCGAACCCTTTTTTCGGGTTGCTGCCGCCCCAAACATAAGGGGTGCCGAGCACGTTGACCGCACGGCTGAGCACATCGCTGCTCTGCTTCGGCGACATCGCCGCAACGGCAGGCAGGTTGTGGCCCTTGCCCGAATAGTTCGAGCGTGCATGCAGCGTGCTCTGCTTGGCGGGGGTGTGTCTCACCGAGGCATTGCTGGTATAGCCGGTGAAACCGTTGGGAAGACGTTGCTCACGATTGGTGGCGTGGGCGGCCAGGGGCAATAATAGGCAGAGGGTCAGCCATGTCTTGAATAAAGGCGGCATAGATGAAGCTCTTGTGAATGTTATGTGTTTGGCGCGCAACTTTATAACAGCTTTTTGCTCCCTTTCAGGGCCGTTGGTCGATTGTCATGCTGCCGTACGTCGGCCTGCGACGGAAAAGTCACATTTTCATTTAGAAAATTTTCGGATAACCCACGAGGGCTATGAATGAACAGTTATCAACAGGGGGCGCCGTATCACGACACCCACAGCAAGGTCATCGGCTACCTGCTGTGGATCTTCGGCTTCACCGGCTCGCACCGCTTCTACTACGGCAAGCCGATCACCGGGACGATCTGGTTCCTCACGCTGGGGCTGCTCGGCATTGGCTGGCTGATCGACCTGTTCCTGATCCCGTCGATGGACCGTGAGGCGGACATGCGCTTCCAGTCCGGGCGCGTCGACTACAACATCGCCTGGATCCTGCTGACCTTCCTGGGCATCTTTGGTGCGCACCGTCTGTACCAGGGCAAGTGGATCTCGGCGATCATCTACTTCTTCACCGGCGGCCTGTTCCTGGTGGGTGTGCTGTATGACTTCTGGACCTTGAACAGCCAGATTTCCGAAGCCAACGCTCGCAGTCGCTAAGGCCACGGACATCCACAAAAAAAAGGCCTTGTCGCGGTGTGCGGCAAGGCCTTTTTCGTTACTGGCGGGTCTGTCGCTGCTGCAGGAGCAGGTTGCTGAACCCCGCCCCCGCCAACTGCTTCTGCGCCACGGTCAGCTGTTCGCGGTTGCTGAATGGGCCGACCAGCACGCGGTACCAGGTTTCTTCCTTGACGGTACCCGATTCGACCTTGACCACCTGGCCGAGCAGGATGATCTGCGCGCGGACCTTGTCGGCATCGGCCTGCTTGCGGAACGAACCGGCCTGCAGGAAGTACTGCGTGGTCGCCGCAGGCTTGATCACCGGTGGGGCTGGGGGCGGAGTCTGGCCCAACAGCGCGGCCTGGGCACGGGCGGTGTCGATTTTTGCCGCTTCAGCCGGCGTGACCGGGGTCACCGGCTGCGCGGGCACCGGCGGGGTCTTTTCCGGCACGGCCTCAGGCGGCACGATTACCTCGGACTCCGGCAGCAGGGTGTAGAAGTCGTATTTCGGCTTCACCGGCGGTTGTGGCGTTGCAGGGGTGGCCGACTTGCTGGCTTCGGCCACCTTCTCCGGCTTCTGCTGCTCGGGCTTGGTGCGCTTGATGTCACCGCCACCGGGCTCGAGTTTCATCAAGAAAACGATGAATGCACCGACCGTCAGGCCGACCGCCAGCCATACCCAGCCGGGGATCGGCTGCTTGGCAGGGGCCGTCTGACGGCTGGCGCCGCGTTTGGGGGCAGGTTTTTTCTTGGCAGCCAACTTACATGCGCTCCAGGGTTTCCAGGCCGAGCAGTTCCAGACCTTGCTTGAGGGTGCGACCGGTCAGCGCAGCCAGGCGCAGGCGGCTTTGCTGCTGTTCCGGCGTCTCGGCGGCGAGGATCGGGCAGTTCTCATAGAAGCTCGAGAACAGGCCGGCGAGGTCGTACAGGTAGCTGCACAGCACGTGCGGGGTGCCCTTGTCGGCGACGCTGTTGAGGATCTCGCCGAACTGGGCCAGGCGCGCAGCCAGGTCTTGCTCATGAGCGGCCTGCAGCACGATGTTGCCGTCGACCTCGTCGAAGCCCTTGCCCAGCTTGCGGAATACGCCGGCCACACGGGTGTAGGCATACAGCAGGTATGGCGCAGTGTTGCCTTCGAAATTGAGCATCAGTTCGAAGTTGAAGCTGTAGTCGCTGGTGCGGTGCTTGGACAGGTCGGCGTATTTCACCGCGCCGATACCTACCACTTCACCGATGTGCCGCAGTTCGTCTTCGGCCAGGCTCGGGTTCTTTTCCTTGACCAGCGCGTAGGCGCGCTCCTTGGCCTCGGTGAGCAGATCAATCAGCTTCACGGTGCCGCCGTCGCGGGTCTTGAACGGGCGGCCGTCGGCGCCGTTCATGGTGCCGAAGCCCATGTGCTCCATCTGCATCGGGTGGCCGACGAAGCCGGCGCGGCGGGCAACTTCGAACACCTGGTTGAAGTGCAGGGCCTGGCGCTGATCGACGAAATACAGGGCGCGGTCGGCCTTGAGCACGTTGCTCCGGTAGCGCACGGCAGCCAGGTCGGTGGTGGCGTAGAGGTAGCCGCCATCAGCCTTCTGCACGATCACCGGCAGAGGCTCGCCTTCGCTGTTCTTGAATTCCTCGAGGAATACGCACTGGGCGCCCTGGTCCTCGACCAGCAGGCCCTTGGCCTTGAGGTCGGAAACCACGTTGGCCAGGTCGGCGTTGTAGGCGCTTTCGCCCATCACGTCGGCCATGGTCAGCTTGACGTTGAGCAGCTCGTAGGTCTTCTGGCAGTGCGACAGCGAGATGTCCTTGAAGCGCGTCCACAAGGCCATGCACTCAGGGTCGCCTGCCTGCAGCTTGACCACCAGGCCACGGGCGCGGGTGGCGAACGCTTCGGATTCGTCAAAACGCTTCTTGGCGGCGCGGTAGAAGTTTTCCAGGTCCGACAGCTCGTCGCTGGTGATCGGGTTTTCTTCCAGATACGCCAGCAGCATGCCGAACTGGGTGCCCCAGTCGCCCACGTGGTTCTGGCGGATCACTTCGTCGCCAAGGAACTCCAGCACGCGCGCGACGCTGTCACCGATGATGGTCGAACGCAGGTGGCCGACGTGCATCTCCTTGGCCAGGTTCGGTGCCGACATGTCGATCACCACCTTCTGCTTGGGCCCGGCCTTGCGCGCGCCCAGGTGGGCGTCGGCGAGGGCGGCATCCAGGCGGTTGGCCAGGGCATCGGTGTTCTGGAAGAAGTTCAGGAAGCCTGGGCCGGCGATTTCGACCTTGCTGATGTCGGCGCTGGCCGGCAGGGCATTGATCAGCTTCTCGGCCAGGTCGCGCGGTTTCATGCCGGCCGGCTTGGCCAGCATCATGGCGATGTTGCTGGCGAAATCGCCGTGGGTCTTGTCCCGGGCGTTTTCCACCTGAATCGCCGGCGACAGCCCTTCAGGCAGCACACCGTCGGTGACGAGTTGGGTGAGGGCTTGCTGGATCAGCTGGCGAATGGTGTCTTTCATGGGGATCTCTTTTCGACCGCAAGCGCGGTGGAGCGCCTGGATGCGCAGGTGGAAAAACTGGGCATTATCCGTTGCCAGGGGCGGGTTGCCAACCTTTGGGGCCGAAGCTTAATAAAGGTCAACCGGGTCGACATCCAGAGACCAGCGTACCTGGCGCCCGCTTGGCAGTTGCTCCAACACTAGCAACCAGGCACTGATCAGTCGATGCAAGGGGGCTCGGGTGTTGGCCTGAATCAACAATTGCGCCCTGAAGCGCCCGGCGCGCCGCTCCATGGGGGCAGGCACCGGCCCCAGCAGTTCGATACCGGGCAGGCACTGTTCGGCGACCAGGCGCTCGGCAGCGGCGCAGGCTTCGTCGAGGAAGCCTTCGGCCTGGCCGGGCTTGTGCGCTTCGGCCCGCAGCAGGGCAAGGTGGGAGAATGGCGGCAGCCCGGCGTTGCGGCGTTCGTCCAGGGCTTGCTCGGCGAAGGCGAAGTAGCCTTGCTCGGTCAGTTGCACCAGCAGCGGGTGGTCGGCCAGGTGGGTCTGGATGATCACCTTGCCAGGCTCTTCAGCGCGCCCTGCTCGCCCAGCAACCTGGACGATCAGCTGGGCCATGCGCTCGCTGGCGCGGAAGTCCCCCGAGAACAGCCCGCCATCGGCGTCGAGAATGGCAACCAGTGTCACCCGCGGGAAGTGGTGACCCTTGGCCAGCATCTGGGTGCCGACCAGGATGCTTGGCTGGCCTCGCTGAATGGTGCTGAACAAATGGTGCATGGCGTCCTTGCGCGCCGTGCTGTCGCGATCAACGCGCAGGATCGGGTAATCCGGGAACAACACCTTCAGTCGCTCTTCGGCGCGTTCGGTACCGGCGCCCACCGGCCGCAGGTCGACGTGGTTGCACTGCGGGCACTGCTGCGGCAGACGCTCGTCGTAGCCGCAGTGGTGGCAGCGCAGCACGCCAGAGCGCTGGTGCACGGTCATGCGGGCATCGCAGCGTGGGCATTCTGACAGCCAGCCGCAGTCATGACACAGCAAGGTCGGAGCGAAGCCACGACGGTTGAGGAACACCAGGACTTGCTGGCCGGCTTCCAGGGTCTGGCGGATGGCCTGCTGCAATGGGCCACTGATACCGCTGTCCAGCGGCAGGCTTTTCACATCCAGGCGCAGCATGCGCGGTGGACGTGCGCCGCCCGCGCGCTGGTTCATGCGCAGCAGGCGATAGCGGCCGGTGAGCGCGTTGTGCAGTGTCTCCAGCGACGGCGTGGCGGAGCCGAGCAGGATCGGAATGTTTTCCTGATGGGCGCGCACCAGCGCGAGGTCGCGGGCGTGGTAGCGCAGGCCTTCCTGTTGCTTGTAGGACCCATCGTGCTCTTCGTCGATGATGATCAGGCCGGGGGTCTTCATTGGCGTGAACAGCGCCGAACGTGTGCCGATGATGATGTCGGCCTCGCCGTCGCGGGCAGCCAGCCAGGCATCGAGGCGCTCGCGGTCGCTCACGGCCGAATGCAGCAGGGCGATGCGGGCGTTGAAACGCTGCTCGAAGCGCGCCAGGGTCTGCGGGCCGAGATTGATTTCGGGGATCAGCACCAGCGCCTGCTTGCCGGCTTCGAGGGTTTCACGAATCAGTTGCAGGTACACCTCGGTCTTGCCGCTGCCGGTGACGCCGGCCAGCAGGAAGGCGCCGAAGCCGCCGAAACCCTCGCGCACCGCGTCGAAGGCTTGGCGCTGTTCTTCATTGAGGGGCAGTTCCGGCTGCGCCAGCCAGTGCTCGTGGCGGTGCGCCGGCAGGTGGCGGCGTACCTCGACCTGAACCAGCTCCTTGGCCAGCAGCAGGTCAAGGCTGTCCTTGTTCAGGTTGAGCTTGCCCAGCAGGCTGTGCGCTACGCCGTGGGGGTGCTGGGCCAGGGTCTTGAGGGCGTCGCGCTGGCGCGGGGCACGGGCGATGCGAGGGTCCTCCAGGCGTGCGCCGGGTGCCACGTGCCAGAAGCGCTCCTGGCGCATCTCGGCAGGTTCGCCCTGGCGCAGCAGCGTGGGCAGGGCCCAGCTCAAGGTGTCGCCCAGGCTGTGCTGGTAGTACTGGGCAGTCCACAGGCACAACCTGAACAGCGATGCCGGGATCGGCGAGACCGGGTCGAGCAAGGCACTGGCAGGCTTGAGCTTCTCGGCGGGCACCTCGCTGTGCTCGCACACTTCCACCAGTACGCCAATCATTTCGCGGCGCCCGAAGGGCACGCGGATGCGCATGCCCGGGGTCAGCACCTGGCGCGCCATGCTCGCTGGCGCCCGGTAATCGAACAGGCGGCGCAACGGGGAGGGCAGGGCAAGGCGCAGGATGACGTCGGACACGCGGAAGGTCTCAGAGGGTGTTTCAAAGACTGGCGAGCCTAGCAGACGACGGTCGGTGCAAGCGACAACTTGCGTTGGCGTGATGCTCTGGTATTATTCGCCGCCTAATTACGTGCGGTATTCAACAATAGGTGTTGGGTGGCGGCACGCAGCTCGAGGAAGTGACCATGAAAGAAGGTATCCACCCGAACTACGAAGTAGTTGCAGTCACCTGCAGCTGCGGTAACAAGTTCGAAACTCGTTCGACCCTGGGCGACACCCTGGCGATCGACGTTTGCAACCTGTGCCACCCGTTCTACACCGGTAAGCAGAAAGTCCTGGACACCGGTGGTCGCGTACAGAAGTTCGCCGATCGCTTCGGTATGTTCGGTACCAAGAAGTAATCATGCGCATGGCGAATCCTTCGGGCTTCGCGTTGTTGCTGAAAAAGGCGCCCCTCGTGGGCGCCTTTTTTGTGGGCGCAATCTGGCAGCTACCGGCCCTGGCGTTCTGCCCCGTGCCAGACAAACCACAGCAGGTGGCGGTGCGCCGGGTAGTGGATGGCGACACGTTGCGCCTGACCGACGGTCGCAGTGTTCGCATGATCGGCATCAATGCCCCGGAAATCGGGCGCAGGGGGCGCACCAGTGAACCTTATGCCGAGGCTGCCAGGCAGCGACTGCAAGCGTTGGTCAAAGCCAGTGACGGTCGCGTCGGGTTGGTGCCCGGTGTCGAGGGCAAGGACAAGTACGGACGCACCCTGGCGCACATCTATGGCCGTAATGGCGACAATATGGAGGCACGGCTGCTCAGCGAGGGCCTTGGCTACCACGTAGCGGTTGCGCCAAATGTGCGCCTGGCAGGTTGCCAGCAAGCAGCCGAGCGGGTGGCACGCCAGGCGCGGGTCGGGCTGTGGCGCAGCTCGCCAGTGCGCAGCGCTGCCGATGTGCGGCAATCCGGGTTTGCCGTTGTCAGCGGCACCATCCGTAGCATTGAGCGCAATCGTGGCGGGATCTGGCTCGAACTGGACGATGCTGTTGTGCTGCAGATCCCCGCTCGTCTGCAACGCACCTTCCCCGCCAGCTTCTTCACTAATCTCAAAGGACGCCAGGTCGAGGCGCGCGGCTGGGTGCTGGATCGTTCCCGCAAGGGAGGGCTCAAGCCGGGGCAGCGACGCTGGGTATTGCCGTTGACCGATCCCGGGATGCTGGAGCGCATTTCAGGCTGAAAAGATGTAGACATTTCGCTATCAGATTGTACACACTGTGAGCCGAATGCCCCCGTGCGTGATAGCTTAAAGTCGTAGGCCAAAGGCCTTGACACAAGTGACTGACCAGTCTTGTGGCTCCCCGGCTCTTTGCGTATCCTCGGCGGTCCGTCAGAACAGTAAATAGCGGAATGCCCACCATGTCAGACCTGAAAACCGCCGCTCTCGAATACCACGCTCAACCTCGTCCGGGGAAACTGAGCGTCGAGCTCTCCAAGCCCACCGCCACCGCCCGCGATCTCGCCCTGGCCTACAGCCCAGGCGTTGCAGAACCCGTGCGCGAAATCGGCCGTGATCCTGAGCTGGCCTACAAATACACTGGCAAGGGCAACCTGGTCGCTGTAATTTCCGATGGCACCGCCATCCTCGGTCTGGGTGACCTCGGCCCACTGGCCTCCAAGCCAGTGATGGAAGGCAAGGGCGTTCTGTTCAAGCGTTTCGCCGGTATCGACGTGTTCGACATCGAAGTCGAATCGGAAAGCCCGCAGGCTTTCATCGACACCGTTCGCCGCATCTCCATCACCTTCGGTGGCATCAACCTCGAAGACATCAAGGCCCCAGAGTGTTTCGAAATCGAACGCACGCTGATCGAGCAGTGCGACATTCCGGTGTTCCACGATGACCAGCACGGCACCGCAATCGTCACCGCGGCCGGCATGATCAACGCCCTGGAAATCGCCGGCAAGAAGCTGGAAGACGCCAAGATCGTCTGCCTCGGTGCCGGCGCTGCCGCCATCTCCTGCATGAAGCTGCTGGTCAGCATGGGTGCCAAGGTCGAGAACATCTTCATGATCGACCGCAGCGGCGTGATCCACGCTGGCCGCGACGACCTGAACCAGTACAAGGCCCAGTTCGCCCACGCGACCGACAAGCGCACCCTGGCCGATGCCCTGGACGGTGCTGACGTGTTCGTAGGCCTGTCCGGCCCGAACCTGCTGAGCCCGGAAGGCCTGAAGTCGATGGCTGCCAACCCGATCGTGTTCGCCTGCTCGAACCCGGACCCGGAAATCTCCCCAGAGCTGGCTCACGCCACTCGCAGCGACGTGATCATGGCTACCGGTCGTTCCGACTACCCGAACCAGGTCAACAACGTACTGGGCTTCCCGTTCATCTTCCGTGGTGCCCTGGACGTTCGCGCCAAGCGCATCAACGAAGAAATGAAGATCGCTGCCGCCATCGCGCTGAAAGACCTGGCCAAGCTGCCAGTGCCGAAAGAAGTCTGCGAAGCCTACGGTGTCGAAGGCCTGGAGTTCGGCCGTGAGTACATCATTCCGAAGCCACTGGACGCTCGTCTGATTACCGTCGTTTCCGACGCTGTGGCCAAGGCTGCCATCGAGTCCGGCGTAGCTACCCTGCCGTATCCGAAGCACTACCCGCTGACCAGCGTGGATGAAGTGTTCAACGGCTGATTGCAGCTGTAGCGACACAAAAAAGCCCCGGCTCGCAAGAGCCGGGGCTTTTTGTTTGCCGGTGTCCCGGCTGACGTGGCCCGCTGTAGGAGCGGCCTCGCGTCGCGAGAGGGTCGAAGAGCGGCCCCGGCACTCTTTGCTCGGAGCATGAATCCTGGGGGCGCTACGCACCCCTTTCGCGACACAAGGCCGCTCCTACAGGGGCGGGGTTAGTCTGCCAATCAGAACAGATCCATCGGCGCTGCTTCGTCCGCTGGCAGTGGGCTGCCCGGCGCAGTGCCGTTGCCCAGTTCATCCACCGACGGTGGAGAGTCCTCGGCCTTGAACAGCTCGAAGTAGGCATCTGGCGTGCTTGGCGAAGCGGCACGGCCGCTGACCGGGTCCACCCGCAGGCTGAGGATGCCTTCCGGTTCCGCCGGTGCATGGCTTGGCTTGTCCTTCAGTGCCGCACCCATGAAGCTCATCCAGATCGGCAGGGCTGCCGTACCGCCGTACTCACGGCGACCGAGGGTTTCAGGCTGGTCGAAACCGACCCACACGGTGGTGACGTAATCGGCGTTGTAGCCGGAGAACCAGGCGTCCTTGGATTCGTTGGTGGTACCTGTCTTGCCGGCCAGGTCGGTACGGCCCAGGGCCAATGCCCGGCGGCCTGTGCCGCGCTTGATCACATCCTGCAGCATGCTGGTGAGGATGTAAGTGGTGCGGCCATCGACGATCTGTTCGGCAACAGCTGGCGTCTGCGGTGGCGGGGCGATCTGGCCCAGGGCGGACGGCGCCTCGCCAGGCAGGGCAGCGGTGCTGATCGGCTGCTCTGGTGCTGCGAGGCCGGCATGGTCTTCGGCGCCTTGCGGCACGCGCGCGGGGTTGGCGATGAACAGGGTCTCGCCGCTGCGGCTCTCGATGCGATCGATCAGGTATGGATTGATCTTGTAGCCGCCGTTGGCAAAGGTGCTCCAGCCCGTGGCGATTTCCATCGGCGTCAGGGTTGCAGTGCCCAGCGCCAGCGAAAGGTTGCGCGGCAGGTCCTGCTTGTTGAAGCCGAACTTGGCGATGTAGTCGATGGTACGGTCCACGCCCATGGCCTGCAGCAGGCGGATCGACACCAGGTTGCGCGACTTGTACAGCGCTTCACGCAGGCGGATCGGGCCGAGGAAGGTGTTGGTGTCGTTCTTGGGTCGCCATTCATTGTTCTGGTACTGGTCGAAGAACACGATTGGCGCATCGTTGACCAGGCTGGAGGCAGTGTAGCCGCTGTCCAGTGCAGCACTATAGATGAACGGCTTGAAGCTCGAGCCTGGCTGGCGCTTGGCCTGCATGGCACGGTTGTAGTTGCTCTGCTCGAACGAGAAGCCGCCGACCAGGGCGCGGATGGCACCGTTCTGCGGGTCGAGGGAGACCAGCGCACTCTGTGCTCCTGGTACCTGGCTGAACTTTAGCTTGCCGTCATGCAGGCGCTGCAGGCGTACCAGATCACCCACCTGGGCAACGTCGGCAGGCGATTGCGGTGCGCGGCCCTGCGAATTGCTGTTGATGAAGGGGCGGGCCCACTTCATGGTGTCCCAGCTAACCTCTTCTTCGCTGCCTGCGCGGGTCAGCACTTTTACACCGCTCTTTTCCACGCGCGTGACGATGGCAGGTTCCAGGCCGCCCAACGTGCGTTGCTTGCTCAGCTCCTGTTGCCAGGCGGCCAGGGTCTTGCCCGGGAAGCGAGCTTCAGGGCCGCGGTAGCCGTGGCGCTCGTCATACTCGGACAGGCCGTTGAGGATGGCCTTGTTGGCCATCTCCTGCATGTCGCTCGGCACCGTGGTGGTGACACGGAAGCCTTCGGTATAGGCGTCGCTGCCATAGCGGCCAACCATTTCGGCACGGGCCATTTCGGCGACGTACGGCGCGTTAACTTCGGGGGCCGGCACGTGGTAGCTGGCATTCAGCGGCTCGGCCAGGGCGGCCTGATAGCTCGCCTCGTCGATCTTGCCGAGTTTGTACATGCGACCGAGGATCCAGTCGCGGCGCTCTTTGGCGCGCACCGGGTTGGCCAACGGGTTGAAGCGCGACGGTGCCTTGGGCAGGCCGGCGATCATCGCCATTTGCGCCAGGCTTACGTCACGGATCGACTTGCCGTAATACACCTGCGCAGCCGCATCGATACCGTAGGCGCGGTTGCCCAGGTAGATCTTGTTGACGTACAGCTCGAGGATCTCGTCCTTGGTCAGCTCACGTTCGATCTGCAAGGCCAGGAGAATCTCGTTGGTCTTGCGCGAGAAACTGCGCTCGCTGCTGAGGAAGAAGTTCTTCGCCACCTGCATGGTGATGGTGCTGCCACCCGTCTGGATATGACCGGTTTTCACCAGCTGGGTCGCGGCGCGCATCAGGCTGCTCGGGTCGACCCCGTAGTGATTGAGGAAATTGTCGTCCTCGGCTGACAGAAGCGCCTGAATGAACTGTGGCGGAATTTCCGCGAAACGGATCGGCGAGCGGCGCATTTCGCCGAATTCGGCGATCAGCTTGCCGTCGCTGCTGTACACCCTGAGGGGAATCTGCAACTGAACGCTTCTGAGCGAATCGACCGACGGCAGGTTGGGGCTAAGATACAGAAACGCACCGCTCACACCGAGTACGAGCGCGCAGATGACTGCGACAAAAGACCACCAGAAGAACTTCAGCAGGCGTATCAAGGCTTTTCGGTGTCCAGATTGAGGGGTGAATTGCGCACGGGGCCGGCGGACGAAAAGTCGGGTGGGAGCCAGCCATTCCTGGCTGACTCCCCCCTAAGAACCGTACGTGCGCCTTTCAGCGCATACGGCTCAAGCCTTCGCTAAGCTTCCGATGGAAGCCGGTTTGTTCACGTGCAGGCCACGAGTATGCAGTTGGTTGTGGCAGTTAGGGTGTAAGAGTACCCGATTGGCCAGTTCGTCTCCACCGCCGAGGGAGCGGTGTACGACGTGGTGGTCATGCCACCCTGTCTCTCTGGTAATCGGTTGCTTACACAGCAGACACAGTCCATTTTGACTGGCAAAGAGGCTGCCGATTTGTTTCCGGTATTTGAGCTTGCTCAGCATCCGGTCCATCCGCAGTTTCTCGCCTTGAGCCTCCATGGCGGGATCGTAGGGGTTGTAATCCCCACTCACCTTTTTGTGTCGCTCGATCGGAGTACTCGCGAGCGAGTACAGCTCGACCTCCCTTTTACCTCCGTCTGCATCTACCACTGTGGTGGCAAACACCCAGCTCCTGTCTCCTGAGGTCCGGAAATACTTCTTCCTTACCCAGTCGAGGGACTTGTTAGGGTGTCGCCTCTTCGCCCAACGCCAGAGTTTGATAAACACTCTGTGGTCCATTCGGCTGTAAGCCTGTTTCGCGACGACTGGTTGATGGTACAGCGCCCAGCCCCTCAGTTTCGGGTTGAGCAGTCGGATCAGATCCTCCTGCTTGACCGTCTTGTGAGAGTCGATTGCCTCTCTGATCTTGCTGTAGAACGCCTTGACGTTCTTCTTGTTCGGCTTGATCAGTAACGTTCCGTCGTACTTCCGGAAATTCCAGCCAAGGAAGTCAAAGCCTTCGTCGATGTGGACGATGCGCGTTTTCTTGAGTGACAACCGTAGCCCGCGCGTTGCGAGGAACTGCTCTACCCAAGGTTTTACTTCATTCTCCAGCACCTCCGGAGAGGCCCCTGTGATCACGAAGTCGTCGGCGTATCGCACCACGTTCACCTTCAGCTTTTTCGCCCTTGTCACTCCCAGGTATTCCTTGAGGAGCGTTTCCAGACCATCCAGTGCCAGATTTGCCAGCGTCGGGGAGATAATCCCCCCTTGCGGCGTACCTGCATCCGTTGCGTGTAGCTGCCCCTTGTGGATGACCCCGGCCTTTAACCATTGCCGCAGCACCCGTGTTTCCGTTGGGGCATTTCTTAACAGCCAGTCGTGGTTGATGTTGTCGAAGAACCCTTCGATGTCTGCGTCCAATACCCAGCAGGCCGAAGCCCGTTTGGATAGACACAAGAACAACTGCGCCATCGCATCCGCCGTGGAACGTTCGATCCTGAAGCCGTAGCTATTCGGGTCGCCTCGGGTTTCAGCGATGGGGGACAGAGCCAGCATATACAGCGCTTGCATGGCTCTGTCCGTCATGGTCGGTATACCCAGTGGGCGTTCCCGTCCATCCGACTTCGGGATGTAGACTCGCCGTAGTGGCCGAGCCTTGTATCCCCGCGTCTTCAACTGACCAACCGCATTCCATTTTGCGTTGGGTGTATCCCAGAGTTGCTTATCGACTCCCGCCGTGCGGCTCCCCTGATTTTCCGTGACTCTCCGTACAGCCAAGTATCTGGCCGACTTCGAGCGGGTGAGCATCCGTTGCAGAGATTTGACTCTGCGCCATTTGCCTTCCCGACAAGCCTTCGCAATTCGCATCTGCATTCCCCGGACATTCCGCTGGGCTCGGCGCCAATCGACGTCGTGCCACTGTTGCGGAGTGCCGGAAAGCGCAGACTCACCTTGCTGGCTGAGCTCTATCATGCTGCTTTCCTCTCAAAGTGAAACCACCCGAGCGGAAGGCGCACGTACCCCCTGAGGGGTGCATGCACCCCGTCAGGGTAGGGTTATCAAGGGCCAATTGGAGCTAGGCCCTGAAGTTAATGAGACGGTCTCAGTCAGAGTTATTGCGATGGAAGACCACGCAGAAGTCTGCCCGGTTTTCCCGTGGGGTGATGTTCCAACCCCTATCCAGGCCATTACAGCCTGGCATTCGCTTTCTCTGCGATCCCATACCCGCACCGCTAACAGTGTCCCTTACGGTTCACCTGCCCAAGGGCAGCGATACGGGCTTACCACGTTCCCTATCTGTCACACGACTGGGTTAGGACCTGCCTTTTCACCGGCGATCATATGAGGCGACGTATCCCCAAGCGCCACGGAGATAACCGACCGCGTACCTTTTGGTTCAAGCCTAACAGCAGTTTTGGCTTGGTAATGCTTACGGTGTTTATTAGCAGTTCACGTATGTTGTCCATACCAGTCAGCCTAGCGCCTCAACCCGGTACTGCTCCGAGTATCTACCGCCTCCCTCGCAGGAGAGCGGCACCCCTTGAAGGGGGGCTACATTGTCGGACGGGCTTCGAACACCACCATTACTAGTGATGCACGCCGTCGTAGGCTACCGTTGGTCGCACAACGAGTCCGCTGCCATCCTGTATTAGCGATGGTTGGACAATGACAGACAGAGCTTTCGCTCATGTCTCCGTTTGGAAGAAGTGGGGACCGCTGTGGCGGCTCACTTAGGTTGGGTTACTCCTGTTTTGAGGCAGGAGAAACCCCAGCGGGGATTTCTCCCGCGAGGGTTGAAGCCGCAAGGGCTTGAGTTAGTGTCGTGGAGGTGACCGTTTGAAAAGTTTCTTGACCTCTGACCAGTTGGCCCACGTTGCCAGCCCTAAGCAAAAGATTAGGAGGCTAGTGAGGCAAATGATGCCAAATGTGTCATGACTCATTTCGTACATATCACTTTCCGACGAATGGCACTCCAAGACCGATGAAATCGGTCCGCAGTCGCGCTTCCGAGTGCTCAGCGACCTAGGGGTTTTGCCACCGCCGCTGCGGCAAGTCCTTTAAGGCGAGGGACCTCTGGGCGGGTTTTGGTTCAAGGGGATGGATACCCAAGTATTTGATTCCTTTGGGAATCTCTCAAGCTGACCCTACAGCTTGGGACGGGAGACACGTTACACGTGTCGCACAACGCTGGGCATTATAAGCATTTTTCGTCTCGCCGGGTGACCGGCCAGGCGGCCCGCTGCACCGTCTGGCCGGTCAGGCTCGGCAACGCGGCGGTTCATGGTTGTAGCAAGGAAGTCGCCATGCTTGGACGTTTTGGCAAGGATGCCAGTTCACTGTTGGGGGTGGAAATCGCTTCCGACTCCATACGTATTGCACAGCTGCGGCGCCACAGGGGGCGTTACCAGCAGTTGGTCTGGGCGGTCGAGCCGTTTGCGCCTGGCAACGGCTGGCAGGACCCTGAGCGTATTGTCGCTGCCCTGCGCAGCGCTCATCGACAATCCGGCAGCCGCGAACGCCGTGCAGCCGTAGCGCTGCCTGCCTCACAAGTGATTTGCAAGCTATGCCAACTTCCAGGCGGCCAGGCTCCAAGTCAAATGGAGGCGCGACTGCTGGCAGAAGCAGACCGGCTGTTCCCCTTCCCCCTTGAGGACCTGGTACTGGATTTTCAGGTGCTGGGTGCCTCGTCGCAGCATCCCGGTAGCCTGGATGTCTTGGTCGCAGCCAGTCGGCAGAGTGCACTGCAGCCCGTGCAAGCTGCATTCGAAGCAGCCGGGCTTGAGCTTGAAGTCGCCGAGGTAGACAGCATTGCCTTGCGTCGCCTGATGCCCTGCCAAAGCAAAGGCCAGGCTGCGCTGCTGCGCATCGAGCCGGGCGGTTCGACGCTGCATGGCTGGCTTGGCGACGCGCTGCCTTTGAGGCGGGAGTTGCTCCCGGAGGCGTTACCTGACTTGCCTGGGGAGGTTTTCGCTGCAGAGGCAGGGCCGGAAGAAGTGCTTGTGGTCGGCGCGCCGGAGGCTGGGCAATACCCGCTTGGCCGACTGAGCGAGCGTCTCGGCTTGCCGTGCCGGCCTTTGCCGGCCGTGGCTGGGGTGGATTGCCGCGACGGCCGGATGGCCTTGGCGTTTTCGCTGGCAATGGGGAGCGTGCATTGATGTTGCGCCTGAATCTGATGCCGTGGCGAGAGCGGCAGCGCCTGGCAGCGCTCAGGCGTTTGCGCCTGATGGTGGTGGGGGCGGCTGTCGTGGCGTTGTCTGCGGTGCTGCTTATAGACCAGTTGGCTCGTCAGCGAGCTCGTCAGCAAGCCGCTGCCAACAATAGTCAGCAAGCCGCTATCGATGTACTTGAAGTGCACAGGGGTGAGCATGATCGTATCCGGCAATCCTACGAGCAAGTGCGAGCGCAGACGGCGGCCTTGGCTGACTTGCGTGCTGGACAGGGGCGGGTGACAGCCGTGTTTGCGGATCTGGAGCGGGCGCTGCCGGAGGGCGTCCAGCTGCTCAGGCTCGAACTGCAGGGCTCCCAGGTGCGCATGGTCGGCGTGGCTGCCTCCGGCGCAGTCGTAGCCCAGCTGATGCGTGAACTGGAACGTTCCGGTGCGCTGCGTGAACTGGAGCTCAAAAGCCTGAAGAGTGAGCCGGGCGGCGACGCGTTCATATTGTTGGCCCGCATGTCGGCGCTCTGGTCGTGAATCTGTTGCAGAAAGGCGAATGGCTGGCCCTCATCGAGCGTTCGCAGCTCGTTCGCCGCGCGCTGCCGTTCGCCGTAGGCCTTATCGTGGTGGGGGGCGGTTGCCTGTTTCGTTTGCCGTACTGGTTGCAGCTTCAGGAGGAAGAACAGGCCAGGCAAGTTCGCCTGCTCCAGGTGCATGAAGCCAGGGCTGCCGAAGTGCTGGCGTTGTCACGGATGCGCGAGGGCCTCGATGCTGCACGACAGCATCTGCAGGATGCTCGCTGGCGCCTTGCCGCCGGGGCCGACATGAGCGATTTGCTGGACCAGCTCGCAGCCTCGGGGCATGCGCATGGCCTGCACTTCGAACGCCTCGATGTACTTGATGAGGTAAACCACCAGCCTGGCTATTGCCAGACATCACTGGACGTGCAGGTCGTTGGGCGCTATTCGGGGCTGCGGATGTGGTTGGACGACTGGCTCGGCCAGGTTCGTCTGTTGCGCGCCGAAGCCTTGTGGCTGGCACCTGCCGAGGACAGGCCCGGGCTGTTGCGCCTGGGCATGCGCGTGCATGCTTATCAAGCCGATGGTGAAGTGCCTGAGCCCTCAACCTTGGCCGATAGACCTGCTCGCGGTGAGATGTTGCCGGTGGTGCTCGATCCGTTTTCCGAATGGGCTACGCGAATTGCCCAGGCGGGGCTTGCCAGCGTGCCGCTGGCTCAGCTGCAGATGGTCGGCAGCCTGCAGCGGGGGCCGCAGCGCGAAGCGTTGCTGTCGGCGGCAGGTCGCTTGTATCGCGTGCGCCCCGGTGATCGGCTGGGGCGCGATGGAGGTGTTGTGGTGGAAGTCGGCGAGCGCCAGCTGAACGTGCGTGAGCGGCTGTTCCTCGGGGGCGTGTGGCGTGAGCGCACGGTAATGCTGACGCTCAGGAAGAGCGTGACAATGGAGGCCAGCGACGGTGATGAAATGGCTATTGAAATGGATGACGGTGGCGCTACTCACCAGTCAGTTGTGCATGGCAGCGCCCTATCGGGGTGAGCCCATCTCGCTGAATTTTCAGGATGTCGAGGTGCGCTCGGTACTTCAGGTGCTGGCGGACTACGCCGGGATCAACCTGGTGGCCAGCGATACGGTGCAGGGCAATGTAACCCTGCGGTTGCACGAAGTCCCATGGGACCAGGCGTTGGAGCTGGTCCTTGGTAGCAAAGGGCTGGCTCGGCGCGAAGAGGGGAATGTGCTGCTGGTGGCGCCAGCCGCCGAGTTGGCCGAACAATCCCGCGGTGCCCGCATCGGGCAGGAGCTGGATGCGCAGCTGCAACCCCTGCAGCGTGAGCTGCTGCCGATCCATCACGCACAGGCTGCCGAGCTCGCGGAGCTGTTGCTGGCAACCCTGACGGACGACGGCATTCTGACCGGTCGTGGCAGCCTGAGCGTCGACACTCGCACCAACACCTTGGTCGCCCACCAGCCTGCGGATCGCCTCGCCGATTTGCGGCAGTTGGTCGCTCAGCTGGACGTGCCGGTGCGGCAAGTGGAGATCGAGGCGCGCATCGTGGAGGCCAACGTCGACTATGAGAAAGGCCTGGGCGTGCGTTGGGGGCGGCAGCTATATGGGGAAGCGCCACGATTGGGCAAGGACCTGTTCGTCGACCTGGGCATGGAGCGAGGCAGTGCCGGCATCGGCGTCGGCCTGTTGCGCAGTGGCCTGTTGCTGGACCTGGAACTCAGCGCCATGGAAAAGAGCGGCAACGGTGAAATCATCTCCCAGCCCAAGGTAGTGACGGCTGACAAGGAAACCGCGAGGATTCTCAAGGGCACCGAGGTGCCTTATCAGGAAACCAGCAAAAGTGGCGCTACCTCGATCGCCTTTCGTGAGGCCTCGCTCTCGCTGGAGGTCACTCCGCAAATCACCCCGGATGGCAAGGTCATCATGACCGTCAAGGTGACCAAGGACGAGCCTGACTTCGTCAATGCCCTGAACGACGTGCCGCCGATTCGCAAGAACGAGGTCAATGCCAAGGTCCGTGTGGCGGACGGTGAAACCATCGTCATCGGTGGCGTTTACTCGACCACGCAAAACAAAGTGGTCGACAAGGTGCCATTTTTCGGCGATCTGCCGTATGTTGGGCGGCTGTTTCGACGCGATGCATTACAAGAGAAAAAATCCGAGCTGCTGGTCTTCCTGACTCCGCGTATCATGAGTGACCAGGCGATTGCTGTGAGTCGTTGATTCTGTGCGAAATTTGATACTTGTAGGACCCATGGGCGCTGGTAAAAGCACCATAGGGCGCCTGTTGGCCAAAGAGCTGCGCCTGCTGTTCAAAGATTCCGACAAGGAAATCGAACTGCGGACCGGTGCCAATATCCCGTGGATCTTCGACAAAGAAGGCGAACCGGGCTTCCGTGACCGTGAGCAGGCGATGATCGCCGAGCTCTGCGCGCTCGATGGCGTGGTGGTGGCGACCGGTGGCGGCGCAGTCATGCGTGCGGAGAACCGCCAAGCCCTGCACAGGGGCGGCCGGGTCATTTATCTGCACGCCTCGGTGGAACAACAGGTCGGGCGCACTGCGCGCGATCGCAATCGCCCGTTGCTGCGCACGGCCAACCCGGAGGCGACCCTGCGCGCCTTGCTGGAGGCGCGCGACCCGCTTTATCGCGAAATCGCCGACCTGGTGGTGGAAACCGACGAGCGGCCACCGCGCATGGTGGTGCTCGATATTCTGGAGCGCCTGCAGCAGTTGCCGCCCCGCTAAGCCGGGACTATTCTCGGCCAGCGCCGAGGCGAGGTTCAACGTTACCGCGCGGGTCGAACAGCCGGCGCCGCGCCCAAGTACATTGTGGGGATACATGCAGACACTTAAGGTCGACCTGGGCGAGCGTAGCTACCCGATCTACATTGGCGAAGGCCTTCTGGACCAGGCCGAACTGCTGGCGCCGCATATCCGCGGGCGGCAGGTCGCCATCGTTTCCAACGAAACCGTCGCGCCTCTGTATCTCCAACGCCTGAGCAACACCCTTGGCGCCTACTCGGTGCTGCCGGTGATCCTGCCGGACGGCGAAGCCCATAAAAACTGGGAGACCCTGCAACTGATCTTTGACGGTTTGCTGACGGCGCGACATGACCGCCGTACTACCGTGGTCGCCCTCGGCGGCGGCGTGATCGGTGACATGGCCGGCTTCGCCGCAGCCTGCTACCAGCGTGGCGTCGATTTCATCCAGGTGCCGACCACCCTGCTGTCTCAGGTTGACTCCTCGGTGGGGGGCAAGACCGGCATCAACCACCCGTTGGGCAAGAACATGGTCGGTGCTTTCTATCAGCCCAACGCGGTACTGATCGATACCACCAGCCTCAAGACCCTGCCTGCGCGCGAGCTGTCGGCGGGCCTGGCTGAAGTGATCAAGTACGGCCTGATCTGCGACAAGCCATTCCTGGGCTGGCTCGAAGACAATATCCAGGCCCTGCGCGCCCTCGAACCCGCTGCCCTGACTGAAGCGATCCGTCGCTCCTGCGCTGCCAAGGCAGCCGTTGTCGGCGCCGACGAGCGCGAGTCGGGCGTGCGCGCCACGCTGAACCTGGGGCATACCTTTGGCCATGCCATCGAAACGCACATGGGCTACGGCGTGTGGCTGCATGGTGAAGCCGTGGCCGCAGGGACGGTCATGGCCCTGGAAATGTCCATGCGCCTGGGTTGGATCGACCAGGCCGAGCGTGATCGTGCAATCCACCTGCTGCAGGACGCAGGTTTGCCGGTGGTGCCACCACAGGAAATGACCCCGGCGCATTTCATGGAGCATATGGCAGTCGACAAGAAGGTACTCGATGGCCGCCTGCGGCTGGTGCTGCTGCGCCAGCTGGGCGAGGCCGTGATTACCGACGACTATCCGAAAGAGATTCTTCAGGCCACGCTGTCGGCGGATTACCGCGCGATCGTGGCCCAGCTTTGAGGTTGTGACAGCGTAATGACCAGTTTGCATGCCGATGAGGCGTTCCTCGAACATTACCAGTTGAGCCACGATCCGTTCGCACCGCGTGTGCCCGGCTTCAAGTTCTTCCCCGCCCAGCGCAAGCCGGTGCTGGGCCAACTTCATCACTTGGCCCGCTACAGCCAGCTGATGTTGGTGGTTACCGGCCCGGTTGGCAGCGGCAAGACCCTGCTGCGCCAGGCCCTGGTGGCCAGCACCAACAAGCAGACGGTGCTGAGCGTGGTGGTGTCGGCCCGTGGTGCCAGCGACGCTGCCAGCGTGCTCGGTCAGGTGGCGCAAACACTTGAAGTGGCCCAGCCTGAAGTGCAGGCGATCCTGAACAAGGTGGTGCAGCTGGCGCTGACCGGTCAGGAAGTCTATTTGCTGGTGGACGATGCGGAACAACTCGACGAGTCGGCACTCCAAGCGTTGCTGGAACTGGCGGCCGGGCTACCGGAAGGGCGCCCGCACGTGTTCCTGTTCGGCGAGCCTTCGCTGATTGCCGGGCTGGATGAGATTCAGGTCGAGGAAGAGCGCTTCCATATCATTGAACTCGCCCCCTACAACGAGGAAGAAACCCGCGAGTACCTGGAGCAACGCCTGGAAGGCGCTGGCCGGGGCATCGAGGTGTTCACCCGTGAACAGCTGGTCGATATTCATGAAAACTCCGACGGATGGCCTGGCAACATCAACCAGGTCGCCCGCGATACTTTGATCGAAGCCATGATCGCCAGCCGTACCACGGTCAAGCGACCATCCATGGGGTTCAAAATGCCTAAGAAACACGTACTCGCGCTGTCCGCTGTCGTCGTGGTCGCCGTAGGTGCTGCAGTTCTGATGCCGAAGAAAGGCGACAAGGCGCCAGCCGAAGCGCCTGTAGCCCAGGCCCAGCTGCCGCTGGGCGAGGGCCAGCCAGGCGCCGCCCAGTCCAACAACGGCAGCCCGGCCATCGAATTCTCTGGCCAGTCGCAGCCGATGCCGCTGCCGCTGGTCGGGCAGTCCCAGCCCGTGATGCGCGAGCCGCTGGCGCAAGCTGCCGGCATGGGTGATGGCGAAGAAGGTGGCCCAGCGGGCAACACCGCCCTGCAGCCTGGCAATCCGCCGACCGTGACCACCATCGCACCGCCACAGGGCGTGCCTGCCGGCCCGGCGCCGAGCATGGCCCAGGCTGCCACGCCTGTGCAGCCGGTTGTACCTGCGCCGAAGCCTGTCGCTACCCAGCCAGTGAAGCCGGTTGCGCCTGCCAAGCCGGCCCCGGCACCCACTCAGGTCGCTGTTGCCAAGCCAGCCGCCAAACCGGTGGAAAAGCCGGTCGCCAGTGGCAGCGCCAGCGGCGGTTGGTATTCGGGCCAGAAACCCGGCAACTACGTGGTGCAAATCCTCGGCACCAGCTCCGAAGCATCGGCCCAGGCCTTCGTCAAGGAGCAGGGTGGCGAGTATCGCTACTTCAAGAAAAACCTCCAGGGCAAACCGCTCTACGTGGTCACCTACGGCAATTTTGCCAGCCGCGACGCAGCGGTTGCGGCAATCAAGAACTTGCCAGCGAAGGTCCAGGCTGGTAAACCTTGGCCACGTACCGTCGCCAGCGTCCAACAAGAGCTGGCCTCGGCCCGCTGATACCTTCCGGGCGGCATCACCCCGTCGCCCAGTTGCTGAGCGATTAACGACATCCGACTAGCCTGCTGCGCCTGCGCGCGGCAGGCTTTTCTGTCCCAGACTGCCGGCCACAAGCCTCTGTTGCAGACCTGGCTGAAACGCTTCAGACTCGAGCCAAGCCGCTATCACGGCGCATGGCGCAAAAACATTCAAAATTGCGACATAAATTTTCAATGGTGAGACATGAAAATTTGTGGGTATGACTGTCGCTGTGCAACAATGGTTTTCCATGGCCACCGCAAAAAAGCTGGCGTTTGATCGGCGTGGATGGTAAGTGGTTGTACATAAAAGAGATTTACCTCCGGTTGAGAGGTGAACCTGGTGAGAAAGTGTCTATGAAAACAGGTCTGTACCATCCCGAAGAATTCAAGGACAACTGTGGTTTTGGCCTGATCGCCCATATGACGGGCGAGCCGAGTCACCACCTTCTGCAAACCGCCATGCAGGCACTGACCTGCATGACCCACCGCGGCGGTATCAACGCCGATGGCAAGACCGGTGACGGTTGCGGTCTGCTCATGCAGAAGCCTGATCAATTCCTGCGGGCCGTGGCCCAGCAACACTTCGCCGTCGAGCTGCCAAGGCAGTACGCCGTCGGCATGGTGTTCTTCAACCAGGACCCGGTCA
Organism: Pseudomonas sp. 382; assembly: GCF_002759075.1. Classification (NCBI taxonomy): domain Bacteria; kingdom Pseudomonadati; phylum Pseudomonadota; class Gammaproteobacteria; order Pseudomonadales; family Pseudomonadaceae; genus Pseudomonas; species Pseudomonas sp. 382. The sequence goes on from NZ_PEMX01000007.1 coordinate 175,428, forward strand.
AAGCCGAAGCCGCCCGCGCCAACATGGACCGCGAAATCGTCGCGGCCGGCCTCAAGCTGGTCGGCTGGCGCAAGGTCCCGATCGACACCAGCGTGCTCGGCCGCCTGGCCCTGGAGCGCCTGCCGCAGATCGAGCAGGTATTCATTGGCGGTGAAGGCCTGAGCGATCAGGAATTCGCCATCAAGCTGTTCAGTGCCCGTCGCCGCTCGTCCGTGGCCAACGCCCACGACGCCGACCACTACATCTGCAGCTTCTCGCACAAGACCATCATCTACAAAGGCCTGATGATGCCGCGCGATCTCGCGGCGTTCTATCCGGACCTGGGTGACGAGCGCCTGCAAACCGCGATCTGCGTGTTCCACCAGCGCTTCTCCACCAACACCCTGCCGAAATGGCCGCTGGCGCAGCCGTTCCGCTTCCTCGCCCACAACGGCGAGATCAACACCATTACCGGCAACCGCAACTGGGCCATGGCCCGTCGCACCAAGTTCGCCAACGACCTGATCCCCGACCTCGAAGAGCTCGGTCCACTGGTCAACCGCGTCGGTTCCGACTCGTCGAGCATGGACAATATGCTGGAGCTGATGGTCACCGGCGGCATCGACCTGTTCCGCGGCGTGCGCATGCTGGTGCCGCCAGCCTGGCAAAACGTCGAGACCATGGACGCCGACCTGCGCGCCTTCTACGAATACAACTCCATGCACATGGAGCCGTGGGATGGCCCGGCCGGTATCGTAATGACCGAAGGCCGCCACGCGGTGTGCCTGCTCGACCGTAACGGCTTGCGTCCGGCGCGCTGGGTGACGACCACCAACGGCTACATCACCATCGCCTCGGAAATCGGCGTTTGGGGCTACCAGCCTGAGGAAGTCCTGGCCAAGGGCCGTGTCGGCCCGGGTCAGATTCTTACCGTGGACACCGAGACCGGCCAGATCCTCGACACCGACGCCATCGACAACCGTCTGAAGTCGCGCCACCCGTACAAGCGCTGGCTGCGTCAGCACGCCCTGCGCATCCAGGCGACCCTGACCGACGACCAGGGCGTGGCCAGCTACGACGCTGACCAGCTCAAGCAGTACATGAAGATGTTCCAGGTCACCTTCGAAGAGCGTGACCAGGTGCTGCGCCCACTCGGCGAGCAGGGCCAGGAAGCGGTCGGCTCGATGGGTGACGACACGCCGATGGCGGTGCTTTCGCAGCGCGTGCGTTCGCCATACGACTTCTTCCGCCAACAGTTCGCCCAGGTGACCAACCCGCCGATCGACCCGCTGCGCGAAGCGATCGTCATGTCCCTGGAAATCTGCCTGGGCGCCGAGCGCAACATCTTCCAGGAGTCCCCGGAGCACGCTTCGCGGGTCATCCTCAGCTCGCCGGTCATCTCGCCCGCCAAGTGGCGTTCGCTGATGAACCTGGAGCGCGAAGGCTTCGACCGCCAACTGATCGACCTCAACTATGACGAGAGCGTCGGCCTGGAAGCGGCCATCCGCAACATCGCCGACCAGGCTGAAGAAGCCGTGCGCAGCGGCAAGACCCAGCTGGTACTGAGCGACCGCTACATCGCCCCGGGCAAGCTGCCGGTACATGCTTCGCTGGCCGTGGGTGCCGTACACCACCGCCTGACCGAGCAGGGCCTGCGTTGCGACAGCAACATCCTGGTCGAAACCGCCACTGCCCGCGACCCGCACCACTTCGCCGTGCTGCTGGGCTTCGGTGCCTCGGCCGTTTACCCGTACCTGGCCTACGAAGTGCTGGCCGACCTGATCCGTACCGGCGAAGTGCTCGGCGATCTCGACGAAGTCTTCAAGTACTACCGCAAGGGCATCTCCAAGGGCCTGCTGAAGATCCTGTCGAAGATGGGCATCTCCACCATCGCCTCGTACCGTGGCGCCCAGCTGTTCGAAGCCGTGGGCCTGGCCGAAGAAGTGGTTGGTCTGAGCTTCAAGGGCGTGTCCAGCCGTATCAAGGGTGCGCGTTTCGTCGACCTCGAAAGTGACCAGAAACTGCTGGCAGCCGAAGCCTGGAGTGCGCGCAAGCCAATCCAGCAAGGTGGCCTGCTTAAGTTCGTCCATGGTGGCGAATACCACGCCTACAACCCGGATGTAGTCAACACCTTGCAGGCCGCTGTGCAGCAGGGCGACTATGCCAAGTTCAAGGAATACACCACGCTGGTCGACCAGCGCCCGGTGTCGATGATCCGCGACCTGCTGAAGGTCAAGGTCGCCGACGAGGCCCTGCCGCTGGACCAGATCGAACCGCTGGAGGCCATCCTCAAGCGCTTCGACTCCGCCGGTATCTCGTTGGGGGCTCTGTCGCCGGAAGCTCACGAAGCTCTGGCCGAGGCGATGAACCGCCTGGGCGCACGCTCCAACTCCGGTGAGGGCGGTGAAGACCCGTCGCGCTACGGCACCATCAAGAGCTCGAAGATCAAGCAGGTGGCTACCGGCCGCTTTGGCGTGACCCCGGAATACCTGGTCAACGCCGAAGTGCTGCAGATCAAGGTTGCCCAGGGCGCCAAGCCTGGTGAGGGCGGCCAGCTGCCAGGCGGCAAGGTCAACGGCCTGATCGCCAAGCTGCGCTATGCGGTACCGGGCGTGACCCTGATCTCGCCGCCGCCGCACCACGACATCTATTCGATCGAAGACCTGGCCCAGCTGATCTACGACCTCAAGCAGGTCAACCCGCAGGCCCTGGTTTCGGTCAAGCTGGTGGCTGAGGCCGGCGTTGGCACCATTGCCGCCGGCGTGGCCAAGGCCTATGCCGACCTGATCACCATCTCCGGTTACGACGGTGGTACCGGTGCTTCGCCGCTGACCTCGATCAAGTACGCTGGCGCCCCGTGGGAGCTGGGCCTGGCCGAAACCCACCAGACCCTGCGCGGCAACGACCTGCGCGGCAAGGTGCGGGTGCAGACCGACGGCGGCTTGAAGACCGGCCTGGACGTGATCAAGGCAGCGATCCTCGGCGCCGAGAGCTTCGGCTTCGGCACCGCGCCAATGATCGCCCTGGGTTGCAAATACCTGCGTATCTGCCACCTGAACAACTGCGCCACCGGCGTTGCCACGCAGAACGAGAAGCTGCGCAAGGACCACTACATCGGCACCGTCGACATGGTGATCAACTTCTTCACCTTCGTCGCCGAAGAAACCCGTGAGTGGCTGGCCAAGCTGGGCGTGCGCAGCCTCGGCGAGCTGATCGGCCGTACCGACCTGCTCGACGTGCTGCCAGGCGACACCGAGCGCCAGCAGTACCTGGACCTGACCCCGCTGCTGGGCAGCTCGCACATTCCGGCCGACAAGCCGCAGTTCTGCGAAGTCGACAACAACCCGCCGTTCGACAAGGGCGAGCTGGCCGAGAAGATGGTCGAGATGGCCCTGCCGGCAATCCGCGACCAGGCCGGTGGCGAGTTCAGCCTCGACATCTGCAACTGCGACCGTTCCATTGGTGCCCGTATCTCTGGCGAAATCGCCAAGCTGTACGGCAACCAGGGCATGGCAGACAAGCCGGTGACCTTCCGCTTCAAGGGTACCGCTGGCCAGAGCTTCGGCGTGTGGAACGCCGGTGGCCTGAACCTGCACCTGGAAGGCGACGCCAACGACTACGTCGGCAAAGGCATGACCGGTGGCAAGGTGACCATCGTGCCACCCGCCGGCAGCCCGTTCGCCACCCAGCACAGCGCCATCGTCGGCAACACCTGCCTGTACGGCGCCACCGGCGGCAAGCTGTTTGCCGCAGGTACCGCGGGCGAGCGCTTCGCTGTGCGTAACTCCGGCGCCCACGCTGTTGTCGAGGGTACCGGCGATCACTGCTGTGAATACATGACTGGTGGCTTTGTCTGCGTTCTGGGCAAGACCGGTTACAACTTCGGTTCTGGCATGACTGGCGGCTTCGCCTACGTGCTCGACATGGACAACAGCTTCGTCGACAAGCTCAACCACGAGCTGGTGGAAATCCAGCGGATCAGTGGTGAGGCGATGGAAGCCTACCGCAGCCACCTGGCGCGGGTCCTTGGCGAATACGTGGAAGAGACCGGCAGCGAGTGGGGGCGTGAGCTCTTCGAGAACCTGGACGACTACGTGCGACGCTTCTGGCTGGTCAAGCCGAAGGCGGCCAACCTCAAGCAACTGCTGTCCAGCACCCGTGCCAACCCGCAGTAAGAACAGCTGCAAGTGACGGCCCCGTGCGCGGGGCCTGTCGTGCTCAAGTGATCGTCTTGCAGCTTGCAGCCTGAGGCTGGCAACTGCGGTAAAGAGGTTTTGAAAAATGGCTGAACGTCTGAACAACGACTTCCAGTTCATCGAAGTGGGCCGCAAGGACCCCAAGAAGAAGCTGCTGCGCCAGCGCAAGAAGGAGTTCGTGGAAATCTACGAACCGTTCAAGCCGCAGCAGTCCGTGGAGCAGGCGCACCGTTGCCTGGGCTGCGGCAACCCGTATTGCGAGTGGAAGTGTCCGGTACACAACTTCATCCCCAACTGGCTGAAGCTGGTCTCCGAAGGCAACATCCTGGCCGCGGCCGAACTGTCGCACCAGACCAACACCCTGCCGGAAGTGTGCGGCCGTGTGTGCCCGCAGGACCGTCTGTGCGAGGGGGCCTGCACCCTGAATGATGGGTTCGGCGCTGTGACCATCGGCTCGGTGGAGAAATACATCACCGACACGGCATTTGCCATGGGCTGGCGCCCGGACATGTCCAAGGTCAAGCCAACCGGCAAGCGCGTCGCCATCATTGGTGCCGGCCCGGCTGGTCTGGGCTGCGCCGACGTGCTGGTGCGGGGTGGCGTGACCCCGGTGGTGTTCGACAAGAACCCGGAGATCGGTGGCCTGCTGACCTTCGGCATCCCGGAGTTCAAGCTGGAAAAGTCCGTGTTGAGCAATCGCCGCGAAGTCTTTACCGGCATGGGCATCGAGTTCCGCCTGAACACCGAGGTGGGCAAGGACATCACCATGGAACAGTTGCTCGCCGAATACGACGCCGTGTTCATGGGCATGGGCACCTACACCTACATGAAGGGTGGTTTCCCGGGTGAAGATCTGCCAGGCGTCCACGATGCGCTGGACTTCCTGATCGCCAACGTCAACCGTAACCTCGGCTTCGAGAAGTCGCCGGAAGACTTCGTCGATATGCAAGGCAAGAAGGTGGTGGTGCTCGGCGGTGGCGACACCGCGATGGACTGCAACCGCACGTCGATCCGCCAGGGCGCCAAGTCGGTGACCTGCGCCTATCGCCGTGACGAAGCCAACATGCCGGGTTCGCGCAAAGAGGTGAAGAACGCCAAGGAAGAAGGCGTGAAGTTCCTCTACAACCGCCAGCCCATCGCCATCGTCGGCGAGGACAAGGTCGAAGGCGTGAAGGTTGTCGAGACCCGCCTGGGTGAGCCGGATGCCCGTGGCCGTCGTAGCCCCGAGCCGATCCCAGGCTCCGAAGAGATCCTGCCGGCCGACGCCGTGGTGATCGCCTTCGGCTTCCGCCCGAGCCCGGCACCGTGGTTCGAGCAGCATGGCATCCAGCTGGATAGCCAGGGTCGCGTGGTGGCGCCGGAGAAAGCCAAGTTCAAACACCAGACCAGCAACCCGAAAGTGTTCGCCGGTGGAGACATGGTGCGCGGTTCGGACCTGGTGGTGACGGCGATCTTCGAAGGCCGCAACGCCGCCGAAGGGATCCTGGATTACCTGGAAGTCTGACTTTCGACCTCTTCGCGGGCACGCCCGCTCCCACAGGGTTCAGCGCAGAACCTGTGGGAGCGGGCGTGCCCGCGAAGCTTTTGTATACAAAAACGCTTGATCTGTGGCACCTAATAGACAAAACGCATGGCCTTGACCGTGCCTTTTGCGCTGGCGTCTGAGAAAATGCCCGCACTATTTTTCCGGATGCCGACATGACTGCCCTGAAGAACGATCGTTTCCTGCGTGCGCTGCTCAAGCAACCCGTTGACGTCACCCCTGTCTGGATGATGCGCCAGGCCGGCCGCTACCTGCCGGAGTACCGCGCCAGCCGCGCCAAGGCCGGTGATTTCATGAGCCTGTGCATGAACCCGCAGTTTGCCTGCGAGGTGACCCTGCAGCCGCTGGACCGCTACCCGCTGGACGCGGCGATCCTGTTCTCGGACATCCTCACCATCCCCGACGCCATGGGCCTTGGCCTGTACTTTGAAACCGGCGAAGGCCCGCGCTTCAAGAAGACCATCACCACCCCGGGCGACATCGAAGCGCTGCCGATCCCTGACCCACAGAAAGACCTCGGCTACGTGATGGACGCGGTCAGCACCATCCGTCGCGAGCTCAACGGCCGTGTGCCGCTGATTGGTTTCTCCGGTAGCCCGTGGACCTTGGCCACCTACATGGTCGAAGGCGGCTCGTCCAAGGACTTCCGCAAGACCAAGGCCATGGCCTACGACAACCCGCAAGCCCTGCACTTGCTGCTGGACAAGCTGGCGCAGTCGGTTACCAGCTACCTCAATGGCCAGATCCTCGCGGGTGCCCAGGCGGTGCAGATCTTCGACACTTGGGGCGGCAACCTGTCGGCGGCGGCCTACCAGGAGTTCTCCCTGGCCTATATGCGCAAGATCGTCAGCGGCCTGATCCGCGAGCACGAAGGGCGCAAAGTGCCGGTGATCCTGTTCACCAAGAATGGTGGCCTGTGGCTGGAAAGCATCGCCGATGCCGGTGCCGACGCGCTGGGCCTGGACTGGACCTGTGAGATCGGCGACGCTCGCCGCCGCGTCGGCGACAAAGTTGCGCTGCAAGGCAACATGGACCCGACCGTGCTGTACGCCAAGCCCGAAGCCATCCGCCAGGAAGTGGCGCGTATCCTGGCCAGCTATGGCAAGGGCACTGGCCACGTGTTCAACCTGGGCCATGGCATCACCCCGGAAGTCGACCCGGAACATGCCGGCGTGTTCATCAACGCCGTGCACGAGCTGTCGGCGCAGTATCACCAGTAAGCGCTCTGAAACGAAAAGCCCGGCCAATGTGCCGGGCTTTTTCTACTCTGACTTCGGGTGAACCCGCTCCCACAGGTACAGCGCTGAGCTCCAGTTAGGCGCGGTCCCTGTGGCAGCGGGTTCACCCGCGAATGGGCTTCAAGCCGTTTTCGGCTGAAGCTTGCTCAGGTGCAGTGCCACCAGCAACGCCACCGCCAGCAGGCTGCCAATGAACAGGCCGATGCCGTTCCAGCCCCACTGGTGCCAGAAAACCCCACCGGCCGTACCGGCTACGCTGGACCCTGCGTAATAGCTGAACAGGTACAGCGACGAAGCCTGCCCCTTGGCCTTCAGCGCGCGGCGGCCGATCCAGCTGCTGGCCACCGAGTGCGCACCGAAGAAGCCGAAGGTGAACACCAGCATGCCAACGATAACCAGCGCCAGCGGGGTCGCCAGGGTCATCAGCAGGCCTCCCGCCATTACCACGATACTGGCCCAGAACACCTTGCGCCGGCCCAGCTTGTCAGCCAGTGCGCCGACCTGCGCCGAGCTGTAGATCCTCGACAGGTACACCACCGACAGCAAGCCGACCAGCGCCTGATTCATGTGATACGGCTCGGCCAGCAGGCGGTAACCGATGTAGTTGAACAGGGTGACGAAGGCACCCATCAGCAAGAAGGCTTCGAGGAACAGCCAAGGCAGCCCGGCATCCTTGAAGTGCATGACGAAGCCGTCCAGCAGGCTACGCGGGCTTATCAACTGCGGGCGGAAATTGCGCGATTCAGGCAGCACTTTCCAAAACACCAGCGCCGCCACCAGGGCCAGGCCACCGATAGTCAGCATTGCCGTGTGCCAACTGACGAAATCGATCAGTACCCCGGTAATCAAGCGTCCGCTCATGCCGCCGATGGCATTGCCGCCGATGTACAGGCCCATGGCCAGGCCGATGTGCTGCGGGTGGATTTCTTCGCTCAGGTAGGTCATTGCCACCGCCGCCAGGCCGCTCAGGGACAGGCCCACCAGAGCGCGGCTGGCCAGCACCAGCTCCCAGCTCGGCATCACCGCGCTGGCCAGGGTCGACAGGGCGGCACAGACCAGGGCAAAGACCATTACCGGCTTGCGGCCGATGCGGTCGGAGATCGGACCGGTGATCAGCAGGCCGAACGCCAACATTGCAGTGGACACCGACAGCACCAGGCTGCTCTGCGCCGCGTTGATGGAAAACTCCTTCGACAGCAGCGGCATCATCGGCTGTACGCAGTACAGCAGGGCGAACGTGGCGAAGCCGCCGCTGAACAGGGCCAGCACAGTCTTCATGAAGGCGGGGGTGCCTTTTTCGATCCACATGTCGTTCAGGGGGGCGGGTTCTGGGCCGGCAGGAAGGGGGGCTACAGCAGTTTTCACGGGCGGTACCTCTGGCGCAATGAAAAAAGCATATAGCTGGCTAATGATTAGATCCAATATATTGTTCGACCTATTTGAGACGTTTAGCGACCTGATTGGAGCCGATCATGGAACTGCGCCATTTGCGTTACTTCATCGCCGTTGCCGAAGAGCTGCACTTCGGCCGCGCGGCCCAGCAACTGGGCATCTCCCAGCCGCCGTTGAGCCAGCAGATCCAGGCACTGGAACAGGAACTGGGCGCCCGCCTGTTCGAGCGGACCAATCGTCGGGTCGAGCTGAGCGAGGCGGGTCGCCTGTTCCTTGAAGAGGCGCGCCAGGTGCTGGCGCAGGTGGAGAAGGCGGCCGATGTGGCGCGCCGTGCGCAGCTGGGTGAACTGGGTGAGATGAAAATCGGCTTCACCTCGTCGGCGCCGTTCACGTCGAAAATTCCCAAGGCCATTCATGCCTTTCGCCAGCGCTTCCCTGCAGTGCACCTGAACCTCAAGGAAATGAGCAGCCGGGATGTCGCAGAAGGGGTGTTCGACGAATCCATCGAAGTCGGTCTGATGCGGCCGATGCCGCTGCCGGAGGGCCTGGTGGCCACGGAGCTGTTCCGCGAGCCGCTGGTGGCAGTGATCAATGCCTCGCATCCGTTGGCGCAAGGCACGGAACATGGCGTGCACATGGCCGCCCTGGCCCATGAACCGTTCGTGTTCTTTCCGCGCAGCTATGGCAGCGGATTACATGCGCAGTTGCTGAGCCTGGCACGCGAGGCCGGGTTCAGCCCGCACTTTGCCCAGGAAGCGGGGGAGGCAATGACCATCATCGGCCTGGTGTCGGCGGGTTTGGGGGTCTCGGTGCTGCCGGCATCGTTCCAGCGCATGCGCATCGAAGGCGTGGTCTACCGCACGCTGCTGGATGAAGGAGCGATGTCGGCAGTGTGGCTGGTGCAGCGTGAACGTGGCGGTTCGGCGATGGCCCGGGCGTTTGCCGAGTTGCTGACGGGGCTGATGGCGGCCTGAGCCGGCGAACGGGCAAATGGCACTGGCCATTGCCGCTGCGCCGCCACATACTCGGGCATTCGTTGATACACGGAGGTCAATCATGCGGCGCGTGGTGTTCAATCAGAAAGGTGGCGTGGGCAAGTCGAGCATCGCTTGCAACCTGGCGGCTGTGAGTGCCAGCGAAGGTTATCGGACCTTGCTGATCGACCTGGATGCCCAGGCCAACTCGACCCAGTACCTGACCGGCCTCACCGGCGACGATATCCCCATGGGTATTGCCGACTTCTTCAAGCAGAGCCTGTCCAGCGGGCCGTTCAGCAAAAAGAACAAGGTCGATATCTACGAAACCCCGTTCGACAACCTGCATGTGGTCACCGCCACGGCGGAGCTGGCCGACCTGCAACCCAAGCTGGAAGCCAAGCACAAGATCAACAAGCTGCGTAAGTTGCTCGACGAGCTGGACGAGGACTACGACCGGATCTACATCGACACGCCGCCAGCACTCAACTTCTACGCGGTTTCCGCATTGATCGCCGCTGATCGCGTGCTGATTCCCTTCGACTGCGACAGTTTCTCGCGCCAGGCACTGTACGGCCTGCTGGCTGAGATCGAAGAGCTCAAGGAGGACCACAATGAAGACCTTCAGGTTGAAGGCATCGTGGTCAACCAGTACCAGTCCCGCGCCAGCCTGCCTCAGCAGATGCTCGAAGAGCTGCTGGGAGAAGGGCTGCCGGTGCTACCGGTGTACCTGGGCAGCTCGGTGAAAATGCGTGAATCGCACCATGCCAGCCTGCCGCTGATTCACCTGGAGCCGCGGCACAAGCTGACGCAGCAGTTTGTAGAACTGCATTCACTGCTTGAAGAAAACGCTTAGACCCCTTGGCTACGCACCCACTCCAGCAACGACTGGAGTGGGAACGCCCCGGCCTGGCGGCTGATTTCGCGGCCGTTCTTGAACAGGATCAGGCTTGGGATCGAGCGGATACCCAGCTGCCCGGCCAGGTTGCGGTGGGCTTCGCTGTCGAGCTTGGCCAGGCGGCAGCGGCCGCTGAGTTGGCGGGCAGCCTGTTCGAAGGTCGGGGCGAAGGATTTGCAGGGGCCGCACCAGTCAGCCCAGACGTCGATCAGCAGCGGCAGGTCGCCCTTGATCTGGCTGGCGTAGTTGGCTTCGCTGAGTTCGAAAGGCTGGCTCAGCAGCACGTCCTGTTTGCAGCGGCCGCATTTCGGGGCGTCACCCAGGCGCGCCGCCGGCAGGCGGTTGAGGCCGTTGCAGTGGGGGCAGGGGATTACCAGTGGGTCGGACATTTCTTCTCCTTGAGATTTTTGGGTCTGCTGCGCAGCCCTTTCGCGACACAAGGCCGCTCCTACAAGGATTCGCGCCGTTCTGTAGGAGCGGCCTTGTGTCGCGAAAGGGGCGCGCAGCGGCCCAGGATTTATGAAGAACAGCTGATTTCCAAATGTTTGCCCCACTCCGGTGGGCGCTCGGCATAGGCCTGCATGCCAGCTTGCTCCTCGAACGGCTTGCTCAGCACCTGGTGCAGGCGTCGCACCTCACTGTAATCCCCCGCTTCGGCCGCTTCGATGGCCTTCTGCGCCAGGTAGTTGCGCAGCACGTACAGCGGGTTCACCGCATGCATGCGCTCGCGACGGCCTTCGGCATTGCCCGTCTCGCGCTCGCAGCGGGCCAGGTAATCCGCGGCCCAGGCATCGAAGCCGGCGAGGTCGATGAAGTCGTCGCGCACTGCTTTCAGCGCCTCGGCGACGGGCTGGTCGCCCAGCTTGCGGAAGAACAGGTTGTAGTCCACGCCACCGCTCTGCATGCGCTGCAGCAGGCGCTCGACCAGCGCCATGTCGTCGTCTTCTGCAGTGGTCAGGCCCAGGCGCAGACGCATGAGGTCGAGGTAGTGCGCCTGATACAGCGGCAGGAACAGGCCCAGCGTTTCCTTGAGCGATTCCACCTCGATCACCGTGGTCAGGGCCTGGGCCAGGGCGCTGAGGTTCCAGTGCGCGATCGGCACCTGGTTGGCGTAGCTGTAGCGGCCACGGTCGTCGGAGTGGTTGCAGATGAAGTTGGCGTCGAAATCGTCGAGGAAGGCGTAAGGGCCGAAATCGAAGGTGATACCGAGGATCGACATGTTGTCGGTGTTCATCACCCCGTGGCAGAAGCCATAGGCCTGCCAGCGGGCGATCAGCTCGGCGTTGCGCTCGACGATGGTGCGGAACATAGCCAGGTAAGGCTGCTCGGCATCGCGGCATTCGGGGTAGTGCTGCTCCAGCACGTGGTCGATCAGCACGCGTTGCTGTTCCGGCTGCTTGGTGTAGTAGAAGTACTCGAAATGCCCGAAACGCACATGGCTCTGCGCCAGGCGGGTGAGCATTGCCGCGCTTTCGCGGGTTTCGCGCCACACCGGGGTGCTCGAGCCGATCACGCACAGGGCCCGGCTGCTGGGGATGCCCAACGCGTGCAAGGCTTCCGAAGCGAGGAACTCGCGGATTGACGAGCGCAGCACGGCGCGGCCGTCGCCCATGCGCGAGTAAGGCGTCTGGCCGGCGCCCTTGAGGTGCAGGTCCCAGTGCTCGCCCTGGTCATTCAGCACTTCGGCCAGCAGCAGGCCGCGGCCATCCCCCAGGCGCGGGTTGTAGGAACCGAACTGGTGGCCGGAATAGACCATCGCCCGCGGGTCGGCCTCTTGCCACAGCTTGTGACCGCTGAACAGCTCGGCGAACAACGGCAGATCGGCCTGGTCCGGGGCAAGGTCGAGCAGGCTCATGGCCGCCTCGCTCGCCACCACCAGGCGCGGCTCGGCGATCGGCTCGGGCAGGACCTGGGTGGAGAACGCATCGCCCAGGCGGGCGAAGCGGTTGTCGAAGGTGAGTTGGTCGAGGGCTTTCACGGGCTGCTCCTGGAGATCGGTGCCAAGGGGCCGCTTTGCGGCCCTTCGCGGGCAAGCCCGCTCCCACAGGTAATGCGCGGTCCCTGTGGGAGCGGGTTTACCCGCGAACGAGGGCGTAGCCCTCGCAAGGATTCAGCACAGAATAAAGCATTCGAGCCCACTCAGGCCGGTGCAGTGCCATCCGGTTTAGGTTGCTCCGTCGGGATCAGCTGCTGCTTGCCGCCTTTGGGGTCCATCAGGAACACTTCGACCTGGCGTACCGAGATCTTGATGTTGTGGGCCTTGAACTCGCGGTTGATGTAGCGGTTGATCTCGTCCAGCGTCGGGTTGCGGTCACCAAGGTCACGTACGTGCATGCGCAGTTCGTGGTCCAGCGAGCTCTCACCGAAGTTCAGGAAGTACACGATCGGTTCCGGGTCCTTGAGCACGCGCGGGTTCTCGTGGGCACCCTTGAGCAGCAGGTCGCGTACCAGGTCGAGGTCAGAACCGTAGTCGATGCCCAGCTTCAGCGTCACCCGCGTGACCGTGTCGGTCAGCGACCAGTTGATCAGTTGGCCGGTGATGAAGGTTTTGTTGGGGACGATGATGTCCTTGCGGTCGAAGTCGGTGATGGTGGTGGCGCGGATGCGTATCTTGCTCACGGTGCCGGACAGGTTGCCGATGGTGATGGTGTCGCCGATCCGCACGGGGCGCTCGAACAGGATCATGATGCCGGAGATGAAGTTGGCAAAGATCTCCTGCATGCCGAAGCCCAGGCCCACCGACAGCGCCGCTACCAGCCACTGCAGCTTGTCCCAGCTCACCCCGAGGGTCGACAGGGTGCTGACGATGCCGACACCGACGATGGTGTACGAAAGCAGCGTGGTGGTGGCATAGGCGCTGCCCTGGGCCAGGTTCAGGCGCGACAGCACCAGCACTTCCAGCAGGCCCGGCAAGTTGCCCGCCAGGGCGAAGGTGATGCCGACGATCACCAGCGCACCGAGCAGGTCGCCGAGGCTGATAGGCACCATGCTGGCGGCGGCCCCGGTACCGCTGGTGTACTCGTACAGGACGAAATTGTTGAGGTAGGCAAATACCGAGATCAGGTCCGACCAGACCCAGTACAGGCCCGCGATGAAACCACCGAGCAGGGCCAGGCGGATCAGGCGCAGCGACTGCTGGTTGACCTGTTCGATGTCCAGGGTCGGCTCTTCGGTGATGACTTCGCCATCCAGCCCTTCCTTGGCAGCCTGGCGCTTGCTCAGCGCGCGCTGGTAGGCCAGGCGCCGTGCAGCGACCGACAGGCCGCGGACAAAGGCGGCCTCGATGACCAGCCAGAACAGCAGCAGGTAGAGGGTATAGATCAGCCGGTCGGTCAGTTTCAGTGCGGTGTAGTAGTAGCCGAAGCACACGGCCACGAACAGCGCGATCGGCAGTGCGGTGAAGGCCACCCCGACAGCCCTGCGGAACAGCGACGTGTCGCGGTGCGCCGGGCTGCTCAGCAGCAAACGGCTGAGCAGCCAGGCCATCAGTGCGTAGCAGGTCAGTACCACGCCGATGCCGAGCACGTCGTCGGCCAGGGCCGAAGGCTGGTGCTCGGCGACTGCCACCACGCCAACCAGCGCCAGCACCACGGTGCCCAACCGGCGTACCCAGCCGCGCAGGAATTCGACCTGCGGTTTGTGCCAGCGGAAGTGGACTTCCGCCACGCCGCCAGGCGCGAGGATGCGGTAGGCGGTGTAAAACACCAACCAGGCCTGGGCCAGTTGCCACAGCGCCGCGCCGAGGTTGGCGTTCTGCCCGCGGGCGTCAATCTGCAGGGCATAGCTGCACAGCGCCAGGCCCAGGCTGACCGGCATCGCCAGGAGGATGTTGATCAGAATGGCCTGGGGGGTGTGCCACTGGCTGTCACGGCGGAAGTGGCCGATGTCCTGGTGCACCTTGCCCAGCCGTTGGTAGAGGTACTTGCGCCGCCACAGCAGGGCGCCGATCGCCAGCAGCAGCGGCAGGAACAGCAGCGGCCGCTGGCTCAGGCCGTCGGCCAGTTCCTTGATGCCCGAGCCCCAGGGCAGGCTGGCAACCTGTTCAGGGAAGCGTTCCGGCACCAGGCGCAGCCAGTCCCAGTCCAGCGGCTTGTTGCTGGGGATCCAGAACATCTGTTCGTCGAGGGTGTTTCGCAGGCCCTGAGCGGTGCCCAGCAGCTGCTTCTGGTTGAGCTGCAGGGTGATCGATTCGTTGAGCAGCGCCGACAGCTCGCGGTTCAGGCGTTCGAGCAGGTCGCTGCGGGTGATCGCCACTTCCAGCAGGGCCTTGCGCAGTTGCGGCGTGACGTCTTCCTGCGGCTGGCTGGCCAGCAGCTTGTCGACGTAGGCCACCGGGTTGCTCATCTGCTCGCGCTGCTGGTTGATCTCGAACTGGTAGAGGCGGATATCGGCGATCTGGTCGGCCAGGTCGCGGTCCAGCTTCAGGTGCGGCAGTGCTTGCTTCTGCTTGTAGAGGATCTTCGACAGCAGCAGGCTGCCCTTGAGCACGTTGATCTGCTCATCCAGTGCCTGGTCGGCCTGGGTCAGGCTGTCGAGCTGCTGCTTGGTGCGCAGGTTCTGCTGGGTCAGCTCGTTGAGGCGGTCGGTGCTTTTCAGCAGATAGTCGGAGAGCTTCAGGTTGGCCGCGCTCTCGGTGGCCAGCAGGCTGCTGCCGCCGGCCTTTTGCGCTTCGATCGACTGCTGGGTAACGGCTTCCTGGGACTGGGCCAGGCGTTTTTCGTTGATCAGCGTCTGCAGGTCCTGGATTTCCTGCTCCAGACGCGCGGCGCGTTCGATCAGCAGGTCATGGCGGGCGTTGCCGAGGTCTTGCAGCAGGCCGTTACCGGCCAGCTCCTGGCGGCGTAGCAGGGTCAGCGCGTTGAGCGAGGCCAGTTCGGCATTGAGCTGGTTGCGCTGGTCGGCGTTGATCGGCTTGCCGCCGTCCTTGCCGCTCTTGAGGCTGCTGTTGATCTGCTGGGTGCGGGTCTGGTTGTTGCTGATCTCGGCCTGGGCCCGTTCGGGGCGGGTCTGCGAGTTGATGATCAGGCTGTTGGCTTCGGACAGCGCCTTCTGCAAATCACCCTGCTGGGTGTTGCGCTCGCTGAGCATCTGCTCGAGCTGTGGCACGCTCAGGCTGGCATAGCGCTGGGCGACTGGCTGGGGCTTGCTTTGCTTGAGCTTGGCCAGTTCCTTCTGGCTGTCGCTGGTTTCCTTGGGGGCGCTGGCCAACTGCTGCTTGAGCGCGGCAAGCTTCTTCTCGCTGTCTTCCTTGCTGTTGAGCAGGTTCAAGGTCTGCTCGAGCACCTGCTGCAGGGCCTTCTGGTCGGCCTCGGGCAGCTTGCGCTCGGCGATCTTGTCGAGGCTGTTCTGGATGCTGGCGGTGGTCGGGGCTTCTGCCGCGTTGACCGCGAAAGAAATGGACAGGCACAACCCCAGCAGGGCTGTGCGAAGGTACACGCGCAGGGACATAGGCAGACTACTTGTGGATCAGGCAGAAACGGAGTTTAGAGGAACAATCCTGGTCCGGGTCGCGTTCCTTCGGGGAATCTGACGCCGACTTTCTGGATCTTGTTCCCGTCCATGGTCGCCACGGTCCAGATCGTGCCGTGCCATTCGACCTGGTCGCCTACTACTGGAGCGCCTCCGACCTTCTGTCGGATGAACTGCGCCAGCGGCATTTTCGCGTCCAGGCCATCCAGTTTGAGGCCATAAAGTGCGGCCACCGCGCCCAGTTCGGCATCGCCTTCGAGCACGAAGTCGCCAAAGAAACGCAGGTCCAGACCGCGCTGCGGTGCCTGGCTGAACAGCTTGCCCAGCGCCGGAAGGTTATGTTCGTGGCCGATCACGCAGAGCATGTCGCCTACCTCCAGTACCGTACTGCCGGACGGGTGCAGCAGTTGTTCGCCCCGGAACAGCGCGGCGATACGCGTGCCTTCGGGCATCTTGAGCTCGCGCAGGGCGGCGCCGATGCACCATTTTTCCGCACCCAGGCGGTAGACGAACAGCTCCCACTCGCTGGTGATGTGCACTTCCAGCGCAGAGCGGGAAATCGGCGCCGGGTCTGGCGGTACGGTGACCTTCAGCAGCTTGGCCATCCACGGCAGGCTGGTGCCTTGCACCAGCAGCGACACCAGCACGATGAAGAACGCCAGGTTGAAGAACAGCTGGGCGTCAGGCAGGCCGGCCATCAGCGGGAACACCGCCAGAATGATCGGCACCGCGCCGCGCAGGCCAACCCAGGAAATGAAGCCTTTCTCACGACCATGGAAGGCTTTGAACGGCAGCAGGCTGGCGACTACCGACAGAGGGCGCGCCACCAGGATCATCCACAGCGCCAGGCCCAGCGCGGGCAGGGCGATCGGTAGCAGGTCGTGGGGCGTGACCAGCAGCCCCAGCACCAGGAACATGCCGATCTGGGCCAGCCAGGCCATGCCGTCGAGCATGTGCAGGATGCCGTGGCGGCTGCGGATCGGCTTGTTGCCCAGCACCAGGCCGCACAGGTATACGGCAAGGAAGCCGCTGCCGTGCAGGGCATTGGTCAGCGAGAACACCACCAGGCCGCCGGCAACTACCAGAATCGGGTACAGGCCGCCGGCCAGGTTGATGCGGTTGACCAGCTGCAGCATCAGCCAGCCGCCACCCAGGCCAAGCAGGCCGCCAATACCAAACTCACGCAGCAAGTGGCCCAGCAGGCTCCAGTGCAAGCCAGTCTGGCCGCTGGCGATCATGTCGATCAGGGTGACGGTGAGGAACACCGCCATCGGGTCGTTGCTGCCCGATTCGATTTCCAGCGTGGCGGTAACCCGCTCGTTCAGGCCTTTGCCGCCGAGCAGCGAAAACACCGCGGCGGCGTCGGTGGAGCCGACGATGGCGCCGATCAGCAGGCCCTGGATCAGGCTCAGGTTGAACAGCCAGGCAGCTACCATGCCGGTTAGCGCGGTGGTGATCATCACGCCGACGGTGGCCAGGGACAGCGCCGGCCACAAGGCCACGCGAAAGCTCGCCACCCGCGTGCGCAGGCCACCGTCAAGGAGGATCACGGCCAATGCCAGGTTGCCCACCAGGTAGGCGGTCGGGTAGTTGTTGAAGATGATGCCGCCACCATCGACACCGGCGACCATGCCGACGGCGAGAATGATGACCAGAATGGGGATGCCCAGGCGCGATGACAGCGAGCTGACCAGGATGCTTGCGCCCACCAGCAATGCGCCGATCAAGAACAGGCTGTTGATGGTGCTGGCATCCAAAGGCAGGTACTCCGGGATATCGCGGGAAGGGGGCTTGGCTCCTTGACTTGGCAAGTCGCGTGCCAACTGATTCTAACCTGATGAATTGGCAGGCTGTAAAGCGTTTCTGCAGATGTGCAAAAGGCACCTCGGAGGGTGCCTTTCGTGGTGTTGCCTATGCGGGCCCTTTCGCGGCTAAAGCCGCTCCCACAGGTACTGCACAATCCGTGTGGGAGCGGCTTCAGCCGCGAAGGGGCCGGTGCAGGCTCACGCCTGCTTCACTTCACGCATTGGCTTGCCTTTGACCGGTGCACCGTTGGCCACGTAGTACTTGGCGGTGCTGCGCGGCAGCGGCTTGCGGTTGCGAATCTTGTCCGAGATCTTCTCGGCGATCATGATCGTGGTGGCATTGAGGTTGCCGGTGATGATGATCGGCATGATCGACGCATCGACCACACGCAGGCCCTTCATGCCGTGCACGCGGCCTTCGCCGTCGACCACGGCCATCTCGTCGGTGCCCATCTTGCACGAGCAGGACGGGTGGAAGGCGGTTTCGGCGTGTTCGCGGATGAACTTGTCCAGCTCTTCATCCGTCTGCACGTGCTCGCCCGGGCTGATCTCGCGACCGCGGTACGGGTCCAGCGCCGGCTGGGCCATGATTTCGCGGGTCAGGCGGATGCCGTCACGGAACTCCTGCCAGTCCTGCTCGGTGGCCATATAGTTGAACAGGATGCTCGGGTGCTGGCGCGGGTCCTTCGACTTGACCTGGATGCGGCCACGGCTTGGCGAGCGCATCGAGCCCATGTGTGCCTGGAACCCGTGCTCTTTCACGCCATTGGAGCCGTTGTAGTTAATGGCGACCGGCAGGAAGTGGTACTGGATGTTCGGCCATTCGAACTCCGGACGGGTGCGGATGAAACCACCCGCCTCGAACTGGTTGCTGGCGCCGATACCGGTACCGTTGAACATCCACTCGGCGCCGATGGCCGGCTGGTTCCACCACAGCAGCGACGGGTACAGCGACACCGGCTGGGTGCAAGCGTACTGCAGGTACAGCTCAAGGTGGTCCTGCAGGTTTTCGCCGACGCCCGGCAGGTCGTGTACCACCGGGATGTCGAGGCTTTCCAGCAGGGCGCGCGGGCCAACGCCGGAACGCTGCAGCAACTGCGGCGAAGCAATGGCGCCGGAGCTTACGATCACTTCCTTGCGGGCGCGGGCTTCGACGCGCTCTTCGCTGTCGCCGACCAGGTAAGTCACGCCAATGGCGCGCTTGCCGTCGAACAGTACGCGGTCAGTCAGGGCGTGAGTGACGATGGTCAGGTTCGGGCGCTTCTTGGCCTGGTCCAGGTAGCCACGGGCGGTGCTCGAACGGCGGCCCTGCTTGGTTACGGTGCGGTCCATCGGACCGAAGCCTTCCTGCTGGTAGCCGTTGAGGTCTTCGGTGCGCGGGTAGCCGGCTTGCACGCCGGCTTCGACCATGGCGTGGAACAGCGGGTTGTTACCGGCCTTTGGCGTGGTCACGCTGACCGGGCCTTCGCCGCCGTGATAGTCGTTCGGGCCGATGTCGCGGGTTTCGGCTTTGCGGAAGTACGGGAGGCAGTCGAGGTAGGTCCAGTCTTCCAGGCCTGGCAGTTTCGCCCAGCCGTCGAAGTCCATGGCGTTGCCACGGATGTAGCACATGCCGTTGATCAGCGACGAGCCACCCAGGCCCTTGCCACGGCCACATTCCATGCGGCGGCCGTTCATGTGCGGCTCCGGGTCGGTCTCGTAGGCCCAGTTGTAGCGGCGGCCTTGCAGCGGGAAGGCCAGGGCGGCGGGCATCTGGGTGCGGAAGTCGAAGCGGTAGTCGGGGCCACCGGCTTCCAGCAGCAGTACGGTGACGCCGGCGTCCTCGGTCAGGCGAGTCGCCAGGGTGTTACCGGCGGAGCCTGCTCCGACGATGATGTAATCGAATTCTTGGGACATGAAAGTACCCTCGTGTTGGCGGTGATCAGGGAGCGGAAACGCCCGTGCGGTGGCAACGGGCGTGGCGGGACAGGGCCTTAGAAGACCGAGTTGTAGCCGCCCAGCTCGACCTGGACCGACTTGATGCGCGTGTATTGAGCCAGCGAGCTGACGCCGTTCTCACGGCCGACGCCCGACTGCTTGTAGCCGCCAACCGGCATTTCGGCTGGCGATTCGCCCCAGGCATTGATCCAGCAGATACCGGCTTCCAGCTGGTGGATGATGCGGTGGGCGCGGGAGATGTCGTTGGTGCAGACACCGGCGGCCAGGCCGTAGTCGGTGTCGTTGGCGCGGCGGATGACTTCTTCTTCGGTTTCGTAGGTGAGGATACTCATCACCGGGCCGAAGATCTCTTCCTTGACGATGGTCATGTCGTCGGTGCAATCGGTGAACACGGTCGGGGCCACGAAGGCGCCTTTGGCGAAATCACCGGCAGTCAGACGCTCGCCGCCGCACAGCACGCGGGCACCTTCTTCTTTACCTTTGGCGATGTAGCCAAGCACGCTTTCCATGTGCTGGAAGCTGACCAGCGGGCCGAAGTTGGTGTTCTCGTCTTCCGGGTTGCCAACGCGGATGCGGGCAACGCGCTCGGCGATCTTGGCTTCGAAGGCCGCTTTCATTGCCGCCGGGATGAACACGCGGGTGCCGTTGGTGCAGACCTGACCGGAGCTGTAGAAGTTGGCCATCATGGCGATGTCGGCGGCCTTGTCCAGGTCGGCGTCGGCGCAGATGATCAGTGGCGACTTGCCGCCCAGTTCCATGGTGACTTCCTTGAGCGACGAGCTCGAGGCGCTGGCCATGACCTTCTTGCCGGTGGTGGTGCCGCCGGTGAAGGAGACTTTTTCGATGCGTGGGTGCTCGGTCAGCCAGGTGCCGACTTCGCGGCCGCTGCCGGTCAGGACGTTGAACACGCCATTCGGCAGGCCGGCTTCGGTGTAGATCTCGGCCAGTTTCAGGGTGGTCAGCGAAGTGACTTCCGACGGCTTGAAGATCATCGCGTTGCCAGCGGCCAGGGCCGGGGCGGATTTCCACAGGGCGATCTGGATCGGGTAGTTCCACGCGCCGATGCCGACGGTTACGCCCAGCGGCTCGCGGCGGGTGTAGACGAAGGACGATTCGCGCAGGGGGATCTGCTCGCCTTCGATGGCCGGTACCAGGCCCGCGTAGTACTCCAGCACGTCGGCGCCGGTGACGATGTCGACGTAGCGGGTTTCCGAGTACGACTTGCCGGTGTCCAGGGTTTCCAGCATGGCCAGTTCATCGTTG
Source organism: Pseudomonas sp. 382 (assembly GCF_002759075.1). Classification (NCBI taxonomy): domain Bacteria; kingdom Pseudomonadati; phylum Pseudomonadota; class Gammaproteobacteria; order Pseudomonadales; family Pseudomonadaceae; genus Pseudomonas; species Pseudomonas sp. 382. The sequence goes on from NZ_PEMX01000007.1 coordinate 196,123, forward strand.
CGCTCGCGCAGGATGTCGACGGCACGGCGCAGGATGCGCGAACGCTGCATGGCGGTCATCGCGGCCCAGACCTTCTGGCCGCGCTCGGCGCTTTCCACAGCCTTCTCGACGTCGGCCTCGGTGGCACGTTGCACGTGGGCGAGGACTTCGCCGGTAGCCGGGTTGATGGCTTCGAAGGTGGCATCGCTGCCAGCGTCGACGTAAGCACCATCAATGTAGAGTTTTTGCGTTCCGAAACGGGCCATAGTGTCCTCGCAAGTGCAGTGTGTGGTTGGCTGCGCGTCACGCTCCTGCCGGGTGGGCAAGGGTGCGCGCTTGATCAGCGGCCTGGTCGTCTGTGTCCAGGGTGTGCTGTTTAGCCAGTTGTAGATCCATGTATTCGTATGCAATCCGTATCGCCTGGTCGGTGTCGAATGCATCTCCCGACAGGGCACCACGCAGCCACAGGCCGTCGATCAGGGCTGCCAGGCCGCGGGCTGCCTTGCGCGCATGGTAGAGCGGCAGGGCGCGGCGGAACTGGCAGCACAGGTTGGAATACAGGCGGTGATCGTTGATCCGCTGCAACCTGTGCAAATCGGGCTGGTGCATGCTGGAAGCCCAGAAGGCCAACCAGGTTTTCATTGCCGGGCCGTTCACCTGGCTGGCATCGAAGTTGCCCTCGATGATCACTTTCAGGTGGGCGCGCGGGCTGTCGTCCGTCAGGGCCTGGCGACGTGCTCTAACGCCTTCGTTGAGCATGTTCATGATGTAACCCATCGTCGCTGCGATCAGGCCGTTCTTGTCCCGAAAGTAGTGACTGATGATGCCGTTCGACACACCGGCCAAACGGGCAATCAGCGCAATGCTGGCGTCACCCAGTCCGACCTGATCGACCGCCTGCAATGTGGCTTCGATCAACTGCTGGCGGCGGATGGGTTGCATACCGACCTTGGGCATCTTGCTATCTCCTCAGGCCTGCGAGCAGACGACAGGCGGCTGACTCGGCGAAGGCCAGTCTATTTTGTTTTGATTGAACGTTCAATCAATAAAGAATAAGCTCTGCGACAATTTGTGCCATTGACAGTCTTTCAGGCGGTCGAGAAGGCACGGATTGACACCCCAGGAAATCGCGTAACCCCCGGAATACAAGGCGTTGACGGGCATGAGCGAGGCGAAATGCAGATTCTGCCGTACGGTCACTGGCCTGCGACAGGCCCTTGGAGCGGGCGGGGTGATCTGTGACGAATGCGCGCACCCAAGTGGAGGGCGTGGCATTTTCAGCAGGCCACCTGTCTGTTTTTTGCAACGTATCGATTCGGGATCGCGGTTTCCAGGGTGCTTTTATAACACCTGATGCAGTGGCGGAATTCCACCAATTGCTCGGGAAAGACTGATTAGCCTCCAAAGCCGTACTGCCCGGAGCATTCGTGCAATGAGTTCTGCCTCACTTACCAAGCCCCCCGCCGAGAGGGTCCGGGTCAACCGCGTGGTGTTCTTCACCTCCGCGCTGATGATCCTCGTTCTGACTGCCTTGTTGATCGCTGTACCTGAAACTGCCGGCCAGGTGCTGGGCGTAGCCCAGAAATGGCTGACGCGCACCTTCGGCTGGTATTACATGCTGGTGATCGGCGGTTATCTGCTGTTCGTCGTCTACCTGGCCTTCTCCGACTACGGCAAGCTCAAGCTTGGCGGCAAGGACGACCAGCCTGACTTCAGCTACGGTGCCTGGGCCGGCATGCTGTTCTCCTCTGGTATCGGCATTTCGCTGCTGTACTTCGGCGCGTCCGAGCCGCTGGACCACTATTTCAACCCGCCAGAAGGCACCTCTGCCAGCCTCGAGGCCGCGCGCCAGGGCCTGCAACTGACCTTCCTGCACTGGGGCCTGCATGGCTGGGCGATCTACGCCCTGGTCGGCCTGGCCGTGGGTTACTTCGCCTACCGCCACAATCAACCGTTGGCCCTGCGCTCGGCGCTTTACCCGCTGGTGGGTGAGCGCTGGGTCAAAGGCGCTGCGGGCAATGCCGTGGACATCTTCGGCATGTTCGTCACCCTGCTGGGCCTGGTGACCAACTTAGGCATCGGTTCGATGCAGGTGTCCTCCGGCCTGGAATACCTGTTCGGCATGGACCACAGCAAGACCAACCTGCTGGTGGTGATTCTGGTGATGGCCGGCGTGGCCACCGTGGCGGCTGTATCGGGTGTGGAGAACGGCATTCGTCGCCTGTCCAACCTGAACATCATGCTGTTCAGTGGTCTGCTGATCTTCGTGCTGCTGGGCGGCGAAACCCTGCACCTGCTCAATGGCTTCGTGCAGAACATCGGCGACTATCTCAACGGTATCGTGCTCAAGACCTTCGACCTTTACGTGTACGAAGGCGAAGCCGGCAAGTCCGAGCGCTGGCTGGGCCTGTGGACCGTGTTCTACTGGGCCTGGTGGATCTCCTGGGGCCCGTTCGTCGGCATGTTCATTGCCCGTATCTCCAAGGGCCGTACCGTGCGCCAGCTGGTCAGCGGCGTGCTGTTGATCCCGCTGGGCTTCACCCTGGCCTGGCTGTCGATCTTCGGCAACACCGCGCTGGATCTGGTAATCAACCAGGGCGCGGTCGAGCTGGGCAAGACCGCGCTTGAACAGCCGTCGATGTCGATCTACCAGCTGCTGGAATACTTCCCGGCGGCCAAGATCGTGATCGGTGTGGCGGTATTCGTTGGCTTCGTGCTGTTCCTCACCCCGGCCGACTCCGGCGCGGTGATGATGGCCAACCTGTCGTGCAAAGGCGGCAAGGTCGACGAAGACGCCCCGCACTGGATGGTGGTGTTCTGGTCGGTGGTCATCACCCTGGTCACCATCGGCTTGCTGTTCGCCGGTAACTTCGAAGCCATGCAGACCATGGTGGTGCTGGCCGGCCTGCCGTTCTCGGTAGTGCTGGTGCTGTTCATGTTCGGCCTGTACAAGGCCATGAAGCAGGACGTGGCCGTCGAGCAGGAGCGTGCCGAGCTGGCCGCCCGTGGCCGCCGCGGCTTCTCCGAGCGCCTGACCCAGCTGGAACTGCAGCCCACCCAGGCCGTGGTCCAGCGCTTCATGGACAAGCACGTCAGCCCGGCGCTGAAAGATGCCGCCGCGCAGTTGCAGACCTTGGGCTTCGAGGTGGAAACCCGGGTTGGTCAGTCACGCAACACGATGGGCTTGCGGGTGATGATGGACGAGGGCAACCCGTTCGTTTACGAAGTGAGCCTGGACGGCTACATGGCAGCGCCGAGCGAGGCGCCGGTGCAAGGCGAGCCGGAAGTGCGCCAGCGCTTCTACCGTGCCGAGGTGTACCTGCACGATGGCAGCCAGGAGTACGACCTTATGGGCTTTACGCCGGAGCAGATCGTGCGCGATGTGCTGGACCAGTTCGAAAGCCACCGCCAACTGCTGGGGCGTGTCTACAGCTGATGTCAGGACGTTGAAAAGAAGGCCTTGCCCAACGGAGCAAGGCCTTTTTTTTGAAGCAAAATGTAGTGCGGGACCCGGGCCTGATTGCCGCAGCCTAGCGCTTTTCAGAGCGGAGGTACCCAGCATGATCCGATCCCAGCTTCCAGTCTTCGATTTCAGGCAGGCCGTTGCCAGCCAGTTTGGCGACAGACCGACCCTGCGCCAGGTTGCCAGTGAACAACTGCTGCGCTTGTTGTTGGCAGAGCTGCCGTGGTTGGCCGATGTCACCCCCGCTCTGACAACGGCTGACCCGCTGATGCTGGACAGCCCGGACCCTTCGAGCACCTATTGGACCACCGCTCCCCTGGTGGATCGGGTACTGGAAGCCTTGCTCGATCCGCAGCTGCTGAGCATCGAGCCACTGGCTGATGGCCGCTATTACAATCTCGGGCTTACCGGCATTCATCGTTTCGCCGGTTCGACGACAGAATTCGATACTCGCCAGCTGTCAGGCTTGTCTCCCGCACTCAATCAGTTGCTGGAGCAGCTTCCACAGCACTTCTGCGAGGCCCAGGTCGCCTATTGGCGGGCCAAGGGCAGCGCCGGAGTCAGTCGCGACAGTTGGTTGCAGTTGCTGCTCAGGATCGCTCTGCTACGCGGCCTGCCCTGGCAAGGTCTGGCTCCACAGGAGCAAGCGTGTATCCGTGGCCTGCTTCATGGCGGTGATGATCAACCTCCGGTGTACTTCGTCCAGACACATCTGATCAGTGCGTCGCAGCAGCATCATCAGATGCAGTGCCAGATGCTGGTATGTGGCGAATGGGATGAGCGCGAAGTCGTACTGTGGTGCGCCCCTTCGGGCGCAGTGCGCAGCTTCGACTCGTTGAGCGCGTTTGGCCTCGGATTGCGTGACGAACTGGCGCAAGGCTACGCCTTCGAACAGATGACCTGGCAACGCTATCCGGTCAAGGGAAACATATTTTCCCAGCAGGTTTCACTTTTGCTCGAGACGCTGCTGCAAAGGGTTGAGCACGCCCGCTATGGCGACATCAAGGATGTACCGGCCCTTGAGCAGCGTTTTGCCCAGCTAAGCGACCCTTCGTCCTGGTTCGAGGTTTATCAGGATGAAACCCCTGCCGTGAAGGCACCTCCGGGCTGCCTGGCAAGCGCTGCCCAGGACAGCTTTGCCTGTAGCGCCGCATTGCTGCAGATTGCGCTTCATCAGCTCGACTCGGGCGGCATCGCAGCACTGGACGGCATTCAGTCGTTGACCGATTACGCTCGCCAACGGCTAATCACGCAAATTTGCCAGGACCATGGGGCTGACAGCTCTCCGGATGACCTGATGCTTGACCTTTACCTGGCCCGTGGCATGCCGGGAGGATCGGCAACAGGTACTGGTGGCGGCGAACCACTGGTCTTCGCTGGCAGCAAGACGCTTACTGAATTTGCCATCGGTAACCTCGCTTCCCTCAAGGGGGCAAGCATCGAGCGAATCTACCTGCGCAGCGGGGGTGACACGCCATCATGGTTTGATGCCGATACGGCCAGAGCACTCGTTACCAAGGTAGATATCGGAAGGCATTATCCCGCCTATGTCGCCGCGCAACTGGACGACCCGGCCAAACGCGCAGACCGGGTCAGACGGTTGGGTGGTGAATGGCGTGCAGCTCTGCTCGCCGCTGCGATGAATGCAAAGCTTGATGGCAAGATTCGTGAGCCTGGGCTGCAATGTGTTGTGGATTTCTGTGCCGGTCATGTTGACCCGCTCACGCCGCGAATGATGTTGATTCCGTTGGCCTTCAAGCGCAGCGCAACGTCTTTGAAAACGGACCCAGTCCGCTGCATGTACATTCTGTATTGTGCAGAACCTTCACTGGCGCTGCTTTACCGCCCCTTGTTCGCACGCGACACGCTTCGTGAATATGCGAGTTTGTCGGACCTGCTCGAACATGTGCGCGAGTCGAAGCTGCTGCAGGACAGTATTCTCGACTGGATGGAGCCGAGCGTCAGGGCCATATACGACCATGGTGGTTTCAGCGAACCTCACATCAGTAGCATTGGCGTAGATCCCTTCGTTCAGCCTGTTCGACCAGAGCCCGCACAGCTGGCCATCACCTACTGGCATGGCGGCATTGACGAGAAAGTTTACGCGGCGAATCGAGATCTGCTGGTCAGCCTCGCCGATCAACAGACGGTATCCAATGCCGAAAACCGCTGGCAAACCCTGTGCGAGGGCGCATGGCTGTTGTTCGATGTCGTGACGTTGGTGATCCGTGGGCCGGTGGCATCAGTGGGCTGGCTGGTGCAATTGCTGGTGTCCTTGCAGCACGACCTGGAAGCGCTGGAGCGTGGCGATGAGTTTGACCGTGCAGCTGCAACGGCCGACCTGATATTGAACCTGAGCATGGTATTGCTGCATGCCAGGCAACCTGCCCAGAACACTCCCGAGCATGAGTTGCCCGGTGCGGCAGCAGTCGAAGGGCCTGAGGCGCAGCGCGGAGCTTTTGCCGAAATCGCTGTCGCTCCTGCGCAGGAGGCGGTGGTTGCTGGTGAAACGCTGCCTGTTCGCTGGCTCGATTTTTCCTGGCGGGGCCAGAGCGGCTTCAACTGGTTACCGCGCGCGCAGCGGGAAGCACTCCAGGCCATGCGTTCAAGTGTGCTGCTCAACGGCTTGAAACCGTCGAGCAATGCTGCCACGGCGGGATTGTACCGCATCGATGACGACTATTACGTCGCCTTGGCCGGGGATGCCTATCGGGTGGAACGACTGCCAGATGGCGTGCGGGTGGTCGATTCCAACGGTAACCCAGGGCCTTGGCTGGATTTTGTCGATGGCGTCTGGCGGGTGGACACGGCACTGCGCCTGAGCGGCGGTATGAAGCAAAACTCCGCGCGCGTTCGGCTGGCAACCCGTTTTCGCGAATTGCATCAACAGATCAACCAACTGGACCAACAGGTCAATCTCGCAAGAGCGCAATTTGGCAGGATGGCCATGAGTTCACTGGAGGCGAAGAAGAAGCTGCAAGGCCTCAAGGACCTCAGGGCCAAGGCAGCGGAACAACAGTCCGCATTGCCTGAGGGAGAAGAAGCTACGAAGTTGCAAGCCCTGCTTCAGCGCTACGATCAACGCATAACCGAGTTGGAGCGGGATGACTTCAGGCAGAGAGACCAATCCATACAGCAGCTGGAAACCGCAGTCAGCGCCGAAAAGGCAATACTGGCGCTGCTGGCGACCATCAGGGAACCGAAATTTACCAGTGAACGGCTGAAAGGCGGTTGGGATGCGGTGCTCACCCAGCACGAAGTAACTGTGCGGGAGGGGTTTATCCGTAATAGCGACTTCATCGTAAATGAGCTTTGGGGCCTTGCCGACTATCCCGAACTGGTCGCGATTCAAAAAGCGCTGGATGGGCGCCCCATTGCTGAAGTCGCTGGGTTGTATCAGCAGTTGCGTAGCAAACTGGAATACGTTGTCGGCCTGCAGGATCGCATCCTCGCAGGGTACGAAAATCTTGACCAGTTGCTGGCTGACACTGCAGACGAATTCGCGATTACCGGTTCGCCGGGTGAACCGGTGCGTACTGTTGCGCAACTGATTGCCCTGCGCAGATTCAACACGGTCCAGCTGCGTTTCCACCAGGTATTGAACCTGGCTGACCTGGCGTTGCACCTCGACAATGACGGCGGGCAGAGCGCACTTGCCGGCTACCGGGAGGAGCTGACCGGGCTGAGTCTGCGCAATGCCGCTGAAGCTCACGGCGAGCTGGACTTTTCCAATCTGTCGGCAGCGGACAGGATAGTCATCCTGCAGGAAGCCTGGGATGAATACAGTGCTGCGCTGCTAAACAGCGACCGTATTCGCAAGGAAGGCGGGGCATTGATCGAGCCGGCGATGATCGATCGATACCAGGAACATGTCGGCAAGCTCAAACTGGATGCGGGTAGCCGTCTGGTCGGGGCAATTCGCGAGCAGGATGATGCCAGTGTACCTGCCAAGCGTTCGCCGTATCCGGTTTCCGGCGAACCGCAGCGGCTGGTGCGTAATGCTCAGGGCCAGCTATTGATCGGGACCGAGATCGAAGTGCAGGGCCAGCGCTTGCTTGAGGTGCGGGAGGCGGTCAGCGAAGCAGTGCTGGCCACCTTCGAGCAGGTGGATGGCGAATGGCGCCAGCGTGAAGGCAAGCGGCCCTCGTTGTCTGACGAAGCTCCCCCAAGCGATCTTGCCATGTGGATACAGTCCCTGCGGGACGAGAACAACGCGCTGCGGGAAAAAGCCGAGTCCTATGTGCTGCACGATATCAAGGGTGCCTTGCTGGCCCGGTTATTCGACCAGCAATTGGACAAACTGGCTCAGGCGGCGAGCATGGTGCGTGAGGCGGGTGGCAACGACACGCTGCTCAGGGCCTTGGAGCGAGAGGCGGACGCTTTGCGTGCAGAGAAAAAGCTGCAACTCACCACCCTTTACACGGACACCAACTACCCTTCCGCCGAGGCCCTGCGCTTCCTCCATGCAGAGGGCCTGATCACGGTTGAATACAACGAGCGGCGGACCATGCAGGACGGTACTGCTTTTGACGAATACCGGGTACTGCGTCTGCCAGGCAAACGCAACCTTTGGGCTGCGCATTTCCATTTCCAGTCACCTGACGATTTCGCCGAAGACTTTGTCGCCGGTCACCTGAAGACCTGGAGTCAGCGTCGTATGAGTAACCGCCTCGCTGCAGTTGCAGGACAGCGGCTCCACCGCGGCAAGCTGACGCTGGAGCAAGCCAGGGGAATCATCCCGTTCCATTGATCCACCCGGCAACACGGCGGGCGCTAGCCTGCTGTACCTGGCAGTCACGTGCGGGTACAGCAGGCTCGGGCGGCCTGTCACGGTGCAGCGGATTGCAGCAGATCAGTGTGAAATTCAGAACGCTGCCCAATCAGATCGATGGCAACGCTGCATAACTTCAAGGGCAAGGCCGAGACCGGGATATTGCGACTTTGTGCGCGCAGCAGGCGATAGCCGGATGGATCGTCGCAGTCTGTTGTTGCCGGTGCACCACGCTTTACCCGGTAGAAGACAACATACGGATCTCGCAGCCAATTGATGCGAATGCTGCCGTCGGGCAAGTGTTCTATCGCCACGCGGGCCTGAGGCTTGCCAGGTGGCAGCAGGTCAACTTTGATGCTCAGGCTGTTGGCCATGAGTGCGCGGGAAGGCAGCTGGTCTGGCGACTGTATGCCGATCAGGCACAGGTAGTGGGTACCGGGCTCAGGACCGATCGGGTCGTTGATCAGATTTTCGCTTGAAGCAATGGTGCCGCTGTAGCCAGCCGGGTCTTCGCAAGCAAGCGCGTCGGTGCTGGTTTTGTAGCGGTAGCGCGGCGTATCGATCAGGAACTGAAAGCCCCAACGCGCAGGTTCAGAAGGAGCGTCAGCCAGGCTTCGCGCTTTGGTCAGCTTTTTGAAGCTGCCGCCCTGCGGCTCGAGTTGAAAGCCCGGCAGCAATTGGCAATCTTCCAGATCAAGGTCTGCACGACCTGCACTGAAGCAGCCAACAAGGCGATGGACCGGGATTGCACCGACTTCATTGTCATGCATGCTGTTGGCGAGGCTGACCAGGCGGTTGCTCCCGCTGTCCACGACCGGGCTCCCGGACGCCCCCTCATCCAGGCCTTGGCAATCATTTCGCCTGGCATTGCGCCACACCCAGTTGCCGACACTGGATGTTCCGTGGAAGCGCTCCGTGCAGGTGGACAAGCGCAGGCCTTTGCCGATTGAGCTGGGTTCGCCGATTACCTGAACCGCGCTGCCCGATGCGGCGGAGCGGCCCAGCTTGAGCGGCTTGATGCCTTGTGCCAGCAGCTCCTCAAGGGTGGCATCCACCTCCAGAAGCGCCAGGTCGGCACCTTGCAGGCTGCTCCATACCGTGCGTTTCAAGGGCACGGTGTGGCGCTGGTCTTGTGTATCGACAAAATAGTTGAAGGCAATGCTGCCGGTAATCGGCTGGTCAACAATGACCTTGCCATTGACACCGCCAGCGCAGTGCCCGGCTGTCAGTATGTAGGCCGGCCCACTTGTACCGTGGGTGTCATCACGGCTGTCCAGCAAGGTGCCGATGCAATGTCGGTTTTTCCAGATCAGCCGGCCAACGCCTGTCCACTGCGAGTTCTGGCCAGCGCTGTTGTACAGGGTAAGTGGTGCCGAGGGAGGAGGCGTGATGTCGTTGGCATTGGCCAGGTGGCTGGAGAGTGTCAGGCCTAGCGTAGCCAGGAGTGAGGGGATATGCATGTCGTACCTCCATGGAATGGAGGACGAAGGGTGAAGGTGCTACCGATGTGCTTGGCGGTACATAGATGAAGGGCCTGCTCAGCGGTTGCTGTAGCGGCCATGCTTGCCATGTGCCGGCATGGCCTGGTTGCTCCGCTCGGCGATCATCTGCGGTAGCTTGATCAGGATGACACCTTGGCCTTTGAGCCGTGGTAGTTCGCGTGCCAGCACTTCGAGTGTTTGTGGGTAAGGGTGGCCGATCAGCACTGCCGAGCCTTGCTTGCGGGCCAGGGCGATGCCTTGCTGAAGCTGACCGGTAATTGCCTCGGTGGTGCGCACATCGTCGAGGAATACATCCCGCGAAACATGCGCCAGCCCCTGTGCCTGGGCTTCGGCAGCCGCCACGGTGGCGGCGCTGGTGCGGCTGTCGACGAAGAACAGGTGACGACGCTGTAATTCGCCCATCAGCCAGGCCATCGGCTCACGCTGGGCGGTCATGCGGCTGCCCATGTGGTTGTTGATACCGGCGGCATACGGCACCTTGGCCAGGGCTGCATCGAGGCGTCGGGCCAGTTCGTCCTGGGGGATGCCGGGGTGCCAGGCATAGGGGCCGGTGGCCGGGTCCATGGGCATGTGCAGGATCACCGTCTTGCCGGCCTTGTGGGCCTGGCGGGCGAAATCGGTGGCGTGTGGGGTGTCGGGCATGATCGCCATGGTCACTGGCCCAGGCAGGGCGAGTGTGCGGCTGTCACGCTCGGCGCTTTGGCCCAGGTCGTCGATTATGATGCTCATATAGGCCTTGCCGGCCGGTGCCGCTTGTGCGACTCCGGCCATCAGGCAGACCAACAGACACAGCAGATAACGCATGGGCTGGGTCAGTCGCCTTTGGTGATGTTCAGGCCCTTGAGAAGGCTCAGGGCCTGGCTCAGCTGGTAGTCGCTGTCCTGCGGGCGTTCCTGGCGCTTGGTGCTGCCGGTCGGGCGGTCGGCGCCACCGTTGCCGTTGCCCAGGTGGCCCTGCAGGTCGGCTTCCTTGAAGGTGTCGTTGTCGTTGGCGTCGGCAGTCAACTTGGCTGGGCGCACTTCAATGTCGGGGACGATGCCCTGGGCCTGGATCGAGCGGCCGTTGGGCGTGTAGTACAACGCAGTGGTGAGCTTCAGGGCGCGGTCATTGGCCAGCGGCAGCACGGTCTGTACCGAGCCCTTGCCAAAGCTGTCGGTACCCATCAGCACGGCGCGTTTCTGGTCCTGCAGGGCGCCGGCGACGATTTCCGAGGCCGAAGCGCTGCCGCCGTTGATCAATACCACCAGTGGCACCCCTTCGCTGGCGTCGGCCGGGTCGGCGGAGAAGCGCAGTTCGGAATTGGCGATGCGGCCCTTGGTGTAGACGATCAGGCCCTTGGTCAGGAAGTGGTCGGCCACTTCCACTGCCGATTGCAGCACGCCGCCGGGGTTGTTGCGCAGGTCAAGGATCACCCCGCGCAGTTTCTTGCCGTTGTCCTTGCGCAGCTTGGCCAGGGCCTTGCCGACCTCGTCACCGGTCTTGACCTGGAACTGGGTGATGCGGATGTAGCCATAGCCGCTTTCCAGAAGCTGGCTCTTCACGCTCTTGACCTGGATTACCGCGCGGGCAAGGGTTACGTCGAACGGGCTGCCGCCGTCGCGCACCAGGGTCAGGGTGATCTTTTCGCCAACCTTGCCACGCATCTTGTCGACCGCTTCGGTCATGGTCTGGCCGCGGGTCGGGGCGCCGTTGATCTTGACGATCAGGTCTCCGGCCTGCACGCCGGCTCGCGATGCCGGGGTGTCATCGATAGGCGATACTACCTTGATATTGCCGTCCTCCTGGCCCACTTCGATGCCGAGGCCACCGAATTCGCCACTGGTGCTTTCCTGCAGCTCCTGGAAGTCCTCAGGCCCGAGGTAGGCCGAGTGGGGGTCAAGGTTGCTGAGCATGCCCTTGATGGCGTTCTCCAGCAGGGTCTTGTCGTCCACAGGTTCGACATAGGCCGCCTTGATACGGTCCATGACCTCGGCAAAGGTGCGCAGCTCTTCCAGCGGCAGCGGTGCCTTGGCGGTCACCTCGGTGGCGGGCACTGCGGCAGTCTTGGCTGGCGAGGCCTTCACCGGCTCCGCGGCGCTGGCCAGGGGCGCACCGATCGCCAGGGCGATGGTCAGGGCCAGCTGGGTGAGGCGAGGCGAGTGCAGCATGTCGAACGAACTCCTGATCCTGTAAGCGCTCCCTGCGGAGCATCGGCGCAGCGCATGGCGCCATGCCGTATGTAATGTGTCAGCCGCGGCACCACTGCGAAGGGTCGGTTGGCCGGCCCTGCTGGCGAATGGCGAAGTACAAGCCTGCGCTGTCCTGGCCACCGCTGTCGCCAACGGTGGAAATGGCTTCGCCGGCCTTGACGATGTCGCCGGCGCTCTTGAGCAGGCTCTGGTTGTGGCCATACAGGCTCAGGTAACCATTACCATGGTCGAGAATGACCAGAAGTCCAGCGCCACGCAACCAGTCGGCAAACACCACGCGCCCGCCGTGCACTGCGTGTACCTGGGTACCTGGGCTGGCGCTGATCATCACGCCGTCCCACTTGGCCCGGGCATCGCTGCCGCGCGCATCACCGAAGCGTGCCAGCAATCGACCATTGACCGGCCAGGGAAGTTTTCCCCGGGCTGCAGAAAATGCACCGCCGTAGCTGGCGCCGTCACTGGAAACCAGTGGGCCGAGGGTGGTGCGGGCCTTTTTCGGCGGCTCGCTATCTTCCCTGTCCGCACGGGCGGCCAGGGCCTCCTGTTGGCGGCGTTTCTCGGCTTCCTGCTGGGCGAGCAGGGCTTTCTTGCGCGCTTCTTCGGCTTCGCGGGCCTGGCGCGCCAAGGTTTCCTCGATGGTCTTGAGCACCTTGGCCAGGTCCGCCTGGTCCTGTTGGCGCGCCTGCAGCTTCTGGTCGCCATCTTTCACGTCGCTGTTGAGCTTGGCCAGTACCTGCTGGCGTTTGCTGCGTTCGGCATCCAGCGCCTGGCGGCGCGTGTCGAGGTCGGCGCGCTGCGCCAGCAGTTGTTCCTGCTGACGGGAAATGTCCTGCTCGACGTTGGCCAGTTGGCGCAACGTTTCATTGAAGGCCTTGAGCTGGTCGAGGCGCGCCTTGCTCAGGTAGTCGTAATAGGTGAGGGTGCGGGCGAACTTCTCAGGGTTCTGCTGATTGAGCAGCAGCTTGAGGTATTCCTCGCGGCCGTTGTTCTGGTAGGCCGAACGGGCCTGAATGGCAATCAGCCGCTGTTGCTCAACGCGGGCGCTCTGGAGTTTTTTTTTCTCGGTATCAAGGCGCTCCAGCTCGCCCTCGGTCTTTTTTAGTTCTTGTTGCAGGGCCTCCACCTGCTTCTCCAGGTTGCCGATGTCGGTCTCGGTGGCCTTGAGGTCTTTTTGCACACCGGCTTTTTCTTCCTGGAGCTTGCTCAGCGTCTTCTTGAGCTCGGCAATGTCCTGGCGGGTGGCGTCCAGTTGCTGCTGGGTCTGCGCGCGCTCATCGGCGAATGCCGGGCTGAGCAGGCAGGACAGGGCTAATAGGATCAGGGCGCGTAGCATGGGGTTTGGCGTACCGGGGATGGAGACTGGCTTAGTATGCCCGTGCGGGCAGGCAAAAAAAACGCCTCGCTGCCGGGGCAGCGGGGCGTTTGTCCGGAATTCATGTGCAAAGGGGCCGCCAGGCGGCCCCTGGACAGTGAATCAGGCGTCGACCAGGATTGAAGTGCCGGTCATTTCTGCCGGTTTTTCCAGGCCCAGCAGTTTCAGCATGGTCGGCGCCACGTCGGCCAGTACGCCGCCTTCGCGGACCCGCACCTTGCGCTTGCCGACGTAGATGAACGGCACCGGCTCGCTGGTGTGGGCTGTGTGCGCCTGGCCGGTGCACGCGTCCTCCATCTGCTCGACGTTGCCGTGGTCGGCGGTGATCAGGGCCTCGCCTCCGACCTTGTCCAGCGCCTCGACGATGCGCCCGACACAGGTATCCAGGGCCTCGACGGCTTTCACCGCAGCCTCGAACACGCCGGTGTGGCCGACCATGTCGCCGTTGGCGTAGTTGGCCACGATCACGTCAAAGCGCTGCTGCTCGATGGCTTCGACGATGCGGTCGGTCACTTCAGGTGCGTTCATCTCGGGCTGCAGGTCGTAGGTGGCGACCTTCGGCGACGGGATCAGGATGCGCTCTTCGCCTTCGAACGGCTCTTCGCGACCACCGGAGAAGAAGAAGGTAACGTGTGCATACTTCTCGGTTTCAGCGATGCGCAGCTGGGTCTTGCCGTTCTTTGCCAGGTACTCGCCCAGCACGTTGTCCAGGCTGGACGGCGCATAGGCGGCTGGCGCGGCGATTTTTGCCGAATACTGGGTCAGGCCGATGTAGGCCGCCATTTTCGGCAGGCGTGCACGCGGGAACTCGTTGAAGTCCGGCTCGACGAAGGCACGCGACAGCTCGCGGGCGCGGTCGGCGCGGAAGTTCATGAAGATTACCGCATCGCCGTCTTCAACCTTCACCGCCTCGCCAATGCGCGTGGCCTTGACGAACTCGTCGTTCTCGTCGCGGGCATAGGCTGCTTCCAGGCCCGCCAGCGCGGTATCGGCGGTGTATTCGGCAACGCTGTCGACGATCAGGTTGTAAGCGGCGCTCACGCGGTCCCAGCGGTTGTCGCGGTCCATCGCGAAGTAGCGACCGATCAGGCTCGCGATACGGCCCTTGCCGAGCTTGGCGAAGGTCGCGTCGAGCAGTTCGATCGACGACTGGGCGCTGCGTGGCGGGGTGTCGCGGCCATCGAGGAAGGCGTGCAGGTAGATTTTCTCGGCGCCACGCTGCGCGGCCAGTTCGGCCATGGCGACGAGGTGGTCCTGGTGGCTGTGCACGCCACCGTCGGACAGCAGGCCGAGGATGTGCACGGCCTTGCCGGCGCCAGCAGCCTTGTCCACCGCCCCGGTGAGCACCGGGTTCTCGAAGAACTCGCCATCGCGGATGGCCTTGGTGACCCGAGTGAAGTCCTGGTAGACGACGCGGCCGGCGCCAAGGTTCATGTGCCCGACCTCAGAGTTGCCCATCTGCCCGTCCGGCAGGCCGACATCCATCCCCGACCCGGAAATCAGGCCATGCGGCTGGGTGGCGCGCAGGCGGTCATAGACCGGTGTGTTGGCGGCATAGATGGCGTTGTATTCGGGGCTTTCGCTGTGGCCGAATCCATCCAGGATGATCAGGACCAGAGGTTTGGGCGTGCTCGTCATCAATCAAACTCACGGTTGTTCAAAGATGATAAAGACACGCATTTTAGGGCAAATGCGCCATCAACGGCGAATAATCGTCCTGTCACCCGACCGGCGCGGGCAGCCCGGTAACATGAAGGTACCTTTACCTCCGGCCCATCGGGCTTTGGTGGCACTGGGGGGGTGTGTATACTGGCCGGCATTTTCAATCGCCTGGAACACCGCTGATGGTTGCTCACCTGATTCAATTCGCGACAGATCACTACATCCTGGTGGCGATCTTCGTGGTTCTGCTGGTTGCACTGCTCGTCAATGAACTGCGCCGTGGCGGCCAGAGCCTGAGCAACGGCCAGCTGACCGCGCTGGTCAATGCCGACAAGGCACTGGTCATCGACATCCGCCCGTCCAAGGAATATTCCGCCGGCCACATCGTCGGTGCGTTGAACATCCCGCAGGACAAGCTCGCCAACCGCATGACCGAGCTCGAAAAGCACAAAGAGAAGACCCTGATCGTCGTCGACGCGATGGGCCAGCAGTCCGGCGCGGTCTGCGGCGAGCTGCTCAAGGCTGGTTACACTGCCGCCAAGCTGAGCGGTGGCGTTTCCAGCTGGAAAGCCGATAACCTGCCTTTGGTGAAGTGATATGAAGCCCGTCATCGTCTATTCCAGCGACTACTGCCCCTACTGCATGCGCGCCAAGCACCTGCTCCAGAGCAAAGGCGTTGCCTTCGAAGAGATCAAGGTCGATGGCAAGCCCCAGGTGCGCGCCGAGATGAGCCAGAAGGCTGGCCGTACGTCGGTGCCGCAGATCTGGATCGGCAGCACCCACGTCGGTGGATGCGATGACCTCTACGCCCTGGAGCGCGCCGGCAAGCTCGACGCGCTGCTGGCAGTCTGATTTGCACTGCATTCAAAAACATTAGGATTAAGGATCTGCCATGACTGACCAACAGACCAACGGCGCTGCCGCAGAAGACAACAGCCCTCAGTTCTCCATGCAGCGCATCTACGTGCGCGACCTGTCGTTCGAAGCTCCGAAAAGCCCGCAGATCTTCCGTCAGCAGTGGGAGCCGAGCGTTGCGCTGGACCTGAATACCAAGCAGAAAGCCCTGGAAGGCGACTTCCACGAAGTGGTGCTTACCCTGTCGGTGACCGTCAAGAACGGCGACGAAGTAGCCTTCATCGCTGAAGTTCAGCAGGCTGGCATCTTCCTGATCAAGAACCTCGACGCTTCGTCGATGAGCCACACGCTCGGCGCTTTCTGCCCGAACATTTTGTTCCCGTATGCCCGTGAGACCCTGGACAGCCTGGTGACCCGCGGTTCGTTCCCGGCCCTGATGCTGTCGCCGGTCAACTTCGACGCCCTGTACGCGCAAGAGCTGCAGCGCATGCAGGAAGCTGGTGAAACGCCGACCGTGCAGTAATTCTGCCGGTATCGAAAAAGCGCCTCTCGGGGCGCTTTTTTGTTGCCTGTGCTGCCCTCTTCGCGGGCACGCCCACTCCCACAGGAACTGCACAGTCATCAAGCTTTGTGAGGTCCCTGTGGGAGCGGGCGTGCCCGCAAAGCGCCGGTACAGGCTAAAGATCAGCTCCCGGCAAAGCCGTTCTGCCGCCAGGCTTCATAAACGGTCACTGCCACGGTATTGGACAGGTTCAGGCTGCGGCACCCTGGCCGCATCGGCAGGCGCAGGCGTTGCTCGGCCGGCAGGCTGTCCAGCACTTCGGCCGGCAGGCCGCGGCTCTCTGGCCCGAACAGGAACGCATCACCGGGCTGATAAGCCACTTCATGGAACGGGTGCGAGCCCTTGGTGGTAAAGGCGAACAGCCGTGGATTGCCCAGGCTTTCCAGGCATCCGGCCAGGCTTTCGTGGCGCTTGAGCGTGGCATACTCGTGGTAATCCAGCCCGGCGCGGCGCAGGCGCTTGTCGTCCAGTTCGAAGCTGATCGGCTCGATCAGGTGCAGGGCGCAACCGCTGTTGGCGCAGAGGCGGATGATGTTGCCGGTATTCGGCGGAATTTCTGGTTGAAAAAGGATGACGTGAAACATGCACGGCTCCAAACGTGAAGATGACGAGCATTCTACCCCTGAACCCGACCTGCGTTCGAAGGCCTGGCCGCGCATGCTGCTTTCCCTGGCGCTGTTCGGGGTTTTGCTGGGGCTGATGATTGGCCGTCTGACTGCCCCTGAAGAACGGGTGCTGGAGCAGGTCGAGGTGGTGCAGGATGGCCTGAACCTGTGGTTCAACGAAGCGCCCAAGCTGCATGGCGAAAACGTCGAAGGCACTGTGGCACTGCTGTTCGAGGCCGAGGGCAAGGCACAGCGTGGTCAGCTGGACCTGCAAGGCAAACCGGTCGGCTGGCGGTTGCAGAAGAGCGACAAGGGGTTGCTGCTGACGGTGATCGCCGCGCGTCCCCTGCACGGCGAATGGGCCGGTGCAGAGGACGCTGGGCGCTGGCGGGTGCAGGTGAAACTGCACGAATAAAAGAGGGGATATCTCGGCCTGCCTGTACCAAGGTCCCCAAAAGGGCTTACAGCGAATTAAAGAGGGGATGGCCCGGCCTGCCTGTACCGAGGTCCCCGAAAGCGGCGTTACTGCGAATAAAAGAGGGGTCACCCGGCCTGCCTGTACCAGGGCCCCCGAAACTGGATATGTATTAGCTGTTGCAGGGGGCGTGCCAGTTTTGCAAAGCCCGTCAATACTGGGCTTTCAGGGTGATTTGGCCGGGTTTTGAGGGGATTTGTGCCTTCGTGAGGTGCATCGGGCACAGGATCGGTGCATCGGGGCTGAAATGGCTGGGGCCGCAAAGCGGCCCCAGGGATGTTACAGGTGTACCGCTAGATCAGTGGTCCTCACCCTCATCATCATCCCCGCCATCCACATTCATCCCCAGCTCCTTGATCTTGCGGGTCAGGGTATTGCGCCCCCAGCCCAGCAGCACCGCCGCATCACGCCGGCGCCCGGCGGTGTGCTTGAGCGCCGTCTCGATCATGATCCGTTCGAAGCTCGGCACGGCGCTGTCGAGCAGGTTCGACTGCCCGCGCGCCAGGGCCTGGTCAGCCCACTGGCGCAGGGCCTGCTCCCAGTTGGTCACCGGTGCTGCGTCCTGTGGCAGGTTCAGCAGCTCCGGCGGCAGGTCGCCGATCAGCACTTCGCGGCTGGACGCCATCACGGTGATCCAGCGGCAGGTGTTTTCCAGTTGGCGCACGTTGCCTGGCCACGGCAGGTTGCGGATGAACTCTTCGGTTTCCGGCTTGAGCAGCTTCGGCTCGACGGCCAGCTCCTGGGCGGCACGGCCGAGGAAGTGGCGGGCCAGCGCCGGGATGTCCTCGCGGCGGTCGGCCAGGCGCGGGATATGGATGCGGATCACGTTCAGGCGGTGGAACAAGTCCTCACGGAACTTGCCGGCCGTTACCAGCGACTCCAGGTTCTGGTGGGTCGCTGCAATGATGCGCACATCGACCTTCACCGGCACGTGGCCGCCAACTCGATAGAACTCGCCATCGGCCAGAACCCGTAGCAGGCGGGTCTGGGTATCGGCGGGCATGTCACCGATCTCATCGAGGAACAACGTACCGCCGTCGGCCTGTTCGAAGCGACCGCGGCGCAGGTTGGCGGCGCCGGTAAAGGCGCCTTTCTCGTGGCCGAACAGCTCCGATTCCATCAGGTCCTTGGGAATGGCGGCCATGTTCAGGGCGATGAACGGCGATGCAGCGCGCGGGCTGTGACGGTGCAGGGCATGCGCCACCAGCTCTTTACCGGTGCCGGATTCGCCGTTGATCAATACGGTGATGTTGGAGTGGCTCAGGCGGCCGATGGCGCGGAACACTTCCTGCATCGCCGGCGCTTCGCCGATGATTTCCGGGGTGCGGGCCAAGGCCTGGGGAACATCGAGGCCCTGTTGTTCCTGGGCGTGCTGGTTGGCGCGCTTGACCAGCGACACCGCCTCATCGACGTCGAACGGCTTGGGCAGGTATTCGAAAGCACCGCCCTGGTAGGACGCCACGGCGCTGTCCAGGTCGGAATGCGCGGTCATGATGATGACCGGCAGGCGCGGATGCTGTTCGCGAATCTGCGCCAGCAGGTCGAGGCCGCTGGCGCCAGGCATGCGAATATCGGAAATGATCACATCCGGCTGCTGGCGGGCCAGGCGGCCCATGACGCCATCGGCGCTGTCGAAGCTCTGGGTGGTCATGCCTTCCTGTTGCAGGGCTTTTTCCAGGACCCAGCGGATGGAGCGATCATCATCGACGATCCATACGGTTTCACTTCGGCTCATGAGGCGGTGGCTCCTTGTTCCAGGGGCAGGAAGATCGAGAAGGCGGTGTGCCCTGCGTGGCTTTCACACTCGATCAGGCCCTGGTGCTGGCTGATGATGTTCTGGGTGATGGCCAGGCCGAGCCCGGTACCGTCCGGGCGCCCGCTGACCATGGGATAAAAAAGGGTGTCTTGCAGTTCAGTGGGGATGCCCGGGCCGTTGTCGATGATTTCGATACGTGCCGCCAGGCGATGGCGCACATGACCGATGGTGAACTGGCGCACGGCGCGGCTGCGTAGGGTGATGCGGCCCAGGCGCAGCTCGTTCTGCGAGCTGATCGCCTGCATCGCATTGCGCACGATGTTCAGTACGGCCTGGATCATCTGCTCGCGGTCGATCAGCACGTCTGGCAGGCTCGGGTCGTAGTCGCGCACCAGCGTGATGCAGCCCTGGCTTTCGGCCTCGACCAGGCTGCAGACCCGCTCCAGTACTTCGTGGATGTTGGTCATGGCCAGCGACGGCAACTTGTTCGAACCGAGCATGCGGTCGACCAGGTTGCGCAAGCGGTCGGCCTCTTCGATGATCACGTTGGTGTAGTCGCGCAGTCCCTCTTCAGGCAGCTCGCGGGCCAGCAGCTGTGCTGCTCCACGGATACCGCCGAGCGGGTTCTTGATCTCGTGGGCCAGGCCGCGCACCAGCATCTTGGTGGTTTCCTGCTTGCTCAGCTGGGCTTCTTCCTTGGTGATGCGCAGCAGGCGATCACGCGGGTGGACTTCCAACAGCAGCAGGGTATTGCCCTGGTGCAGGATCGGTGTCACCGCATAGTCGACGGTGATGGCCTGCCCGGTCAGCGAGGTCAGTTGCGCTTCACGCTTGGTGAACGGGTGCGCCTGTTCCACCGCCTGGCGCAGCGAGTTGAGCGCCTCGGTCGATTCGGTGAACAGTTCGCTGATGAACTGCCCGTGGCTGCGCTGGCCACTCACGGCCAGGAGCATTTCTGCTGCCGGGTTCATGTACTCCAGCCGCAGCTCGCTGTTGAGCAGGAGTGTGGCGGTGGTCAGGTTGTCCAGAAGCAGACGGTGCTGTGCATCGCTGATGGTCATAAGGCGTCGTTGACCTCTTTTGGCGCTTGTCAGGCAAGGCACGGCCATGGCCGGGCAGGCGGCGGATCCGCGGATGCCAGTCTCTGCACAGGAAAATGCAAGAAACAAACCAAGGCTCCGAAAAGAAGCGGAATTGCCTGATAAAGACCTGGAATTGCGCTTATTCGGATCAGATTGCCCTGATTTATCGTTTCAAGTGACCTGTTTTGGGCTGCAGATAGAAGCGCTCGGTACGTTTATGCACCAATATAGAGCATTGCTGGGGTCAACGTCCTACGCACAATTGTGCGGTTGCGCGGACCAGGGCCATGTGCCGGAGTGGGTCGCCGGCGTGTCTGTTCAATGCTTCGGTCAATTGACGAGGGCAGTCGTTCATCGGCTTGCGGTCCAGGTTGCCCAGCTCGAACAGCAATGTCGCCTGGAGCATGTCCAGGCGCGGGCGCAGTTCATCGGCAAGGTCTCTGGCTTGCTGAGGGGGCCGCTTCCCCAGCGCAGTCCAGCGGTCGATCAGGCCGTACTGGATCATCTTGTTGGCTTCGATCTGGTCGCTGAAAAAGGCCGCTGCCCTTTCGGGAGGCAAGCCGTAGTCATGCGCTGTAGCTTGAACCTGCTGCAGAACCTCTTGTTCTCGCATGGGGGCCTCGACTGGCACGCCATTGTCCCATTTGTGCACGGCCACGGCGTATGCCAAGTCCAGGCGCTGCCCGATTGCCGAAAGCAAAGGGTTGAATTCAGATTGTGGGGGGGCGCTGCAGCCGGCTAGCGTGATGGCGAAGCTAAGCACGAAGGGTAGGGCGCGCATGGCAATCTCCTTATTGTCGGGGATGTGATTGTGCGCTGTCAGGCGTGCCCTGCTTGTAGGAAGCATCTGAAACAGATGGGCATTAAACAAAAAACGGCCTTCAGAAGAAGGCCGTTTTCGGTGATTCAGATCGGCGCCAGGCGCCAATCAGATCAGCAGCTGTAGTACAGCTCGTATTCCAGCGGGTGCACGAAGGTGCGGACCTTGATCTCTTCTTCGCTCTTCAGCTCGATGAAGGCATCGATGAAGTCGTCGGAGAACACGCCGCCCTTGGTCAGGAACGCACGGCCTTTATCCAGCTCTTCCAGAGCTTCTTTCAGGCTGCCGCAAACCTGCGGAATGTCCTTGGCTTCTTCTGGCGGCAGGTCGTACAGGTTCTTGTCGGCAGCGTCGCCAGGGTGGATCTTGTTCTGGATACCGTCCAGGCCAGCCATCAGCAGGGCCGCGAAGGCCAGGTACGGGTTGGCCGATGGGTCCGGGAAGCGGGCTTCGATACGACGGGCTTTCGGGCTGCCGACGTAAGGAATACGGATCGAGGCGGAACGGTTGCGAGCCGAGTAGGCCAGCATTACCGGGGCTTCGAAGCCTGGGACCAGACGCTTGTACGAGTTGGTCGACGGGTTGGTGAAGCCGTTCAGGGCCTTACCATGCTTGATGATACCGCCGATGAAGTACAGGGCGGTGTCGGACAGGCCGGCATAGCCTTCGCCGGCGAAGGTGTTCTTGCCGTCTTTCCAGATCGACATGTGCACGTGCATGCCCGAGCCGTTGTCGCCGTACAGTGGCTTCGGCATGAAGGTGGCGGTACGGCCGTAAGCGTCGGCAACGTTGTGCACGACGTATTTCAGGGCCTGAACTTCGTCGGCCTTCTTCACCAGGGTGTTGAACTTGACGCCGATTTCGTTCTGACCGGCAGTCGCCACTTCGTGGTGGTGAATTTCAACGGTCTGGCCCATTTCTTCCAGAGCGTTGCACATGGCGGTACGGATTTCGTGGTCGTGGTCGAACGGCGGAACCGGGAAGTAGCCGCCTTTCACGCCTGGACGGTGGCCTTTGTTGCCGCCTTCCACGTCAGCGCCAGTCATCCACGAGCCTTGCTCGGAGAAGATCTTGAACATCGAGCCGGAGATGTCCGACTGGAACTTCACTTCGTCGAAGATGAAGAATTCTGGCTCTGGGCCAGCGAATACGGTGTCACCGATGCCGGTGCTCTTCAGGTACTCTTCGGCGCGCTTGGCGATCGCACGTGGGTCGCGATCGTAGCCCTGCATGCTCGACGGGTCGACGATGTCACAGGTGATGATCAGCGTCGGCTCTTCGGTGAACGGGTCCAGAACAGCGGTCTCGTCGACCGGCATCAGGATCATGTCGGAAGCTTCGATGCCTTTCCAGCCAGCAATGGAGGAACCGTCGAACATCTTGCCGACTTCGAAGAAGTCTTCGTCCAGGCCATCACGCGCCGGCATGGTCACGTGATGCTGAGTGCCTTTGGTGTCCGTGAAACGCAGATCAATCCACTTGACGTCATGATCTTTGATGAGTTGAACCGACTTCGACATGTTGTCCTCCGGAGGGTCTAGAGCGCGGTGGGCCGCTGCTCTGGAAAAAGGGTGTTGCCGGGCGCGGATAGTCGGCCAAGCTTACCTGCCTCACAAGGGAGCAAATTGCATGCCAGTGCCCGAAAATGGCGAGGGCGAGATAAAAAGGGGCGTTTGCGGGCATTTGCCGGGGTGGCAGCGGACAAAAGTGCACCCTTAGGAGGCAGGAATTCAGGGTAAAGCACCAAATAAGTGCATAGCTCGACAGCTGTGCTTTCTTTAAGGGCCCTTTCGCGGGCAAGCCCGCTCCCACAGGGACCGCACAGTGCTGGAAATTTGTGGGTCCCTGTGGGAGCGGGCGTGTCGGAGCGCCGAACCGCCGCGAAAGGGCCGGCACAGGCGCCACAAAACCTGGCCTGTGCATTTATCTGAAAGCTTCTGATCAAAAGTTGGTCAAATCCTGAGCAATTTCCGCTATAATTCGCGCCCCTCATTTTCGGCAGGCCTTGCGCGCGCTGTTAACCCAATGAAACTTATCGTCAAAGTCTTCCCAGAAATCACCATCAAGAGCCGGCCGGTGCGCAAGCGTTTCATCCGCCAGCTCGGCAAGAACATCCGCAACGTGCTCAAGGATCTTGATCCAGAGCTCGCGGTCGATGGTGTCTGGGACAATCTCGAAGTGGTCACCCGCGTCGAGGACGAGAAGGTCCAGCGCGAGATGATCGCGCGCCTCACCTGCACGCCAGGCATCACCCACTTCCTGCAGGTCGAGGAGTACCCGCTGGGTGACTTCGACGACATCGTCGCCAAGTGCAAGCACCACTTCGGCCACCTGCTGGCCGGCAAGCGCTTCTCGGTGCGCTGCAAGCGCGGCGGTCATCACGACTTCACTTCGATGGACGTCGACCGCTACGTCGGCAGCCAGCTGCGCCAGCAGTGCGGCGCTGCCGGCATCGACCTGAAGACGCCTGAAGTCGTGGTGCGCATCGAGATTCGCGATCAGCGCCTGTATGTGATCCACAACCAGCACAACGGCATCGGCGGCTATCCGCTGGGCGCGCTGGAGCAGACCCTGGTGCTGATGTCCGGTGGTTTCGACTCCACCGTGGCGGCCTACCAGATGATGCGCCGTGGCCTGATGACCCACTTCTGCTTCTTCAACCTGGGCGGCCGTGCCCACGAGCTGGGCGTGATGGAAGTTGCCCACTACCTGTGGAAGAAGTACGGCAGCAGCCAGCGCGTGCTGTTCATCAGCGTGCCATTCGAAGAAGTGGTCGGCGAGATCCTCAACAAGGTCGACAACAGCTACATGGGCGTGACGCTCAAGCGCATGATGCTGCGTGGTGCCGCGCACATGGCCGACCGTCTGCAGATCGATGCCCTGGTCACCGGCGAGGCGATTTCCCAGGTCTCCAGCCAGACCCTGCCGAACCTGTCGATCATCGACTCGGCCACCGACAAGCTGGTGCTGCGCCCGTTGCTGGCCAGCCACAAGCAGGACATCATCGACCAGGCCACCGAAATCGGCACCGCCGACTTCGCCAAGCACATGCCGGAATACTGCGGCGTGATCTCGGTGAACCCGACCACCCATGCCAAGCGTCACCGCATGGAGCATGAAGAAAAGCAGTTCGACATGGCCGTGCTGGAGCGTGCCCTGGAGCGTGCCAAGTTCATCTCCATCGATCACGTGATCGACGAGCTGGGCAAGGACATCGAGGTCGAGGAAGTGGCCGAGGCGCTGCCTGGCCAGATCGTCATCGACATTCGCCACCCCGATGCCCAGGAAGACGAACCTCTGGCACTGGAAGGTATCGAAATCCAGGCCATGCCGTTCTACGCGATCAACAGCAAGTTCAAGCACCTGGACCCTACGCGCCAGTACCTGCTGTATTGCGACAAAGGTGTGATGAGCCGTTTGCACGCACACCACCTGCTCAGTGAGGGACATGCCAATGTGCGTGTTTATCGTCCGACATAAGACGCCAGGGCTGTATGGCGGCAGTATCCGCCATCGCCCTCCCGACCATCGGGCCCGCTGAGCCTCAAACCGTACATATTCGCCGCCTACACTGGCGGCAACCGAATCCTCTGATCGAGATACAGTTGTGATCGAAAATCTGCGTAACATCGCCATCATCGCCCACGTTGACCATGGTAAAACCACCCTGGTCGACAAACTCCTGCGTCAGTCCGGCACTCTGGAGCGTAACGAGCTCAACGACGAGCGCGTCATGGACTCCAACGACCAGGAGAAAGAGCGCGGTATTACCATTCTGGCGAAAAACACCGCCATCAACTGGAACGGCTACCACATCAACATCGTCGACACCCCCGGCCACGCCGACTTCGGTGGCGAGGTTGAGCGTGTGATGTCGATGGTCGACTCCGTGCTGCTGCTGGTCGACGCCCAGGACGGTCCGATGCCGCAAACCCGCTTCGTGACCAAAAAGGCCTTCGAAGCCGGCCTGAAGCCGATCGTCGTGATCAACAAGGTCGACCGTCCAGGCGCGCGTCCTGACTGGGTTCTGGACCAGATCTTCGACCTGTTCGACAACCTCGGTGCCACCGACGAACAGCTGGACTTCAAAGTCGTCTACGCCTCGGCCCTGAACGGTATCGCCGGCCTGGACCACACCGCCATGGGCGAAGACATGACCGCCCTGTACCAGTCGATCGTCGACAACGTACCGGCGCCTTCCGTTGACCGTGACGGCCCCTTCCAGATGCAGATCTCGGCACTGGACTACAACAGCTTCCTCGGCGTTATCGGTGTTGGCCGAATCGCCCGTGGCCGCATCAAGCCGAACACCCCGGTTGTCGCCATCGACACCAACGGCAAGAAGCGTAACGGCCGTATCCTCAAGCTGATGGGCCACCACGGCCTGCACCGCGTCGATGTCGAAGAAGCTCAGGCTGGCGACATCGTCTGCATCAGCGGTTTCGACGAGCTGTTCATCTCCGACACCCTGTGCGCCCCGGATGCGGTGGAAGCGATGAAGCCGCTGACCGTTGACGAGCCAACCGTTTCGATGACCTTCCAGGTCAACGACTCGCCGTTCTGCGGCAAGGAAGGCAAATTCGTCACCAGCCGTAACATCAAGGACCGTCTGGACAAGGAGCTGCTGTACAACGTTGCTCTGCGCGTTCAGGAAACCGATTCCCCTGACAAGTTCAAGGTATCGGGCCGTGGTGAGCTGCACCTGTCCGTGCTGATCGAAACCATGCGCCGTGAAGGCTTCGAGATGGCCGTGGGCCGTCCTGAAGTGATCATCCGCGAAGTCGACGGCGTCAAGCAGGAGCCGTTCGAGAACGTCACCATCGACATCCCTGAAGAATCCCAGGGCAAGGTCATGGAAGAGATGGGTCTGCGTAAGGGCGACCTGACCAACATGGTGCCGGATGGCAAGGGCCGTGTTCGCCTGGAGTACAACATTCCAGCCCGTGGTCTGATCGGTTTCCGTAACCAGTTCCTGACCCTGACCAACGGTGCAGGCATCCTGACCTCGATCTTCGATCGCTACGACACCATGAAGTCGGGCCAGATGTCCGGCCGTCTGAACGGTGTTCTTGTTTCGGTCGAGACCGGCAAGGCACTGACCTACTCGCTGGAAACCCTGCAGGCTCGCGGCAAGCTGTTCGTTGAACACGGCCAGGAGATCTACAACGGTCAGATCATCGGCCTGAACAGCCGTGACAACGACCTGGGCGTGAACCCGACCAAAGGCAAGAAGCTCGACAACATGCGTGCTTCGGGCAAAGACGAAGTGATCGCCCTGGTTCCGCCGGTTCGCCACACCCTGGAACAGGCTCTGGAATTCATCCAGGATGACGAGCTGTGCGAAGTCACGCCTAAGTCGATCCGTCTGCGCAAGAAGATCCTGGACGAAGGCGAGCGTACCCGCGCTGCCAAGAAAGCCAAGAACTGAGTTAGCTCAGGCTGAATGAAAACGCCCCCGGTCGAAAGGCCGGGGGCGTTTTTGTTTGTCTGGGGATGCAAGTTGTAGTCTGCGTCGCAAGCTGGTGTAGGGCGCTTCTTTAAGCAACCTTCAAGCCTTGTATACGGTTGCGGGGCTACCTAGCGTGGAATGCTTTCTGTAATAGGAAGCAAGCCCATGAAATACCGATACGCACTGGCCATCCCCTGCCTGATGGCGAGTATCCATGCCAGCGCTCTGCAGGACTGTAGCGAGCTACGTCCGCAGGAAGTTGCCCGTTGCCATATCGAAAATGTCCGCCAGGCACCTCTGGAGGCTCGACTGCTCGAACAAGCCTCCGAACCTGGTTACGAATTCCGTCGCCTGCAGATGGTTTCGCAGGTGTGGGAGCCAGAACCGGTGGTTGAGCCGCGTCGCTGGGAGCACGATGTCGAGCTGCACATGCCGCGCAATGCCGTGCCTGGTAAAGCCCTGCTGGTGGTGAACAACGGCGTGCGGCACGGGCCGGCGCAATCGCCGGATCATGCCCGTGAAGCGTTGCGTGAGGTTGCCCTCAAGGCACAGATGGCCGTGGTCATGATCAGCGATGTGCCCAACCAGTATGTGACCTTCAGCGATGTCGCCAACCCCCTGCGCGAAGATGACGCCGTGGCCCATACCTGGGCGCATTCGCTGCGTGGGGCTGCGCCGGAACTGCCACTGCATGTACCGATGGCTGCGGCGGCAAGCCGGGCGATGGATCTGGCCGAGCGGGAGCTGGGTGCGCAAGGGCTCAAGGTGGACCATTTCATCATCACCGGTGCCTCGAAGCGCGGCTGGAGTGCCTGGCTCACGGCCTTGGCCGATGAGCGGGTGATGGCCATCGTGCCCAGCGTGATCGACGTGGCCGACACCTCGGCCATGCTGGTCGGGTTGCGCAAGCGCTATGGCGGTCACTTGCCTATCGCGCTTTGGCCTTACCAGGAGGCTG
This sequence comes from Pseudomonas sp. 382, assembly GCF_002759075.1. Taxonomy (NCBI): domain Bacteria; kingdom Pseudomonadati; phylum Pseudomonadota; class Gammaproteobacteria; order Pseudomonadales; family Pseudomonadaceae; genus Pseudomonas; species Pseudomonas sp. 382. Next base: position 223,623 of record NZ_PEMX01000007.1, read on the forward strand.
GGGTGCTGTACGAACAGGGTACCCCTGCATTCGAGCGGCTGATGGCGATGATGGACCCGATGCAGTATCTGGATGAGGAGGGGCAGCGCCTGGCGATTCCCAAGTACCTGGTGTCTGCCAGCGGTGATGACTTCTTCGCGCCTGACCCGGTTACCGATTATCAGCAGCGCCTGCCGGGCCAGACCAGCCTGAGAGTGTTGCCGAACTCGGACCACGGCGGGGTGCGTCAGCAGGTGGTCAGCACCTTGGTGCCGGTGGTAACGCGCCTGCGCGATGGCAAACCGCTGCCGAGGGTGCAGGTGTCAGAGGGCGAACAGCCCGGGTTGACGGCGGTCGACTTTTCCGAGCCGCCCTTGGAAGTGAAGGTTTGGACGGCAAGCAACAGCCAGGATCGCGACTTCCGCTATGCCTGCGGGGTGCGCTACCAGTCCGAGACGCTGGCGCCCAAGCGACACCTCACCCTGCAACGTACTGCGCCAGCCAAGGGGTGGCAGGCGCAGTTCGTCGAAGCGAAGTTCGCTGATGGCTTCATCGCCACCAGTCCGATCAGTGTGCTGCCGCAGACGTATCCGGAGCATCCGCCGACCGATCACGGTGGTGCTTGCCGCAGCTTCCCGGCGGCAGGCGCGTGAAGCTGGTTCAGTGCCGCATGCCCAGTTCGGCGTCGTCCAGCAGGGCCTTGGCTAATGCACTGAGGTAATGTGCGGCCCAGATCAGTTGCGGGTCGTTGTCCATCACGGCGGTCAGGGTCAGGTCGCGCACGCAGCCCAGCAGTTCGGAGGCTTGATCGCGGGCGTCCTGGCAGGGGATGCCTGGGCAGATCTGGAACAGGGGTTGTTTGTGCTCTTCGCCTTGGTAGAAGCAGGTTTTGCCGGGGGGGGCTCGGGTTGTTTTCGGTCATTGGTTTTTCACCCGGAGTGTTGTTGTGGATGGCACCGGCTTCGCCGGTTTCGCGGGCTCGCCCGCTCCCACAGGTACGGCGCAGGTCTCGGGCATTGCACAGTTCCTGTGGGAGCGGGCATGCCCGCGAAAAGGCGGATAACAATGCGTGCTGCCGGCACGCTCCAAGGCGAGCGACAAGGCATCCGCCTGCCCCCAGGCCAGCTGCATGGCCCGCAAGCCATTCACCAGCGTCTCCCGCGTGCGCTCATCCTCAATGCCATCGAGGGCGCGGTGGCTGTGGTTGTAGGCGATCATCAGGTAGTGGGTGATGTTGACCACGACGTGGTCGAGGGGGACGAGGCTTTCGCCGATGGCGTGGGTGAGGGTCGTGCCGTCCGGGAGGTCGAAGTGGTGGGGTGGGTCGGGGAAGATTTTTTTCATGGCTGGTTCTCATGTCATTTACCCACCCGCTCGTTTCCACACGAAAGGGTGGCGGTTGTACACGGAGTGGAAAACCAGGCATGAGAACCCCGGCAGGCCTTGCGGCCTTCCGCGTACAACCGCCATAACGACAGTCGCAGTTCTCATGAATTGCCGGGTTTCCACACCCGATCGCTGAACCATTCAGCGATCTGGACAGCCTAGGGGGACAGGTTTCCAGTAACAATCAGACGCGAGTCGACAGGGTTAGTAGGGTATTTCGCTAGGACTGAAGTCGCCAGCTACTACCTGTAGGAATTATCTGCATCTAGAGCGGGAAAGTTTCTTGATGCATAGAGGAAAAGTTTTTAGTTGCCTTGGCTGGGGCGGTGTATAGCTTAGATTTTGGACAGTCTAGAAGACTGATATTTCCAGTGTCGGTTACAACATATTTCTTTGTACTCAATTACTTACCAAGCTGTCTTTGGCAATAGCCGATTGCCTCAGTACGCTGCCTGCTGGCAATTGGTTGAGGCAGAAAATGAAGGGCAAGGGGTGGAAGGAGCACTTGGCTCGTGGCCACATTGAGGTCGCAGGCAGTACGTGGAGTCTGCTCCATTTGCGCCCACTCTCACATCAATTGAAGATCCCGGGCCAAGGGATGGAGGAAGTAGCGCTGGCGGTCGAATATTCAAGTCATTGCGTCAGCTATGGCCCAAAGCAAGGTACCGAACTGGATTTCGATCATATGGGGCACGATCACTTGCTGATCGATCATCGGGGAATTCGCCGTGCCTTCTGCCCTAACCGTCACAAGCTGTCAGTTCAGTTGCCTTCCATTATTGCTTCTTTGCCTGACCGGCAATGCCTGTTTACTGGACATAGCAACTGGTTGACTATCGAGGGTAATCAGTTCGGGTATCCGGAGGGCAGCCGATATGAGGTGTATTTCAACTTGCGTCGAGACTCGCCCCGTAGCCTGAAGCTCCATGTGGAAAGTGCTTATGTGCGTGACCCTGGCCATCCTTCCAATAGGCCTACTGCGCTGAAGCGGCACGAAAAGATCAAAGGCTGGTTGCTGATACTGAAGAAACTGAGAAATGAACCGATTCGACGGCCTGTAAGGCGATAGCAGTCTGTAAAAATACGAAACCCCCAATGAAGGGGGTCGTATCGCGGATGCCCTTAGGGACCAAACCCATCAACCGGCACGGCCGGAACCAGGTGGCGGCGTCTAGACACTTCCTGACGGAAGCTCCGTGTACATCGAGACAGGTGAAAGTCTATTGAGTCCTGGCGAGACCGTCAACGTCCAACCACCTTCGGCTTGTAAGCACAATACCCCGGCCGCGGCCCGACCTTCGGGTGATTACGGCAAGTATCCGGCCGCTTGTCATAAATGGTGCACAGCCGGCTCTTGCGATCCAGGTACATGCAGTCATCGTTGCTCATCCGGGTCAGGGTGAAGATCCCCGACTTCTGGTTGAAGCGCTCGATAATGCCTTCTTTCTGCAAACGCTTGGCCACGTTCTTCGGCGGTTCGTCTTTCTCGAACTCATCCACCACGCCAATGCGGATCAGATCCTTGATCTTCACCTCCACGGGCAGGGTGCAACAGGTCGAATGGCAGCCATGGCACATGTTGCTGGTGTAGCGCTGCCAGGTCTCCAGGCGGTCGACTTCGGCTGCGGCGATCAGGGTCGTTTTCATCGTTATGGGGGTGTATCACGGTCTCGGGGGCGCGATCATACCGGAATTGCTCAATTTTTGAACAACCTTTCGAACGAAAGCGCAAAGCTTCATGAAAACCACGAACACTGGCTGTCGCTCTTGGTCGAAGCGTCTAGGCTGATCAATCTGCCTCCGCTTTCGTCAACTTGCCCGAGGATGCCCCATGTCCCAGGAACCTGAAGCTCGTGACGCCGAAGTCGCGGAATTTCGCGCTGCTGTACTGGATAAGCTGACCTACGCGGTCGGCAAGGACCCGGAGCATGCCTTCGACCATGACTGGTTCGAAGCCATTGCCCTGGCCGCGCGCGATCACATGGTCGACCACTGGATGGACCACACCCGCCGCGCCTACCGACGCAGCCAGAAGCGGGTCTACTACCTTTCCCTGGAATTTCTCATCGGCCGCCTGCTCTACGACAGCCTGAGCAACCTCGGCCTGCTGGACATCGCCCGCGATGCGCTCGAAGGCCTGAACGTTGACCTGGAGCGCATTCGCCTGCTCGAGCCGGATGCCGCGCTGGGCAATGGCGGCCTCGGCCGCCTTGCGGCCTGCTTCATGGAGAGCATGTCGACCCTGGGCATCGCCGCCCATGGTTACGGCATTCGCTACGAACATGGGCTGTTCCGCCAGGCGCTGGTCGATGGCTGGCAGCAGGAGCAGACCGAGAACTGGCTGGACTTCGGTAACCCCTGGGAGTTCGAGCGCGCCGAGGTGATTTACCCGATCAGTTTCGGCGGTAGTGTCGAAACCGTGCACGACACCCACGGCCAGCAACGCCAGGTCTGGTGGCCGGGCGAGACGGTGCGGGCAGTCGCCTACGATACGCCCGTGGTCGGCTGGCGCGGAGCCAGTGTCAACACCCTGCGCCTGTGGCGGGCGCGGGCCCTGGAAGAGCTGCACCTGGAGCGCTTCAATGCCGGTGACCACCTCGGCGCGGTCGCTGAAGTCGCGCGGGCCGAGAGCATATCGCGGGTGTTGTACCCGGCCGATAGCACCGAGGCCGGCCAGGAACTGCGCCTGCGCCAGGAGTACTTCTTCGTGTCGGCCTCGCTGCAGGACCTGCTGCGTCGCCACCTCAACATGCATGACAACCTGCTCAACCTGCCCGATGCGGCGGCCATCCAGCTCAATGACACTCACCCGTCGATCGCCGTGGCCGAGCTGATGCGCCTGCTGGTCGACCAGCACGAAATTCCCTGGGATACCGCGTGGGAACTGACGGTCGGCACCCTTGCCTACACTAACCACACGCTGTTGCCCGAAGCCTTGGAAACCTGGCCCGTGGCGTTGGTGGAGCGCATGTTGCCCCGGCATATGCAGATCATCTACCTGATCAATGCCTACCATATCGATAGCCTGCGCGCCAAAGGCCTGCACGATTTCGACGTGCTGCGCGCCGTCTCGCTGATCGAAGAGGACAACGGCCGTCGGGTGCGTATGGGCAACCTGGCATTTCTCGGTTCGCACAGCGTCAACGGCGTATCGGCGTTGCACAGCAAACTGATGAAAAGCACGGTGTTCGCCGATCTGCACAAGCTCTACCCGCAGCGGATCAACAACAAGACCAACGGCATCACCTTCCGCCGCTGGCTGTACCAGTCCAACCCGCAATTGACCGAGATGCTGGTCGAGGCGCTCGGGCCGGAGCTCAAGGACGACCCCGAGGGCCGCCTGGCCGGGCTGGTGCCATTCGCCGACAAGGCGGGCTTCCGCAAACAGTTCGCCGCCCAGCGACTGCACAGCAAGCGTGCCCTGGCCAGCATCATCCAGGACCGGGTCGGCGTCACGGTCAACCCAGAGGCGCTGTTCGATGTTCAGGTCAAGCGCATCCACGAGTACAAGCGCCAGTTGCTCAACCTGCTGCACACCGTGGCGCTGTACCAGGCCATGCGCAACGACCCCGCTACCCACTGGGTACCGCGGGTGAAGATTTTCGCCGGCAAGGCGGCGGCCAGTTACCACCAGGCCAAGCTGATCATCAAGCTGGCCAACGACATCGCCCGGGTGGTCAACAACGACCCGACCGTGCGCGGCCTGCTCAAGGTGGTGTTCCTGCCCAACTACAACGTCAGCCTGGCTGAAAGCATCATCCCGGCGGCAGACCTCTCGGAGCAGATATCCACCGCCGGTTACGAAGCGTCCGGCACCAGCAACATGAAGTTCGGCCTCAACGGCGCATTGACCATCGGTACGCTCGACGGTGCCAACGTCGAGATGTGCGAGCAGGTGGGGGCGGACAACATGTTCATCTTCGGCCTGACCGCGCAGCAGGTGGAGGCGCGGCGCAAGGCGGGGGACTTCGGTGCGAATGCGGCGATTGCCGCGTCCAGTCGCCTTAACGATGTGCTGCAGGCGATTCGCAGCGGGGTGTTCTCGCCGGATGATCCCTCGCGCTATGCCGGGCTGATCGACGGGTTGGTGGCCTATGACCGCTTCCTCGTGTGCGCCGACTTCGATGCCTACTGGGATGCCCAGCGGCGGGTCGAGGAGTTGTGGCACACACCGCAGGAATGGTGGCGCATGGCGGTGCTGAACACGGCGCGGATGGGGTGGTTCTCCTCGGACCGGACCATTCGTGAATACGCCACCGAGATCTGGAAGGCGCTGGATTGAAGGCGAGTGCGGTCTGTGTAGGAGCGGCCTTGTGTCGCGAAAGGGCCGCGAAGCGGCCCCGGCAATATTCGTTGCGAAGCTGAAATCCTGGGGGTGCTTCGCACCCCTTTCGCGACACAAGGCCGCTCCTGCAAAGCCCGCGCAATACGCCGGGCAGCCGACCATTGGCCAGGCACTTGCTGAACTCAACGCCGGAAGGCGAGTCTCTTTGCTCGCTAGGCCGCAACTCTCCCTGTAAACTGCGGGGGTTTTTCACCCCCCTATCCTTTCGGAGCCATACATGTCCCGCGTTACCCTGAGTCGCTATCTGATTGAGCAGACCCGCAGCAACAATACCCCTGCCGATCTGCGCTTCCTGATCGAAGTGGTGGCGCGTGCGTGCAAGGAAATCAGCCATCACGTGTCCAAGGGCGCCCTCGGCGGCGTGCTGGGCAGCATGGGCACGGAAAACGTGCAGGGCGAAGTCCAGAAGAAACTGGACGTGATCTCCAACGACATCCTGCTCGAAGCCAACGAGTGGGGCGGCCACCTGGCCGGCATGGCGTCCGAGGAAATGGACAACGCCTACCAGATCCCTGGCAAGTACCCGAAAGGCGCCTACCTGCTGGTCTTCGACCCGCTGGACGGTTCGTCCAACATCGACGTCAACGTGTCGGTCGGCACCATCTTCTCGGTACTGCGTTGCCCTAACGAGTACCTGAGCCAGAACGAAACCCTGAACGAGAACGCCTTCCTGCAGCCAGGCACCCAGCAGGTCGCCGCCGGTTACGCCATCTATGGCCCGCAGACCATGCTGATCCTGACCCTGGGCAATGGCGTCAAGGGCTTCACCCTGGACCGCGAGCTGGGCAGCTTCGTCCTGACCCACGAGAACATCCGCGTGCCGGAAAGCACCGCCGAGTTCGCCATCAACATGTCCAACCAGCGTCACTGGGAAGCTCCGGTGCAGCGCTACGTAGGTGAACTGCTGGCTGGCGAGACCGGCCCGCTGAAGAAGAACTACAACATGCGCTGGATCGCCTCGATGGTGGCCGACGTGCACCGTATCCTGACCCGTGGCGGTCTGTTCATGTACCCGCGCGATGCCCGTGAGCCGAGCAAGCCGGGCAAGCTGCGCCTGATGTACGAAGCCAACCCGATGTCGTTCATCATCGAGCAGGCCGGCGGCGCCTCCACCAACGGTTACGATCGCATCCTCGACATCAAGCCGGAGAGCCTGCACCAGCGCGTGTCGGTGATCCTCGGCTCGAAGGAAGAGGTCGAGCGCGTCACCGCCTACCACAAGGAGTAAGTCATGCTCGCACCTTGGCAGCCGTTGCTGGAGTGGTGGTTCGGTTGGGGCACCAGTCCCCAGGCCGTGGCTGACGAGAAGAGCACGCTGTGGTTCGGCAAGCATCACGATGCCGAAGCCCAGGCGCTGTTTGGTGACCTGGTCGAGCAGGCCCTGGCGGGTGGGCTCGACGAGTGGCAGCAGAGCCCACAGGGCTGGCTCGGCCTGCTGATCCTGCTGGATCAGCTGCCACGCATGCTCTACCGCGACACGCCGCGCGCCTTCGAAGGCGACCGGCGAGCGCAGGTAGTGGCCATGCAGGGCCTGCAGAAAAACTGGGATTACCAGTTGCTGCCGATCCAGCGTGTGTTCGTGCTGCTGGTGCTGGAGCATGCCGAAGTGCTGGACTGGCAGAACCTGTGCGTCGAGCGTTACCAGGTGCTGCTGGAAGAGCAGCCCGAGGATCACCGGCGCTTGTTCGAAGGCTTCCTCGATTATGCCGAGCAGCATCAGCGGGTGATTGCCCGCTTCGGCCGCTTCCCGCACCGCAATCTGGTGCTGGGGCGGCCGAGTACCAGCGAAGAGATGGACTTTTTGCTGGAGCCTGGGTCCAGGTTCTAGGCCCTTGGGGCCGCACAGCGGCCCCAGCGGTTTCAGATCCGGAAGCTGCCTACCAGATGCTTCAACCGCTCGACCTGATGCTCAAGGTCGGTGCAGGCACGCAAGGTGCTCTGCAGGTTCTGCACCCCTTCCTGGTTCAACGCATTGATCTCGTTGATGTCGACATTGATCGACTCGACCACGGCCGTCTGCTCTTCGGTGGCGGTGGCCACCGACTGGTTCATGCCATCGATTTCGCCAATGCGCTGGGTCACGCTGCCCAGCCGCTCGCCAGCCTGGTTGGCAATGCCCACGCTGTGATCGCTGTGCGCGCGGCTCTGGTTCATGGTGCTGACCGCCACTTGCGCGCCGGCCTGCAGTTCTTCGATCAGGCGCTGTACCTGCTGTGCCGACTCCTGGGTACGGTGCGCGAGGTTGCGAACTTCATCGGCAACCACGGCAAAGCCACGCCCGGCCTCGCCGGCACGGGCCGCTTCGATCGCGGCATTGAGCGCCAGCAGGTTGGTCTGCTGGGAAATACCGCTGATCACATCGAGGATCTGACCGATGTTGGCGGTGTGGGCGTTGAGCGTCTCGATGTTGCCACACGAGTCGCTGATCCGTGCCGACAATTGGTTCATCACGTCGATGGTGCGCCCGACCACCTGCTGGCCATCCTCGGCCAGGCCACGGGCTTCGCTGGAGTGTTGCGAGGCCAGCGCGGCGTTCTGGGCGATTTCCTGGGCGGCGGCGCCTAGCTGATTGATGGCTGCCGCCACGCTGTTGGTGCGGCTGGACTGCTGGTCGGCGTTGTTGATCGAGGCATTCGAAGCGCTCACCACCTGGGCAGCCACGGCGTTGACCTGGCCGGTGGCCGAGGCCACTTCGCGGATCGATTCGTGAATACGCTCGACGAAGCGGTTGAACGATTGGCCAAGGCTGCCGAATTCGTCCTGGGCGTGGATGGTCAGGCGCCGGGTCAGGTCGCCTTCTCCTTCGGCGATGTCATGCATGGCGCGGCCCATCAGGTGCAATGGCGCCATAAGCACGCGGATCAGCAGGCCGAGCAGGGCGATGATCGCCACAACCGCGATCAAGGTGGCGATGATGGCGGAGGTGCGCAGCTCACCCAGCATGGCGAACGCTGCATCCTGATCGAGTACCAGGGCCACGTACCAGTCTGCCGACGGCACGCCATCGACGTGGGTGAAGCTGATGAACTGCTTGTGGCCGTCGACTTCGACTTCCTTGAGCCCGCTGCCGATTCGCGGCGTGTCCTGCGGGTAGACATCGGCCAGGGTCTTCAGGGCCAGGTCGGCTTTCGGGTGGATGAGGATCTTGCCATCGCCATTGACGATGAAAGCATGGCCCTGGCCGTCGAAGTTCAGGGTATTGATCAGGTTGCTGATGGTCTGCAGGTCGGTGTCGGCGCCGCTGACGCCGATCAGCCTGCCGGCTTGCTGCACCGGGGTGGCCAGGGTGATCACCAGCTTGCCGGCCGACACTGAGATGTACGGCTCGGTGACGATGGTCTGGCCGCTGGCAGTGGCCGCCTTGTACCAGCCCCGCACCCGCGGGTCGTAGTCGGCGGCGCGGTTACCCACCGGTACCGACTGCATGCTGCCGTCCTGGCCGCCGAAATAGGTGAGCTGGAAATTCTTGCCGTAGACCGGCAAGGCCAGGCTGCGGTCCAGGCTGGCTTTGCCCGGCCCATCGACCGCAACTTGCTGGGCCAGCGAGTCGAGCAACTGGATCCGGCTGTCGAGCCAGTTGCGGATGTTGCCGGCGGTGAGGCTACCCAGGTCCTGCAGCGTGGTCTGCGTGTCGCTGCGCAGGGACTGGCGTTGTCGGTAGTCGTTGAACAGTACGAAACAGGTGAAGGCAACGGCCACCACGAGGGCGGCGGCCAGCAGGATCTTGTGGCTGAACTTGAGGTTCTTGGTCATTTTTCTGGTCTGCACAAGGCAAGGCGTAGGAGGGGACTGTGGCAATGCGCCACAGCGTGCTCGCTGTGTCGTCGCGGTGAGCTGAAACATTAATCGTTTGCGCAGGGCCAGCCGACCAACGGTGTACGACGAAAGCGGTGTTGTCAGGGAACCAGGGAGGGATTTTCACGTCGAAGGTCACTGCAGGCCACTCGCCTGTGTCTATTTCCCAGGAGTGTCCCTTCATGTCGTTGCGTTCCCTCGCCCTGTTGTCCTTGTGCGTCGTCCTGACCGCGTGCAGCAAGATCAATCAGGAAAACTATTCCAAGCTCAAGGCCGGTATGAACAAGGCCGAGGTCGAGCAACTGCTCGGCACGCCCACCGAGTGCTCTGGCGCACTGGGCATGAGCAGCTGTACCTGGGGGGACGAGAAGAGCTTCATCAGCGTGCAATACGCGGCCGACAAGGTGCTGATCTACTCCGGGCAGGGCCTCAAATGAGGCGTTTGCACGTTCTGCTGGGGCTGTGCCTGGTGATGCTGCTGGGTGGTTGTGCCACTTCCGCCAACGATCCGCTGGCGCCGAAGACGGCGGGTGATGTCGACCTCAAGCGCTATCAGGGCAAATGGTATGAGCTGGCGCGCCTGCCGATGAAGTACCAGGCCGATTGTGCGCAGTCCGAAGCGCACTACAACCTCAAGCCCGATGGCTCCTACGGTGTTCTCAACCGCTGCCGCACGATGGGCGATGAGTGGCTGCGCGCCGAGGGGCATGCATACATCCAGGAGCCGGGGCATACCGACAGGCTGTGGGTGGAGTTCGACAACTGGTTTACCCGCCTGGTCCCAGGTGTGGCCAAGGGCGAGTACTGGATCCTGTACGTGGACGACCGCTACCGTACCGCGATCGTCGGCAGCCCGGACCGCAAGTACCTGTGGATCTTGTCGCGCACACCGACTCTGCCGGTGTGGGAGCGCGAGAGCCTGATGTCCAAGGCCCGCCAGCAGGGCTATGACACCAGCCGGCTGATCTGGCGTACATCCGACAAGCAGATCGTGCAGATGCATTAAAGAAACTGGGGCTGCTTTGCAGCCCTTCGCGGGCTTGCCCGCTCCCACAGGGATTCGCGCCATCCTGGACTGCCCCCAAGAAGTTGGACACCAATCCAACCCTTGGGGGATTCATGGCCAAGTACACTGAGCAGTTCAAGCTCACAGCAATCACTGCCTATTTGGATGGCAGCAACGGTTTCCGTACGGTAG
>NZ_PEMX01000080.1:0-3904 GCF_002759075.1 Pseudomonas sp. 382
CGGAGGACGCCCAGCTCACACTCGTCGAGTACGTGGACTTCGAGTGCGCGTACTGTGCGCACGCCACCGGTTCGTGGGACGATCTTCGCGCCCACTTCGGTGACGACCTGCGGTATGTGGTGCGCCATCTGCCGCACCACCCGCACGGGCCGATTGCCGCGAGGGCGTCCGAGGCAGCGGCGAACCAGGGGATGTTCTGGCCGTGGCTGGACTTCGTGTTCACCCGTCAGCATGCGCTGGAGCGCGAGCATCTGATCGGCTACGCCGTCGAGCTTGGGCTCGACGTCGAACGGTTCATCGCGGATCTCGACAGCACCGCGGTGATCGAGCGTGTCGAGCGCGACCTCGCCAGTGCGGTCGCCAGCGGTGCGCACGCCACGCCGACGTTCTTCGTCGAGGGTCGTCGTCTGCGCGGCAGCTACGACGCCCGCACTGTCACCGCAGCGCTCGAAGCCAGCCGCCGCGGCACCCGAACTCAGGAAGTCCCGTCCTGAGCAGGACGAACTAAAGGATAAAAACTTGCCAAACAATTCTTTCGGTGAATCCTCTTGTACTGCTGCGGCCAGCGGCATGGTGGAAGTGCGCGGTGCGCGCGAGAACAACCTCAAGGAGGTGGACGTCTCCATCCCGCGTAACGCGCTGGTGGTGTTCTCGGGTGTCTCCGGCTCCGGCAAGTCCTCGCTGGCCTTCGGCACCATCTATGCCGAGGCCCAGCGACGCTACTTCGAGTCGGTGGCCCCCTATGCGCGGCGACTGATCGAACAGGCCGGCGTGCCGGACGTCGATGCGATCGACGGCCTGCCGCCGGCGGTGGCGCTGCAGCAGCAGCGGGGCTCCAGCAACGCGCGTTCCTCCGTGGGCAGTGTGACCACCTTGTCCAGCCTGGTGCGGATGATGTATTCGCGCGCCGGCGCCTATCCGGCCAACCAGCCGATGCTGTACGCCGAGGATTTTTCGCCCAACACGCCGCAGGGAGCGTGCCCGACCTGCCACGGCCTGGGCCATGTGTACGAGGTGACCGAGGCCATCATGGTGCCCGATCCCTCCCTGAGCATCCGCGAGCGGGCGATCGCCTCCTGGCCCCCCGCCTGGCAAGGCCAGAACCTGCGCGACATCCTGGTCAGCATGGGCTACGACGTTGACCGACCGTGGAAGGACCTGCCGAAGAAGGACCGCGACTGGATTCTGTTCACCGAGGAAACACCGACGGTGCCGGTGTACGCGGGCTTCACGCCGGCCGAAACCCGCGCCGCGCTCAAGCGCAAGATGGAGCCGAGCTACATGGGCACCTTCACCAGCGCCCGGCGGTATGTGCTGCACACCTTTGCCAATACCCAGAGCGCGCTGATGAGAAAGCGCGTGTCCCGGTTCATGGAGGGGAAACCGTGCCCCACCTGCCACGGCAAGCGGCTCAAGTCCGAGGCGCTGTCGGTCACCTTCGCCGGCGTGGACATCGGCGCGTTCATGCAGATGCCGCTGGACCAGTTGGCGGCCTTGCTCGAACCCATCGCCCAGGGCGATTTCCGCGTCCATGCAGCGGGGGCGGCTACGGACAAGGAAGCGACCCGACGCGACCGTGCCGAACGCGCGGCCTCCGGGCGCGCCGTCCATGCGGTATCGCCCGACGTGCGCCGCACCTCGGCGCTATCGGAAGAAAAGCGCCTCGCCGCGCAGCGCCTGGCCGGTGGCGTGATGGCACGCCTGCGCCAACTGCGTGGGCTGGGCCTGGGCTACCTGACGCTGGACCGGACCACGCCGACGCTTTCGGCCGGCGAGTTGCAGCGCCTGCGGCTGGCCACGCAATTGAGTTCCCTGCTGTTCGGTGTCGTGTACGTGCTCGACGAGCCCTCGGCGGGCCTGCACCCCTCCGACAGCCAGACCCTATACGACGCGCTCGACCGGCTGCGCGATGCCGGCAACTCGGTATTCGTGGTGGAGCACGACCTGGACCTGATGCGCCGCGCGCAATGGCTGGTGGATGTCGGGCCGGATGCCGGAGAGCGTGGCGGCCGCGTGCTCTACAGCGGCGAGCCGGATGGCCTGCGCAAGATTGCCGAATCGCGCACCGCCCGCTATCTGTTCGAGGAGATCCCCGCGCCGGGAAGCCGGGCACGCGAAGCGACCGGCTGGCTGGAACTGCAGGGCATCCACCGCCACAACCTGCATGGCGTGGATGCACGCATTCCGCTGGGCGTGCTGACGGCCGTCACCGGTATCTCCGGCTCCGGCAAGTCCAGCCTCGTCGCGCAGGCCCTGCCGGAGTTGGTGCTGCTGCACCTGGGCCACGAGCCGGAAGACGATGCGGCCGAAAGCGCCACCAACGAAGGGCCGGCGGTGATCGAAGCGACTGGCGGTCATCTGGCGGGCGATGTGGACGCCATACAGCGCCTGGTGCAGGTGGACCAGAAGCCGATCGGGCGCACGCCGCGCTCGAACCTGGCTACCTACACCGGCCTGTTCGACCACGTGCGCAAGCTGTTCGCCGCCACGCCCGACGCTCGCCGCCGCCGCTATGACGCCGGCCGTTTCTCGTTCAACGTCGCCAAGGGGCGCTGCGAGACCTGCGAAGGCGAGGGCTTCGTCAGCGTGGAACTGCTGTTCATGCCCAGCGTGTACGCGCCGTGCCCGACGTGCCATGGCGCACGCTACAACGAGGCCACGCTGAAGGTGCAATGGAACGGGCGCAACATCGCCGAGGTGCTGCAGATGACCGTGGACGAAGCCAGCGAATTCTTCGCGGGTGAAGACGCTGTGGCAAGGCCACTGCAACTGCTGCGCGATATCGGACTGGGCTACCTGCGCCTGGGGCAACCGGCCACCGAGCTTTCCGGTGGCGAGGCGCAGCGTATCAAGCTGGCGACCGAGCTTCAGCGCAGCCAGCGCGGCCGAAGCCTGTACGTGCTCGACGAGCCGACTACCGGGCTGCATGCGTCGGACGCCGACCGGCTGCTGGTGCAGTTGCAGCGCCTGGTCGATGCCGGCAATACCGTAGTGATGATCGAACACGATATGCGCGCGGTGGCCCAGGCTGATTGGGTGATCGACGTGGGGCCTGGTGCAGGCGCTGCCGGCGGCAGCATCGTGGTGGCGGGCTCCCCTCAGCAGGTGGCCCGAACGTCTGGCAGCAGAACCGCTCCGTTCCTTGCACAGGAGTTGGCGCGGGCCGAGTAGCTGAGTTCGCCAAATGTTGCCAATTTTCGCGGGGCATTGATCGTCGCCACACGACGGTGGCGATCAATGCCCGAATCGCGTCATCCTTCCTGAGTCAGAGCAAGATAGGGGGTGTTGGGCGGTATTTCGGCGAGTGCCAAGGACCCATCTTCGAGGAGGTAGCCATGCAGTCGGCGGGGCTTCCTCGGACCCGTGACTTCACAGGTCCAAATGTTCAGGCCATTGGGCTGCTTTCGATGTAGCTGCAGCTTCTCGAAGCGCTTCTGCACCCAGTGCCAATCCTGTTGATTCTCCTGCTTGGCGAGTGCGGCCACTTCGGGATGCTCCTGCGCATAGCGTTGGAACACACCCGGGCTGACTAGGTAGGCCGTGTCATTCACCGTATGCACGAGTGCCTTCGCGTCATTGATGATGAGCCGTCGTGAGGCGATTCCCTGCTTCAGCCAAACCATGAACTGTTCCCCGGATGGCTTCGTTGCCGATGGCCCAGGCGTAGGCGCGGGTGCAGGTGCAGGCGATGGAATGGACGTCGCGGCTGTTGCTGGCGCGGGGGTGTGGAGGAACTCCTCGGCATCCTGGCCAACGCCGGCCAACTCACCCAAGCCTACCATCGCGAGCAAATCCTCCATGACGTCGGGCACGGGCTGGGCTGCGGGCGGTGAAACGATGGTGGTGCTGTCGCCCTCCCAAATCGGAGGCTCTTGACCTCCCTGCGCTGGGTTCACCGAGACGG
>NZ_PEMX01000081.1:0-3900 GCF_002759075.1 Pseudomonas sp. 382
GGTTGGCGACCAGGTTTTCGTAGTTGCCGCCGCTGACGCTGGTGATGCTGTTGGTAACTGCCGCGTGGCCTTGATAGACGTCATTGCTCACGGCGCCGGTGGCGGTACCGGAGGTTTGACCGACCGGGATGGTGATGCTCTGGCCGTTAGCCAGGCTGACTACGACTGGGCTGCCGGTGACCGGCGCACCTACTGTGGCGGTGTAAACGATAGTGCCACCTTCCGCCACGCTGGGAGTCGCCGTCAGCGATACCGTCGTGGTGTCTTGCACATCGGTCACGGTGGTACTGACGGGCGCCTGGTTGGCGACCAGGTTTTCGTAGTTGCCACCGCTGACGCTGGTAATGCTGTTGGTAACTGCCGCGTGGCCTTGATAGACGTCATTAGTCACGGCACCCGTGGCGGTACCGGAGCTCTGTCCAACTGGAATGGTGATGGTCTGTCCATTGGCAAGGCTGACTACCACTGGGCTGCCGGTGACTGGAGCCCCTACAGTCGCGATGTAAATGATAGTGCCGCCTTCGGCCACGCTTGGCGTCGCCGTCAGCGATACCGTCGTGGTGTCTTGCACATCGGTCACGGTGGTACTGACTGGCGCCTGGTTGGCGACCAGGTTTTCGTAGTTGCCGCCGCTAACGCTGGCGATGCTGTTGGTGACCGCCGCGTGGCCTTGGTAGACGTCGTTAGTCACGGCACCCGTGGCGGTACCGTAGCTTTGGCCGACCGGAATGGTGATGGTCTGGCCGTTGGCCAGGCTTACTACGACTGGGCTGCCAGTGACGGGCGCATCTACTGTGGCGGTGTAGACGATGGTGCCGCCTTCCGCCACGGACGGCGTGGCAGTCAGGGTAACGCTGGTGGTGTCTAGGACATCGGTCACAGAGGTGCTGACCGGTGCCTGATTGGCGACCAGGTTTTCGTAGTTGCCACCGCTGATGCTGGTGATGCTGTTGGTGACTGACTCGTGGCCTTGATAGACGTCGTTGGTGACAGCACCCGTGGCGGTACCGGAGCTTTGGCCAACCGGAATGGTGATGGTCTGCCCGTTGGCAAGGCTGACTACGACTGGGCTGCCGGTGACCGGCGCACCTACTGTGGCGGTGTAAACGATAGTGCCACCTTCCGCCACGCTGGGAGTCGCCGTCAGCGATACCGTCGTGGTGTCTTGCACATCGGTCACGGTGGTACTGACGGGCGCCTGGTTGGCGACCAGGTTTTCGTAGTTGCCACCGCTGACGCTGGTAATGCTGTTGGTAACTGCCGCGTGGCCTTGATAGACGTCATTAGTCACGGCACCCGTGGCGGTACCGGAGCTCTGTCCAACTGGAATGGTGATGGTCTGTCCATTGGCAAGGCTGACTACCACTGGGCTGCCGGTGACCGGAGCCCCTACAGTGGCGGTGTAAATGATGGTGCCGCCCTCAGCTACGGAAGGCGTGGCGGTCAGGGTGACAGTGGTGGTGTCTTGTACATCGGTGACGCTGGTGCTGACTGGCGCTTGATTGGCAACCAGGTTTTCGTAGTTGCCGCCGCTGACGCTGGTGATGCTGTTGGTAACTGCCGCATGGCCTTGATAGACGTCATTGCTCACGGCGCCGGTGGCGATACCGGAGGTTTGACCGACCGGAATGGTGATGGTCTGGCCGTTAGCCAGGTTGACCAGGACCGGGCTACCGGTGACCGGAGCACCTACTGTGGCGGTGTAAATGATGGTGCCACCCTCGGCCACGGAAGGCGTGGCGGTCAAGGTGACGGTGGTGGTGTCTTGCACATCGGTCACGGTGGTACTGACGGGCGCCTGATTGGCGACCAGGTTTTCGTAATTGCCGCCGCTGACGCTGGTGATGCTGTTGGTAACTGCCGCGTGGCCTTGATAGACGTCGTTGGTGACAGCACCCGTGGCGATACCGGAGCTTTGGCCAACCGGAATGGTGATGGTCTGTCCATTGGCAAGGCTGACTACCACTGGGCTGCCGGTGACTGGAGCCCCTACAGTCGCGATGTAAATGATAGTGCCGCCTTCGGCCACGCTTGGCGTCGCCGTCAGCGATACCGTCGTGGTGTCTTGCACATCGGTCACGGTGGTACTGACTGGCGCCTGGTTGGCGACCAGGTTTTCGTAGTTGCCGCCGCTGACGCTGGCGATGCTGTTGGTGACCGCCGCGTGGCCTTGGTAGACGTCGTTAGTCACGGCACCCGTGGCGGTACCGTAGCTTTGGCCAACCGGAATGGTGATGGTCTGTCCATTGGCAAGGCTGACTACGACCGGGCTGCCGGTGACGGGCGCATCTACTGTGGCGGTGTAGACGATGGTGCCACCCTCGGCCACGCTTGGCGTTGCCGACAGCGACACCGTGGTGGTGTCCTGGACATCTGTGACGCTGGTGCTGACTGGCGCTTGATTGGCGACCAGATTTTCGTAATTGCCACCGCTGACGCTGGTAATGCTGTTGGTGACGGCCGCGTGGCCTTGGTAGACGTCATTGGTCACCGCACCCGTGGCAGTCCCGGAGCTCTGGCCGACCGGAATGGTGATGGTCTGGCCGTTGGCCAGGCTGACTACGACCGGGCTGCCGGTGACAGGGGCGCCCACTGTTGCCGTATAGATAATGGTGCCGCCTTCGGCCACAGATGGCGTCGCGGTTAGCGTGACGGTAGAGGTATCGATGGTGTCGCTGACGCTGGTCACGGCTGCCGTGCTGTTGATCGCCAGGCTTTCGAAGTTGCCACCCGAGGCATTGGTGATGTGTGCGCTGACCTGACCGGCATCGAGGTACGGATCATCAGCTGGCGCGGCAACGGCGACGCTGCCGGAGGTCTGATTGGCACCGATGGTGATGGTCTGGCCATTGCTCAAGGTGAGCGTCACTGCAGACTGCGCGGCGTTGCTCAAGGTGGCGGTGTAAACGATCTGCCCGCCTTCGGCCACGCTTGGCGTCGCCGACAGCGACACCGTGGTGGTGTCCTGCACATCGGTAACGGTGGTGCTGACAGGCGCTTGATTGGCGACCAGGTTTTCGTAGTTGCCACCGCTGACGCTGGTGATGCTGTTGGTAACTGCCGCGTGGCCTTGATAGACGTCATTGGTCACCGCACCCGTGGCGGTACCGGAGCTTTGGCCGACCGGGATGGTGATGGTCTGGCCGTTGGCCAAGCCGACTACAACCGGACTGCCAGTAACAGGGGCTTCGACTGACGCCGTATAAATAATGGTCCCGCCTTCGGCCACGGACGGCGTTGCGGTCAGGGTGACGGTGGTGGTGTCCTGCACATCTGTGACGCTGCTGCTGACTGGCGCTTGATTGGCAACCAGGTTTTCGTAATTGCCGCCGCTGACGCTGGTGATGCTGTTGGTGACGGCCGCGTGGCCTTGGTAGACGTCATTGGTCACCGCACCTGTGGCAGTCCCGGAGCTCTGGCCGACCGGAATGGTGATGGTCTGGCCGTTAGCCAGGCTGACTACGACCGGGCTGCCGGTGACCGGCGCCCCTACAGTGGCGGTGTAAATGATGGTGCCACCCTCGGCCACGGAAGGCGTGGCGGTCAGGGTGACAGTGGTGGTGTCTTGTACATCGGTGACCGCAGTGCTGACTGGCGCCTGGTTGGCGACCAGGTTTTCGTAGTTTCCGCCGTTGACGCTGGTAATGCTGTTGGTGACGGCCGCGTGGCCTTGATAGACGTCATTGCTCACGGCGCCGGTGGCGGTGCCGGAGCTTTGGCCGACCGGGATGGTGATGGTCTGGCCGTTGGCCAGGCTGACCACGACCGGGCTGCCGGTGACCGGCGCATTCACCGTGGCGGTGTAGACGATGGTGCCGCCTTCGGTCACAGATGGGGTCGCGGTTAGCGTAACGGTAGAGGTGTCGATGGTATCACTGACAGTGGTGACTGCCGCCGTGC
>NZ_PEMX01000082.1:0-3572 GCF_002759075.1 Pseudomonas sp. 382
CGGGCCAGGCCGATGCCGCCCAGGTACAGCTCGCCGGTCACGCCGGGGCTGACCGGGTTCAGTTCGCCGTCCAGCACGTAGGTCTGCAGGTTGGCGATCGGCTGGCCGATCGGCACCGCATCCTTGCCTTCCTCGACGCAGGTCCAGTGGGTGACGTCGATGGCCGCTTCGGTCGGGCCGTACAGGTTGTACAGGCCGCTCTGCGGCAGCAGCGCCAGGGTCTGGCGTTGCAGTTCCACCGGCAGTGCTTCGCCGGAGCAGAAGATGCGTTGCAGCGAGGTGCAGCGGGCGGCGTTTTCGTCGCCGACGAAGGCTTGCAGCATCGACGGCACGAAGTGCAGCGTGCTGATCCGTTCGCGGGTGATCAGCTCGGCCAGGCGCGCCGGGTCGCGGTGGTCGCCGGGCAGCGCCATGACCAGGCGTGCGCCTTCCATCAGCGGCCAGAAGAACTCCCACACCGACACGTCGAAGCTGAATGGCGTTTTCTGCAGCACGCTGTCAGTGGCCGTGAGCTGATACGCCTCCTGCATCCAGGCCAGGCGGTTGTGCAAGGCGACATGGCGGTTGCCGGCGCCCTTCGGCTTGCCGGTGGAGCCGGAGGTGTAGATGACGTAGGCGAGGTTTTCCGGGTGCAGTTCTACAGCCGGGTTGCTCGCCTCCAGCGCGCTCCAGGCCTCGGCCCGGTCCAGATCGAGCACCGCCAGCCCGGCGGGAATCGGCAGGCCATCGCGCAGGTGCGACTGGGTCAGCAGCAAAGTAATGCCGCTGTCCTCGAACATGTAGGCCAGGCGGTCCTGCGGATATTCCGGGTCCAGCGGCACATAGGCGCCACCGGCCTTGAGAATCGCCAGCAGGCCGACGACCATTTCCACCGAACGCTCGGCGGCGATGCCCACCAGCACGTCCGGGCCGACGCCCTGACTACGCAGATACTGCGCCAGGCGGTTGGCCTCGGCATTCAGTTCGGCATAGCTCAAGGTGCGGTCGGCAAAGGTCAGTGCCGGTGCTTGCGGTTGGCGGGCGGCTTGCTGTTCGAACAGCTGGTGCACGTACGGCGTACCTGGGTAGTCCCGCGCCGTGGCGTTCCAGCCAGTGATCGCCAACGCTCGCTCGTCATCGTGCAGCATGGGCAAATCGCCCATGCGTTGTGCCGGCGCTTCGATGATCGCCTGCAACAGGTTCTGCCAGTGCACGGCCATGCGCTGGACGCGAGGCGCATCGAACAGGTCGGTCGAGTAGATCAGCGAGGCGCTGAGCCCCTGTGGGTGCTCGACACAGTCCAGGCTCAGGTCGAACTGCGCATTGGGCATGGCCCACTGCATCTGCGCCACATCCAGCCCCGGCAGCTGCACGCCGTCACTGATAGCGCCCTCGCTCACCTGATAGTTGAACATCACCTGGAACAATGGACTGCGGCTCAGGCTGCGCTCCGGCTGCAGGGCTTCGACCAGCTGTTCGAAGGGCAGATCCTGGTGAGCCTGGGCTTCCAGTGCAGCCTGGCGCACCTGCTTGAGCAGGTCGAGGAAGCCTGCCTGGCTATCGACGTCCGCGCGCAGCACCTGCGTGTTGACGAAAAAGCCCAGCAGGCGCTCGGTCTCGGCGCGATTGCGGTTGGCCGAAGGCACGCCGACACGGATGTCAGCCTGGCCGCTGTAGCGATGCAGCAACAACTGGAACGAGGCCAGCAGCACCATGAACGGTGTGCATCCCTGGGCCTGGGCCAGTTGCCGGATGCCTTGCAGCAGCGCGGTTGGAAGCTCGAGAATTTCCCGTGAACCCTGGCTGCTGCGGCGCGCCGGCCGTGGGCGGTCGAACGGCAGCTCCAGCGGGCCTTGCTCCCCGGCCAGGCGCTGCGTCCAGTAATTCAACTGACGCTCGCGCTCGCCAGCGGCCAGCCACTGGCGCTGCCAGCCGGCGTAGTCGACATACTGAATCGGCAAGGCCGGCAGCTGCGCTGCAACGCCCTGGCAGTGAGCCTGGTACAGGCTGATCAGTTCATCGACCATCAACTGCATGGACCAGCCGTCGGAGACGATATGGTGCTGGGTCAGGACCAGTACGCGGTCCGCATCGCCCACTTCCAGCAGCGCTACCCGCAACAGCGGGCCCGTTTCCAGGTCGAACGGGCGAGTCGCTTCGGCCTCGATGGCGGCCAGCAATGCCGGCTCATCAGTTTGCCCAAGCTGACGCGTGTCGATCGTCAGCGACCCGGCCGCCTCGATGCACTGGCGTGGCTGGCCGTCGGCATCGAGGAAGAAGCGCGTGCGCAGCGTCTGATGCCGCGTCGCCAGGTCGTCGAATGCCTGGCGCAGGGCCTCGAGATTCAATGCCCCGCGCAGGCGCAGCACGGTGACCATGTTGTAGGCAGCGCCTTGCGGGTCCAGTTGCCAGAGCACCCACTGGCGCTGCTGGGCATGGGAGAGGCGCAGTGTCTCGCCGTCGGCCAGCGGCACGATGGGCAGGCGGCCCAGATCGACACCTTTCTCCAGCAGGCGCTTGAACAGGGCCACGCGCTTGTCGTGGTTCAGCCCGCTGATCCGCTGGACCAGCTCATTGCCCTGTTGGGTCCCTTGCTTAAGCATCAAATGCCTCCAATTCGTCCAAGGCGTCAAAAATGGCGTCGTAGTCTTGTTCAGCCGGGGCCGCGCTACCTGTCACCAGGGCGGCCAAGGCGCCGAGGTCGTCGGCGAGGTAGGCGTCCTGAATCGGCAATTCCACGGAAAACTCGGTCTTGAGTCGGGATACCAGGCGCACCAGCAGCAGCGAGTGCCCGCCCAGTTCGAAGAAGTTGTCAGTGAGGCCGACCCGCTCGACCTGCAGCACCTCCTGCCAGATCGCGGCCAGGCGTTGCTCCAGTTCGTTCCGCGGCGCCACGTACTCGCGCCGCGACTGGCCCAGCTCCGGTTTCGGCAGGGCCTTGCGGTCGAGCTTGCCGTTGGGCGACAACGGCATCTGTTCGAGCAAAACCCACTGCGCTGGCACCATGTAGTCCGGTAGTACAGCGGCCAGATGTGCCTTGATCGCCGCCAGGCTGTCGGCCTGCTCAGCTACCAGATACGCCACCAGCTGACCTTCGCCGGCTACCACCACGGCTTCGCGTACCGCCTCCAGCTCTTGCAGGCGGGCTTCGATCTCGCCCAGTTCGATGCGCAGGCCGCGGATCTTCACCTGGTGGTCGATGCGCCCGGCATACTCGATCACGCCATCTTCGCGCTGGCGTGCCAGGTCGCCGGTGCGGTACAGCCGCAGGCCTGCGCCGAACGGGCTGATGACGAAACGCTCGGCGGTCAGCGACGGACGACGGTGGTAGCCGCGGGCCAGGCCGATACCTCCGAGATACAGCTCGCCGGTCACGCCGGGGCTGACCGGGTTCAGTTCGCCGTCCAGCACGTAGGTCTGCAGGTTGGCGATCGGCTGGCCGATCGGCACCGCATCCTTGCCTTCTTCGACGCAGGTCCAGTGGGTAACGTCGATGGCCGCTTCGGTCGGGCCGTACAGGTTGTACAGGCCGCTCTGCGGCAGCAGCGCCAGGGTCTGGCGTTGCAGTTCCACCGGCAGTGCTTCGCCGGAGC
>NZ_PEMX01000083.1:0-2764 GCF_002759075.1 Pseudomonas sp. 382
GGCGTCGCCGTCAGCGACACCGTAGTGGTGTCTTGTACATCGGTGACGGTGGTAGAGACCGGTGCCGGGTCGGCAATCAGGTTTTCGTAATTGCCACCGCTGACGCTGGTGATGCTGTTGGTGACCGTTGCGTGGCCTTGGTAGACATCGTTGGTGACGGCACCCGTGGTGGTACCGGAGGACTGCCCGACTGGGATGGTGATGGTTTGCCCATTGGCCAAGCCGACTACGACCGGGCTGCCGATGACCGGCGCACCTACTGTGGCGGTGTAAATGATAGTGCCGCCTTCCGCCACGGACGGCGTGGCGGTCAGGGTGACGGTGGTGGTGTGCTGAACATCGGTGACCGCAGTGCTGACCGGTGCCTGGTTGGCAACCAGGTTTTCGTAGTTGCCGCCGCTGATGCTGGTGATGTTGTTGGTTACCGCCGCGTGGCCTTGATAGACGTCATTGCTCACAGCGCCGGTGGCGGTACCGGAGGTTTGACCGACCGGAATGGTGATGGTCTGGCCGTTGGCCAGGCTGACTACGACCGGGCTGCCAGTGACGGGCGCATCTACTGTGGCGGTGTAAACGATCTGCCCACCTTCGGCCACGCTTGGCGTCGCCGACAGCGAAACCGTGGTGGTGTCCTGCACATCGATAACGGTGGTGCTGACAGGCGCCTGATTGGCGACCAGGTTCTCATAATTGCCGCCGCTGACGCTGGTGATGCTGTTGGTAACTGCCGCGTGGCCTTGATAGACGTCGTTAGTCACGGCACCCGTGGCAGTGCCGGAACTCTGGCCGACCGGAATGGTGATGGTCTGGCCATTGCTTAGTGTGACGGTTACCGCCGACTGCGCAGCATTGCTCAGAGTGGCGGTGTAAACGATCTGCCCACCCTCGGCCACGCTTGGCGTTGCCGACAGCGACACCGTGGTGGTGTCCTGGACATCTGTTACGGTGGTACTGACAGGCGCTTGGTTTGCGACCAGGTTCTCGTAATTGCCACCGCTGACGCTGGTGATGCTGTTGGTGACCGCCGCGTGGCCTTGATAGACGTCATTGCTCACGGCGCCGGTGGCGGTGCCGGAGCTTTGGCCGACCGGGATGGTGATGGTCTGGCCGTTGGCCAGGCTGACTACAACAGGGCTTACGGTAACCGGCGCATTCACTGTTGCGGTGTAAACGATGGTGCCGCCTTCGGTCACAGATGGGGTGGCGGTTAGCGTGACGGTTGAGGTGTCGATGGTGTCACTGACGGTGGTGACTGCCGCCGTGCTGTTGATCGCCAGGATCTCGAAGTTGCCACCCGTGGCATTGGTTATGTGGGCGCTCACCTGACCGGCATCGATATACGGATCATCAGCGGGCGCGGCAACGGCGACGCTTCCGGAGGTCTGATTGGCACCGATGGTGATGGTCTGGCCGTTGCTTAGCGTGACGGTTACCGCCGACTGCGCAGCATTGGTCAGAGTGGCGGTGTAAACGATCTGCCCACCCTCGGTCACTGAAGGCGTGGCGGTCAGGGTGACAGTGGTGGTGTCTTGGACATCGGTAACAGAGGTGCTGACCGCTGCCTGATTGGCGACCAGGTTTTCGTAGTTGCCGCCGCTGACGCTGGTAATGCTGTTGGTGACCGCCGCGTGGCCTTGGTAGACGTCGTTGGTTACGGCGCCGGTGGCGGTACCGGAGCTTTGGCCGACCGGGATGGTGATGGTCTGGCCGTTGGCGAGGCTGACTACGACCGGACTGCCGGTGACAGGGGCGCCCACTGTTGCCGTGTAGATAATGGTGCCGCCTTCCGCCACGGTCGGCGTCGCCGTCAGCGACACCGTCGTGGTGTCTTGTACGTCGGTCACGGTGGTGCTGACTGGCGCCTGGTTGGCGACCAGGTTCTCGTAATTGCCGCCGCTGACGCTGGTGATGCTGTTGGTGACCGCTGCGTGGCCTTGGTAGACGTCGTTGGTGACGGCGCCAGTGGCGGTGCCGGAACTCTGGCCGACCGGAATGGTGATGGTCTGGCCGTTGGCCAGGCTGACTACGACTGGACTGCCAGTAACAGGCGCACCCACTGACGCCGTATAGATAATGGTGCCGCCTTCGGCCAAGGACGGCGTTGCGGTCAGGGTGACGGTGGTGGTGTCTTGTACATCGGTGACCGCAGTGCTGACTGGCGCCTGGTTGGCGACCAGGTTTTCGTAGTTGCCGCCGCTGACGCTGGTGATGCTGTTGGTGACCGCCGCGTGGCCTTGGTAGACGTCGTTAGTCACGGCACCCGTGGCGGTACCGGAGCTTTGGCCGACCGGGATGGTGATGGTCTGGCCGTTGGCGAGGCTGACTACGACCGGACTGCCGGTGACAGGGGCGTCCACTGTTGCCGTGTAGATAATGGTGCCGCCTTCCGCCACGGTCGGCGTGGCGGTCAGGGTGACGCTAGTGGTGTCCTGGGCATCGGTAACGGAGGTGCTGACCGGTGCCTGGTTGGCGACCAGGTTCTCGTAATTGCCGCCGCTGACGCTGGTAATGCTGTTGGTAACTGCCGCGTGGCCTTGGTAGACATCGTTGGTGACGGCACCCGTGGCGGTACCGGAGGACTGCCCGACTGGGATGGTGATGGTTTGCCCATTGGCCAAACCGACTACGACCGGGCTACCGGTGACCGGCGCATTCACCGTGGCGGTGTAGACGATGGTGCCGCCTTCGGTCACAGATGGGGTCGCGGTTAGCGTAACGGTAGAGGTGTCGATGGTATCACTGACAGTGGTGACTGCCGCCGTGC
>NZ_PEMX01000084.1:0-2588 GCF_002759075.1 Pseudomonas sp. 382
GGAGTCGCCTCAGAAAACGGAAAATAAAGCACGCTAAGGCGTAGTTCCCTCGGGCTACACCGCGTCCGCACTGCGCGGTTCTTTCTTCCCTTGCAGTGACGCAATCAGCGGGCAGGAAACGTTCCCCTTCCGCGCATGGCAGGCGCACACCAAATCAGACAGCACGGCCTCCATGCGCGCCAGGTCAGCCATCCTCTCGCGCACGTCCTTGAGCTTGTGCTCGGCCAGGCTGCTGGCTTCCTCGCAATGGGTGCCATCCTCCAGCCGCAGCAGCTCGGCGATCTCATCCAGGCTGAAGCCCAACCGCTGGGCTGATTTCACGAAGCGCACCCGCGTTACATCCGTCTCGCCATAGCGGCGAATGCTGCCGTAAGGCTTGTCCGGTTCCGGGAGCAAGCCCTTGCGCTGATAGAACCGGATGGTCTCCACATTGACCCCGGCCGTCCTGGCGAAAACGCCAATGGTCAGGTTCTCCAAATTGTTTTCCATATCGCTTGACTCCGTACATAACTACGGAAGTAAGCTTAAGCTATCCAATTCAGATTCGAAAGGACAAACGTATGTCTGAACCTCAAAACGGGCGCGGCGCGCTCTTCACTGGCGGGCTGGCCGCCATCCTCGCCTCGGCTTGCTGCCTCGGGCCGCTGGTTCTGATCGCCTTGGGGTTCAGCGGCGCTTGGATCGGCAACTTGACGGTGTTGGAACCCTATCGCCCCATCTTTATCGGCGTGGCGCTGGTGGCGTTGTTCTTCGCCTGGCGGCGCATCTACCGGCCGTCAGCCGCCTGCAAACCGGGTGAGGTTTGCGCGATTCCCCAAGTGCGAGCTACTTACAAGCTCATTTTCTGGGGCGTGGCCGTGCTGGTTTTGGTCGCGCTCGGATTTCCCTACGTCGTGCCATTTTTCTATTGATCACAGGAGTTCACCATGAAAAAGCTGCTTTCCGCCCTTGCCCTCGCTGCCGTTGTTGCCCCCGTGTGGGCCGCCACCCAGACCGTTACGCTGTCCGTACCGGGCATGACCTGCTCGGCCTGTCCGATCACTGTCAAGAAGGCGATTTCCAAGGTCGATGGCGTCAGTAAAGTTGACGTGACCTTCGAGACGCGCGAAGCGGTGGTCACCTTCGATGATGCCAAGACCAGCGTGCAGAAACTGACCAAGGCTACCGAGGATGCGGGCTACCCATCATCAGTCAAGAACTGATCATGAAAGACCCGAAGACACTGCTGCGGGTCAGCATCATTGGCACAACCCTCGTGGCGCTGTGTTGCTTCACCCCTGTTCTGGTCATTTTGCTCGGTGTGGTCGGCTTGTCCGCGCTGACCGGCTATCTGGACTATGTGCTGCTGCCTGCGCTGGCGATTTTCATCGGCTTGACCATCTACGCCATCCAACGAAAACGCCAAGCCGATGCCTGCTGCACACCGAAATTCAATGGAGTAAAAAAATGACCGAAATCACCGTGAATGGCATGACCTGCACATCCTGCGCCACCCATGTCAAAGATGCTTTGGAAAAGATTCCCGGCGTGAATGCCGCTGTGGTGTCCTATCCAGAAAGCCGCGCGCAAGTCATGGCAGACACCGCCGTGAGCCACAACCAACTGCTGGCCGCCATCGCCGCATTGGGTTATCAAGGCTCGATCCGGGTTGGTGATTTCAAAGATGAACCAAAAATCCGTGATGCACTTGAGGGCGCCGGTTTGCATATCGCCATCATTGGCAGCGGCGGGGCCGCGATGGCGGCGGCGCTGAAGGCCGTCGAGCAAGGCGCGACGGTCACGCTGATCGAACGCGGCACCATCGGCGGCACCTGCGTCAATATCGGCTGTGTGCCGTCCAAGATCATGATCCGCGCTGCCCATATTGCCCATCTGCGCCGGGAAAGTCCGTTCGACGGCGGTATTGCGGCAACTGTGCCTGCGATTGACCGCAGCAAACTGCTGGCCCAGCAGCAGGCCCGTGTCGATGAACTGCGGCACGCCAAATACGAAGGCATCCTGGACGGCAATCCAGCCATCACCGTTTTGCACGGTGAAGCGCGTTTCAAGGACGACCAGAGCCTGGTCGTCCGTTTGAACGAGGGTGGCGAGCGCGAGGTAACGTTCGACCGCTGCCTGGTCGCCACCGGTGCCAGTCCGGCCGTGCCGCCGATTCCGGGCCTGAAAGAGTCACCCTACTGGACTTCCACCGAAGCGCTTGTCAGCGACACCATTCCCGCACGCCTGGCCGTGATCGGTTCGTCGGTGGTGGCGTTGGAACTGGCGCAAGCCTTTGCCCGGCTCGGCAGCCAGGTCACGATCCTGGCACGCGGCACCTTGTTCTTCCGGGAAGACCCGGCCATCGGCGAGGCCGTGACAGCCGCTTTCCGCGCCGAGGGCATCGAGGTGCTGGAGCACACGCAAGCCAGCCAGGTCGCCCATGTGAACGGCGAATTCGTGCTGACCACCGGACACGGTGAATTGCGCGCTGACAAGTTGCTGGTTGCCACCGGTCGGGCACCGAATACGCGCAGCCTCGCGCTGGACGCGGCGGGGGTCACTGTCAATGCGCAAGGGGCCATCGTTATCGACCAAGGCATGCGCACGAG
>NZ_PEMX01000085.1:0-2474 GCF_002759075.1 Pseudomonas sp. 382
TCAAGGCCATGCGGCAGTTACCAACAGCATCACCAGCGTCAGCGGCGGCAACTACGAAAACCTGGTTGCCAATCAAGCGCCAGTCAGCACCAGCGTCACCGATGTACAAGACACCACCACTGTCACCTTGACCGCCACGCCTTCCGTGGCCGAGGGTGGCACCATCATTTACACCGCCACAGTAGGTGCTCCGGTCACCGGTAGCCCGGTCCTGGTCAACCTGGCCAACGGCCAGACCATCACCATCCCGGTCGGCCAAAGCTCCGGTACCGCCACGGGTGCGGTGACCAATGACGTCTATCAAGGCCACGCGGCCGTCACCAACAGCATTACCAGCGTCAGCGGCGGCAACTACGAAAATCTGGTTGCCAATCAAGCGCCAGTCAGCACCAGCGTCACAGATGTGCAGGACACCACCACTGTCACCCTGACCGCCACGCCTTCCGTAGCTGAGGGCGGCACCATCATTTACACCGCCACTGTAGGGGCTCCGGTCACCGGCAGCCCAGTCGTAGTCAGCCTCGCAAACGGGCAGACCATCTCCATTCCGGTTGGCCAGAGCTCCGGTACCGCCACGGGTGTGGTGACCAATGACGTCTATCAAGGCCACGCGGCCGTCAGTAACCAAATCACTGCGGTCAGCGGTGGCAATTACGAGAACCTGGTCGCAAATCAGGCAACGGTCAGCACCTCCGTTACCGATGTGCAAGACACCACCAGCGTCACCCTGACCGCCACGCCGTCCGTGGCGGAAGGCGGCACCATTATTTATACGGCTACAGTGGGCGCCCCTGTCACCGGCAGCCCGGTCGTAGTCAGCTTGGCCAACGGCCAGACCATCACCATTCCGGTCGGCCAGAGTTCCGGCACTGCCACGGGTGCCGTGACCAATGACGTCTACCAAGGCCACGCGGCAGTCACCAACAGCATCACCAGCGTCAGCGGTGGCAACTACGAAAACCTGGTCGCCAATCAGGCGCCAGTCAGCACCACCGTTAGCGATGTGCAAGACACCACCACCGTCACCTTGACCGCCTCGTCCTCCGTGGCCGAGGGTGGCACCATTATTTACACCGCAACTGTTGATGCTCCTGTCACGGGAAGTCCGGTCGTGGTCAACCTGGCTAACGGCCAGAGCATCACCATCCCGGCTGGCCAAAGCGCAGGTACCGCCACGGGGGCCGTGACTAACGACGTCTATCAAGGCCACGCAGCCGTCACCAACAGCATTACCAGCGTCAGCGGTGGCAACTACGAAAATCTGGTCGCAAACCAGGCACCGGTCAGCACATCCGTTACCGATGTCCAGGACACCACTAGCGTCACCCTGACCGCCACGCCGTCCGTGGCGGAAGGCGGCACCATTATCTATACGGCAACAGTGGGCGCCCCTGTCACCGGCAGTCCGGTCATAGTCAGCCTGGCCAATGGCCAGAGCATCACCATCCCGGTCGGCCAAAGCTCCGGTACCGCCACCGGCGCCGTGAGCAATGACGTCTATCAAGGCCACGCGGCAGTTACCAACAGCATCACCAGCGTCAGCGGCGGCAACTACGAAAACCTGGTCGCCAACCAAGCGCCAGTCAGCACTACGGTCACCGATGTACAAGACACCACCACTGTCACCCTGACCGCCACGCCTTCCGTAGCTGAGGGCGGCACCATCATTTACACCGCCACTGTAGGGGCTCCGGTCACCGGCAGCCCAGTCGTAGTCAGCCTCGCAAACGGGCAGACCATCTCCATTCCGGTTGGCCAGAGCTCCGGTACCGCCACCGGTGCCGTAACCAACGACGTCTACCAAGGCCACGCGGCGGTCACCAACAGCATCACCAGCGTCAGCGGTGGCAACTACGAAAACCTGGTCGCAAATCAGGCGCCCGTCAGCACCACCGTTAGCGATGTGCAAGACACCACCACCGTCACCTTGACCGCCTCGTCCTCCGTGGCCGAGGGTGGCACTATCATTTACACCGCCACAGTAGGTGCGCCGGTCACCGGCAGCCCGGTCGTAGTCAGCCTGGCCAACGGCCAGAGCATCACCATTCCGGTTGGCCAGAGCTTCGGTACCGCCACCGGTGCCGTGACTAACGACGTCTATCAAGGCCACGCGGCAGTTACCAACAGTATCACCAGCGTCAGCGGCGGCAATTACGAAAACCTGGTCGCCAATCAGGCGCCCGTCAGTACCACCGTTACCGATGTGCAAGACACCACCACCGTCACCTTGACCGCCACGCCTTCCGTGGCCGAGGGTGGCACCATCATTTACACCGCCACAGTAGGTGCTCCGGTCACCGGTAGCCCGGTCCTGGTCAACCTGGCTAACGGCCAGACCATCACCATTCCGGTCGGTCAAACCTCCGGTACCGCCACCGGCGCCGTGAGCAATGACGTCTATCAAGGCCACGCGGCAGTTACCAACAGCATCACCAGCGTCAGCGGCGGCAACTACGAAAACCTGGTCGCAAACC
>NZ_PEMX01000086.1:0-2384 GCF_002759075.1 Pseudomonas sp. 382
GTAAGCGTCCGCCCAACTCACCTTGCGTAAGTCAGGCCGGTTCCCATTGATGCGGCAGCAAAGCCTCAATCTCGCTAGCCCGCTGTGTTGGCAGTCGCGTCAACACGTCCTTGAGATAGGCATACGGATCATGTCCATTCATGCGCGCCGACTGAATCAGGCTCATGATCGCCGCCGCCCGCTTGCCACTGCGCAGTGATCCTGCGAACAACCAATTGGCACGCCCAAGTGCCCACGGTCGTATTTGGTTCTCGACGTGGTTGTTATCGATGGGCAAGGCGCCGTCGTCCAGGTAGCGCGTCAGCGCTACCCAGCGTTTCAAGCTGTAATCCAGAGCTTTGGCGATGGTCGAGCCTTCGGGTACCAGCTCGCGCTGGGTCAGCATCCAGTCATGCAGTTTTTCAGCGATGGGAACCGCATCTCGCTGACGTATTCGCCGACGGTCGTCTTCGCTCATGTCCTTGGCCTGCCGTTCGACCTCGTAGAGCGCACCGATTGTCAGAAGGGCCTGCTCGGCCAACTGGCTCTTGTTCGCCGCATGCAAGTCAAAGAACTTACGGCGCGCATGGGCCATGCAGCCAATCTCGACGATGCCCTGTTCGAAACTGGCCTTGTAGCCGGCAAAGTCATCGCACACCAACTTGCCGCGCCAGTCGCCCAGGAAGTTACGCGCATGCTCGCCGGCACGGCTCGGGCTGAAGTCGTAAACCACGGATTTAAGCTCTGCGTAAGCAGTGCTGCTATAGGCCCACACATAACTTCGATGGGTTTTCTTTTCACCCGGTGCCAACATCTGAACCGGTGTTTCATCGGCGTGGATGACTGGTTGAGCCAGCACCGCTTCACGCAGGGCATCGACAAGCGGTTGAAGCTGCGCGCCGGTTTGCCCGACCCACCGGGCCAGTGTCGAGCGTGGAATCGCCAGGCCGGCGCGGCCAAAGATCTTTTCCTGCCGGTACAACGGCAGGTGGTCAGCGAACTTGGCCACCATGACATGGGCCAGCAGACCTGCGGTGGGGATGCCTTTGTCGATGACTTGCGCCGGAACCGGTGCCTGTATCAGGGTTTCGCAACTTCGGCAGGCCCACTTTCCACGTACATGCTGCTCAACCGTGAACACGCCCGGCGTGTAATCGAGCTTTTCGCTGACATCTTCACCGATGCGCTGAAGCTCGCAGCCACACGCACATTGGGTGTTGTCGGGTTCATGATGAATCACGGTGCGCGGAAGCTGTGCAGGCAGTGGTGCGCGCTTGGGCTTCTGGCCTGGCTCTTTTGGGGCTGGGTCGGGATGAAGTGCGTTCAGCTCGGCTTCGATGGCCTCAAGGTCAGTGCTGAGCAAATCATCGAGCAAGCGGCCTTGCTCTGGACTGATCTGTTCGCTGCGTTTGGCGTACTTATGACGTTTGAGGACAGCGATCTCATGAGTGAGCTGCTCGATGACGATCTTGTCGTTCTGGATCTTGCGACTCATCGTCTCGACTTGAGACTGCAATGTCAGCGTCTGCTCGAGCAACGCGCGCAGCTCTGCAGGGGTCAGTTGGTCGAGGTCGGGTAAAGAAGTCATGCCGCCAATCATGCCAGAGCAACACACTGGCGGCGATTGGCGGTTATGCCAATAGTCAGTACTAAAGCCGTGTGATGGTGCTGTTGGCACCCATGCGTTGCCAAGGTAATCCGACGATGAGTGCCTGAACTTGCTCGCTGTCCAGTTCCATTTGAGCGCCGTGACGAGCGCCCGGCCAGTGGAATTTACCTTGGTTCAGTCGGCGTGCTGCCAACCACACGCCAATGCCGTCATGCACTAGCACCTTCATCCGGTTGGCGCGGCGGTTGGCAAAGAGATAAGCGCAGTGCGGCTTCGCCGCACCGAAGACCGCGACGACGCGGGCCAACGCCGTTTCGGTGCCGGCGCGCATGTCCATGGGCTCGGTGGCGAGCCAGATTGTATCGATGCGAATCATTTGACGAGACCGCGAATGAAGCGCGCACAGCCATCGGGATCGACAGCGGGCCAGATCACTGTGACTGTTTGTAGTTTGAACGGAATTTCGATGCGCGCCAGTGTGGGTTGTGCAGGCTCAGATTCGGGCTTCATCGTCAGCGGCACGAATGCCGGTAGCGCGTCAGGTTGACGGTCACGATAGAGCGGAATCCATTTGCGCACCAGGTTGGCGTTGATGCCATGGCGCAGCGCGATGCTGGCTATCGATACGTCAGGTTGAAGACATTCCTGGACGACTTGGGCTTTGAACGGTTTTGGATAAGAGGTGCGCTGGCGCATGGTGATCCTTGCGATAAGGGCGATGGTGTCCACGTATTTTTAGGTGGACACCATCGCCCTTAATGCTGAGATTCTGAAGGTGTGTTTGCTGGCCGCTTAC
>NZ_PEMX01000087.1:0-2282 GCF_002759075.1 Pseudomonas sp. 382
TTACCGGCGTACTCGAAATCGGAAAAGCTCATCTGACTCATGGGAAGGAGGGCTTGTAGAGGGCTGTTGGACAGAGGGCTATTTCAGCACAGGTCAGATGGCCTGTGCTGACTTGTTCGGAGTTTCCTTAATCAATCAAACCCCCCAGGCTAGCGTTGCTGATCGATATTTACGCGCTGCTCTCCATCCTCAGGAGCGCTTGGCTCCTGCAAATCCGCTTGACCGCAATTTTCAGCCATCGCGCGGTATTCCCTGCGCAGCGCTCGAAGCTCTTTGCTGTCCATATCTTCCAAATCCAAGACAGAACGTTGAGCCGACTTGGTGGCTCGAATCAGCTCGTCCAGCTTCACGTGGATGATGTCGTTATCCCTGTTCTGCGTGTTCTGGATCAGAAACACCATCAGGAAAGTGACGATCGTCGTAGAGGTGTTGATGATGAGCTGCCAGGTGTCGTTGTAGTGGAACCAGGGCCCTGAGATAGCCCATAACCCAATGAGCACCACGGCGATCAAAAATGTACTTGGCTTCCCCGACCGGTTGGCGAGCCATTGGCAGAACTGCGCGAATTTCATGACTTTCTCCTAGGTGTACTAGAACGTAGGACCGTCGTGAGAGCCTGAAATCTTTTTTTACATTTGGTCGGCTAGACAAGTGACATCTGGAGACAGGCTGAACGAGCCGCTTCGGTACCCACTCGAACGCTCACCATCTGAGTTTCAAGGCGTTTGGGTAATGACCTTCATCGTTTGGTTCGCCATGCTGGGCGCAGTGCTCTTGGTCCTAGCCCTGTCATCGTCCTATCTTCGCTGGGCACCGGTTACCACCTCGGTGGTTTGTCTTGGCCTTGGCACCACGCTCGGTTCACCTGCTCTAGGGTTGCTACAGTTGGACCTCTCTAAATCGAGTGGTTGGCTGGAACACCTCACCGAAGTGGCCGTGCTGTTCTCTCTTTTCTTCAGCGGCCTCAAATTGCGTTTGCCACTTCGAAATCCCAGGTGGCGGACAGCGTTCTACCTTGCGGGCCCAGTGCTCGTGCTGTGCATAGGAGGTGTAAGCCTCCTGCTTCATTATGCACTCAACATGAGTTGGGGCGTTTCGGTGCTAATTGGCGCCATTCTCGCCCCCACAGATCCGGTGCTTGCAACCCTCGTGCAGGTGGTAGATGCCCAGGATGATGACCCTGTGCGCTTCGGTTTGTCGGGAGAGGCCGGGTTGAACGACGGTGTGGCCTTTCCCTTCGTAACGCTGGGGCTGCTGTTACAGCGAGATCCCGGGGAGCCGTGGTTCATCCATTGGGTCTTCGGGGATGTGCTATGGGCAGCCTCCGCCGGCGCATTGTGCGGGTATTGGATGGGAAGAGGCCTAGGCAAGCTGACCCTCTACTTGCGCTTGCGCAACGACGACAGCACTGTCTCGCCTAATGATTATCTTGCCCTCGCTCTCGTGGCGCTTGCTTATGTCATCACCGAGGCGATACAGGGTTATGGCTTCCTGGCCGTGTTCGCCGCGGGACTCGGGCTGCGGCAGGCCGAAGTGCTTACTGCTGCGAGTCCTTCAGATCCTGCGGCAGAACATCTGGTGCAGCCGGTGGTGGGTCACCAGCATGTGGCGCCAGAGCTGGCCGTTAAGGGGGATGTCGCAGAGCTCGACGACTCCCGCGTCGCGGCAGGGATCATGCTGGGTGATATGTTGGCGTTTGGCAGCCTGGTTGAGCGAGCAATGGAAGTCTTTCTGGTCACACTCTTGGGTGTGGTGCTGCTGGAGCACTGGGATTGGCAGGGGCTCATCGTAGCGGGCGCACTGTTCTGTATCATCCGACCACTCAGTGTTTTTCTCACCCCTTTGCGCCAAGGTTTGGATGCTCCGCAGCGAGGACTTCTGGGCTGGTTCGGTATCAAGGGAATCGGCAGCCTGTACTATCTCTTCTACGCGATAAATCACGGGCTTCCCCCAAATGCTGCAGCGCAGAGTAGCAACCTGGTTCTGTCAGTCGTTGCGCTGAGCATCTTGGTTCATGGTCTCTCTGTTCAATCTCTCCTGGCACGCTATCAGGCCCGGCGAAAGCGGACGCCTTGATCCTCGACAAAACCTTCTCCTAAAGGTCCAGGAACAGGACATTCTCGGCGGCTGAACTATGCTGGAGAGCTGCCCAAGTGTAAGCGGCCAGCAAACACACCTTCAGAATCTCAGCATTAAGGGCGATGGTGTCCACCTAAAAATACGTGGACACCATCGCCCTTATCGCAAGGATCACCATGCGCCAGCGCACCTCTTATCCAAAA
>NZ_PEMX01000088.1:0-1773 GCF_002759075.1 Pseudomonas sp. 382
GGTTTTCGTAGTTTCCGCCGCTGACGCTGGTGATGCTGTTGGTGACCGCCGCGTGGCCTTGATAGACGTCGTTAGTCACGGCACCCGTGGCGGTACCGGAGCTTTGGCCGACCGGGATGGTGATGGTCTGGCCGTTGGCCAGAGTTACCACGACGGAGGAGCCGGTGACTGGCGCCGTCACCGTGGCGGTGTAGATGATCGTGCCGCCTTCGGCCACCGACGGCGTGGCGGTCAGGCTCACTGTCGAGGTATCTACAGTATCGGTAACGTTGGTCACCGCTGGCGTGCTGTTGATCGCCAGGTTCTCGAAGTTGCCACCCGACGCATTGGTGATGTGGGCGCTCAACTGGCCGGCATCGATATACGGATCATCAGCGGGCGCGGCAACGGCGACGCTTCCGGAGGTCTGATTGGCACCGATGGTGATGGTCTGGCCATTGCTTAGCGTGACGGTTACCGCCGACTGCGCAGCATTGGTCAGGGTGGCGGTGTAAACGATCTGCCCACCTTCGGCCACGCTAGGCGTCGCCGTCAGCGAGACGGTCGTGGTGTCCTGGACATCGGTAACGGCGGTGCTGACAGGCGCCTGGTTTGCAACCAGGTTTTCGTAGTTTCCGCCGCTGACGCTGGTGATGCTGTTGGTGACCGCCGCGTGGCCTTGGTAGACGTCGTTGGTTACGGCACCGGTGGCGGTACCGGAGCTCTGACCAACCGGAATGGAGATGGTCTGCCCGTTTGCGAGGCTGACTACGACTGGGCTGCCGGTGACCGGAGCCCCTACAGTGGCGGTGTAAATGATGATGCCGCCCTCAGCTACGGAAGGCGTGGCGGTCAGGGTGACAGTGGTGGTGTCTTGTACATCGGTGACCGTAGTGCTGACTGGCGCTTGGTTGGCGACCAGGTTTTCGTAGTTGCCACCGCTGATGCTGGTGATGCTGTTGGTGGCTGACTCGTGGCCTTGATAGACGTCGTTGGTGACAGCACCCGTGGCGGTACCGGAGCTTTGGCCGACCGGGATGGTGATGCTCTGGCCGTTAGCCAGGCTGACTACGACCGGGCTGCCGGTGACCGGCGCCCCTACAGTGGCGGTGTAAATGATGGTGCCACCCTCGGCCACGGAAGGCGTGGCGGTCAGGGTGACAGTGGTGGTGTCTTGTACATCGGTGACCGCAGTGCTGACTGGCGCCTGGTTGGCGACCAGGTTTTCGTAGTTTCCGCCGCTGACGCTGGTAATGCTGTTGGTGACGGCCGCGTGGCCTTGATAGACGTCATTGGTCGCCACACCCGTGGCGGTACCGGAGCTTTGGCCGACCGGGATGGTGATGGTCTGGCCGTTGGCCAGGCTGACCACGACCGGGCTGCCGGTGACCGGCGCATTCACCGTGGCGGTGTAGATGATGGTGCCGCCTTCGGTCACAGATGGGGTGGCGGTTAGCGTGACGGTTGAGGTGTCGATGGTGTCAGTGACGGTGGTGGCTGCCGCCGTGCTGTTGATCGCCAGGTTCTCGAAGTTGCCACCCGAGGCATTGGTGATGTGGGCGCTCACCTGACCGGCATCGATATACGGATCATCAGCGGGCGCGGCAACGGCGACGCTTCCGGAGGTCTGATTGGCACCGATGGTAATGGTCTGGCCATTGCTTAGTGTGACGGTTACCGCCGACTGCGCAGCATTGCTCAGAGTGGCGGTGTAAACGATCTGCCCACCCTCGGCCACGCTTGGCGTTGCCGACAGCGACACTGTGGTGGTGTCCTGGACATCTGTTACGGTGG
>NZ_PEMX01000089.1:0-1678 GCF_002759075.1 Pseudomonas sp. 382
CCAGGCTGTGTGAAAACGCCTGCGATTGTCTAACCTTCTGACCGTCGAGATCCTGGCGGGGACGGTCATGAAGCGATTCATCGAAGGTGAGGCTCGGACGCAAGTCACGTTGCTGCCGGAGTGCCTGGACGATTACGTCACCGAAGAAAACCCAGTTCGGGTAGTCGACGTTTTCGTCGATGAACTCGACCTTGGAGCACTCGGGTTCGACGGTGTCGATCCTGCGGCAACGGGTCGCCCGGCGTACCATCCAGCCGTGCTGCTAAAAATCTACATCTATGGCTATCTCAATCGGATTCAGTCCAGCCGCCGGCTTGAGCGTGAGGCAGAGCGTAATGTCGAGTTGATGTGGCTAACGGGCCGATTGGCGCCTGACTTCAAAACGATTGCCGACTTTCGTAGAGACAACGGTAAAGCCATTCGCAGCGTCTGCCGACAGTTCGTAGTGCTTTGCCGCAACCTCAATCTCTTCTCCCAATCGATCATCGCCATCGACGGCAGCAAATTCAAAGCCGTGAATAACCGCGACCGCAATTTCACTCAAGGCAAAGTGAAGGCGCGCATGCAGCAGGTCGAGCAGAGCATCGACCGCTATCTAGCAGCAATGGATTCAGCGGATCGGGCAGCGCCGGAAGTGGCCGAAGCCAAGACTGAGCGGTTGAAAGACAAAGTCGAAAAACTGAAACAGCAGATGCAAAAACTCAAGGACATCGAGGCGCAGCTTCAAGCGAGTTCCGATCAGCAGATCTCACTTACCGATCCAGATGCCCGTTCAATGGCCACAAGCGGCCGAGGCTCCGGCACAGTTGGGTACAACGTACAAACAGCAGTTGACGACAAACACCATCTGATCATTGCCCATGAGGTGACCAACGTTGGTAATGATCGCGGGCAACTGAGCAACATGGCTAACCAGGCACGGGAAGAAATCGGTGCTGAGCCGCTGACGGTGGTTGCTGATCGAGGCTATTACAAAGGCCCGGAAATCCTTGCTTGCGAGCAAGCTGGCATCACCACCTTTGTACCTAAACCCCTGACATCGAGCAGCAAAGCGGAAGGCAGATTCGGCAAGCAGGACTTCATCTACATTGCTGCTTCGGACGAATATCGATGCCCTGCGGGCCAGTTGCTGACGCGCCGGCATTCCTCAGTGGAAGACGGCATGCTACTGCACTGCTACTGGTTTTCAGGATGCCAGAGCTGCTCCATGCAGAAGCAGTGTACGACCGGTAAAGAGCGGCGATTAAAGCGCTGGGAGCATGAAGCCGTAGTCGAAAAGGTGCAGATTCGATTGGAGCATGATCCGGGGAAGATGAAGGTTCGCCGGCAGACGGTGGAGCATCCCTTTGGCACGATCAAATTCTGGATGGGAAGTACGCACTTCCTGACCAAAACCCTGCCGAGGGTAAGCACCGAAATGAGCCTTCACGTGCTCGCCTACAACCTCAAACGAATGATGAGCATCTTCGGTATCGCAGGTTTACTTGAGGCGATCAGGCCTTAAACCCCGCTGTTTGCTGGCCCGCAAACAGCTATATGGGCCGCTGACGCGGCCCATATAGTGCTGCAAACGTCTTTTTCGCTGGGTGAGCTATTCGCACTCTCGCGTGCTGATCCCACAGACAGTCAGCTCGACTATGGGTTTTTGATGTGTTTACTGCGTTTTCACACAGCCTGG
>NZ_PEMX01000008.1:0-218340 GCF_002759075.1 Pseudomonas sp. 382
CTACCGTACGGAAACCGTTGCTGCCATCCAAATAGGCAGTGATTGCTGTGAGCTTGAACTGCTCAGTGTACTTGGCCATGAATCCCCCAAGGGTTGGATTGGTGTCCAACTTCTTGGGGGCAGTCCATACCTGTGGGAGCGGGCAAGCCCGCGAAGGGGCGCAAAGCGGCCCCAGTGCGTTATGCTGGGCGCCTGCCTAGGAGAGTGAATACATGGCCTACGATTTTGATCTGTTCGTGATTGGCGCCGGTTCCGGCGGTGTCCGCGCAGCGCGCTTCGCTGCGGGCTTTGGTGCAAAAGTGGCAGTGGCCGAGAGCCGCTACCTCGGTGGCACCTGCGTCAACGTCGGCTGCGTGCCGAAGAAACTGCTGGTATACGGCGCCCACGTCGCCGATGAGCTGGAGCAGGCGGCCGGTTTTGGCTGGACCCTGGAAGAGGGCCATTTCGACTGGGGCACGCTGATCGCCAACAAGAACCGCGAGATCGAGCGCCTCAATGGCATCTACCGCAACCTGCTGGTGAACAGTGGCGTGACCCTGCTGCAAGGCCATGCCCGCATCACCGGTGCCAACGAGGTGGAAGTGGACGGCCAGCGGTTCAGCGCCGAGCACATCCTGATTGCCACCGGCGGCTGGCCGCAGGTGCCGGACATTCCGGGCAAGGAACTGGCCATCACCTCCAACGAGGCGTTCTACCTCAAGGAGCTGCCGCGCCGCGTGCTGGTGGTCGGCGGTGGTTATATTGCCGTCGAGTTCGCCGGCATCTTCCAGGGCCTGGGCGCCGACACCACCTTGCTCTACCGCGGTGAACTGTTCCTGCGTGGTTTCGACGGCTCGGTGCGTACCCACCTCAAGGAAGAGCTGGAAAAACGCGGCATGAACCTGCAGTTCAACGCCGACATCCAGCGCATTGACAAGCTTGAAGACGGCAGCCTGAAAGCCACCCTCAAGGACGGCCGCGAGCTGGTCACCGATTGCGTGTTCTACGCCACCGGGCGCCGCCCGATGCTCGATAACCTGGGCCTGGAGAACACCGGGGTTGAACTGGATGCCCGCGGCTTCATCCGCGTCGACGAGCAGTACCAGACCACCGCGCCGTCGATCCTCGCCATTGGCGATGTGATCGGCCGCGTGCAGCTCACCCCGGTGGCCCTGGCCGAAGGCATGGCCGTGGCCAGGCGCCTGTTCAAGCCAGAGCAGTACCGCAAGGTGGATTATCAGAACATCCCGACGGCGGTGTTCAGCCAGCCACCGATTGGCACTGTCGGCCTCACCGAGGAACAGGCACTGGCAGCTGGGCACAAGGTGCAGATCTTCGAGAGCCGCTTCCGCGCCATGAAGCTGACCCTCACCGACATCCAGGAGAAGACCCTGATGAAGCTGGTGGTCGACGCCGAGACCGACAAGGTGCTGGGCTGCCACATGGTCGGCCCGGACGCCGGCGAGATCATCCAGGGCCTGGGTATCGCCCTCAAGGCCGGAGCGACCAAGCAGTTGTTCGACGACACCATTGGCGTGCACCCGACTGCCGCTGAAGAGTTCGTCACCATGCGCACCGTCACCCGCTGACGCGGCGGGCCTCGTCACCGCCCTCCGGTGATGAGGCCTCGAATACCGCGCAATCCTTTGCTCAGCCCATTCCCTTCTATTAATTATCTGCGGTTATAGCCAAAACCAATCACAAGCATGAGCTTTGCCAATGAGCCTTTGTCGGGGCCAGCAGTTAGGATTCTTTCCATCAACTGATTCCAACCCCATGAAGGAGCGTCTCTCATGCCTATCATCAACAGCCAGGTCAAACCGTTCAACGCCACCGCCTACCACAAGGGCGAGTTCGTTCAGGTCAGCGAAGCCGACCTGAAAGGCAAGTGGTCCGTCGTGTTCTTCTACCCGGCCGACTTCACCTTCGTTTGCCCGACCGAGCTGGGTGACCTCGCCGACAACTACGCAGAGTTCCAGAAGCTGGGCGTGGAAATCTACGGCGTATCGACCGACACCCACTTTACCCACAAAGCCTGGCACGACACTTCGGAAACCATCGGCAAGATCCAGTACCCGCTGATCGGTGACCCGACCCACGTCATCTCGCGCAACTTCGACGTGCTGATCGAAGAAGCCGGCCTGGCCGATCGCGGTACTTTCGTGATCAACCCGGAAGGCCAGATCAAGATCGTCGAACTGAACGACGGTGGTGTTGGCCGCGACGCAGCCGAGCTGCTGCGCAAAGTCAAGGCTGCCCAGTACGTTGCCGCTCACCCAGGCGAAGTTTGCCCGGCCAAGTGGAAAGAAGGCGAAGCCACTCTGGCTCCGTCGCTGGACCTGGTCGGCAAGATCTAAGCCGATGTGCACGTCGCGGGCGGTAGCCAGCCGCCAAAGCTGAAACACCTACCGCCCCGTAAAAGCGCCCGGGCGACCTCGCCTGGGCGTTTTTGTATCTGAGTTTTGAAAAAAGGAATCGCCCGTATGTTGGACGCCACGCTGAAATCGCAACTGAAAACCTACCTGGAGCGGGTCACCCAGCCGATCGAGATCGTTGCCTCCCTCGACGACGGCGCGAAGTCCCGCGAACTGCACGACCTGCTGGTGGAAATCGCCGGCCTGTCGAACCTCATTACCTTCAGCGCGGACGGCAGCGATGCCCGTCGCCCTTCGTTCTCGCTGAACCGCCCGGGTGCCGACATTAGCCTGCGCTTTGCCGGCATCCCCATGGGCCACGAATTCACCTCCCTCGTGCTGGCGCTGCTGCAAGTCGGCGGCCACCCGTCCAAGGCCAGTGCCGAAGTGATCGAGCAGATCCAGGCGCTGGAAGGCGAATTCACCTTCGAAACCTACTTCTCGCTGTCGTGCCAGAACTGCCCGGACGTGGTCCAGGCGCTGAACCTGATGGCCGTGCTCAACCCCAATGTGCGCCACGTGGCCATCGACGGTGCGCTGTTCCAGGATGAAGTCGAGTCGCGCAAGATCATGGCGGTGCCGAGCATCTACCTGAACGGCCAAGTGTTCGGCCAGGGCCGCATGGGCCTCGAAGAAATCCTCGGCAAGATCGACATCAACGCCGGTGCCCGCCAGGCCGAGAAGATCAACGCCAAGGACGCCTTCGACGTGCTGGTGGTCGGCGGTGGCCCTGCGGGGGCCGCAGCGGCCATCTATGCCGCCCGTAAAGGCATCCGCACCGGTGTCGCTGCCGAGCGTTTCGGCGGCCAGGTGCTCGATACCCTGGCCATCGAAAACTTCATTTCGGTGCAGGAAACCGAAGGGCCGAAGCTGGCCACGGCGCTGGAAGAGCACGTCAAGCAGTACGACGTCGACATCATGAACCTGCAGCGCGGCGAAGCGCTGATCCCGGCCAGCGACGGCGGCCTGCACGAAGTGCGCCTGGCCGGCGGTGCCTCGCTCAAGGCCAGGACGGTGATCCTCGCCACGGGCGCCCGCTGGCGCGAAATGAACGTGCCGGGCGAGCAGGAATACCGCGCCCGCGGCGTGGCCTACTGCCCGCACTGCGACGGCCCGCTGTTCAAGGGCAAGCGCGTGGCGGTGATCGGTGGCGGCAACTCGGGCGTGGAGGCGGCCATCGACCTGGCCGGTATCGTCGCCCAGGTGACGCTGATCGAGTTCGACAGCCAGCTGCGTGCTGATGCTGTGCTGCAGCGCAAGCTGCACAGCCTGCCGAACGTCAAGGTGATCACCAGCGCGCTGACCACCGAAGTGGTTGGCAATGGCGAAAAAGTGACGGGTTTGCGTTACAAGGACCGCAATACCGATGAGCTGCATGACCTGGCGCTGGAAGGCATCTTCGTGCAGATTGGCCTGCTGCCGAACACCGATTGGCTCAAAGGCACGGTCGAGCTGTCGCCACGTGGCGAGATCATCGTCGACGCCAAGGGCCAGACCAGCGTGCCGGGTGTATTTGCCGCAGGTGACGTGACCACCGTGCCGTACAAGCAGATCGTCATCGCGGTGGGCGAGGGCGCCAAGGCATCGCTGGCGGCGTTCGATCACCTGATCCGCACTTCGGCACCGGCGTAAGCCTGCACTGGCCTCTTCGCGGCTAAAGCCGCTCTCACAGGGAAATCACTGCCCATCAGGCCTGTGGTTGACCTGTGGGAGCGGCTTTAGCCGCGAAAGGGCCGACACTGACAAAGCAAAACCTGAGGGTGTCTATGCTTACCGCAGACACCCTCAGGAGCTTCACCATGACCCTGATCAGCCGCGAACCCTGGTGGCTAGTCCCCCCCAAGCCAGGGCAGAAAGAGCAGGACCTGCACTGGGGCTACCTCGAAATCTACGCAGACGGCCGCACCGTGTTCGTCGACCAGCGCCCCAGTGACCGGGAACTGGCCGAACGCAAAAGCTGCCGCAACTTCCCCGACCCTGAACCCTAGGCGGCTCAGCCTTCCAGCTCGGCCAGTCGTGCTTCCAGCGCCGCGATCCTTGCTTCCAGGGCTTCAATACGCTCTTCCGACACGCTGCTGCCACTGCTGCGAGCGCCACCGTCTTGCTGGCGCGCTGCCAGAATCGCCTCGATTTCTGCCGGGTCACCCAGGGCATGGGTATAGCGGTCTTCCCGCTGCCCGGCCTGGCGTGGCAGGTGCAAGGCCAGGTCACGTGAAATCAGGCGCTCCAGTTGGTGCTGGATCTGCTCGGTGTCGTCGAAGTCGTGCAGGCGGTTGCTGCGGGTCAGCAGTTCGTTGAGGGTCTGCGGCCCCCGCAGGAACATCAGGCCCATCAGCACCAGTTGCGCCGGTACCAGTTCCAGGGCCTTGTCCAGCCGATGTTCCCAGCGGTCGGCGCGGCTGCCCATCTGCAGGCGTGCCATGCCCTGGCCCTCGAGGGCGCGCAGGGCCTGGCCGACTTGGCCCGGGGTCAGGTTCATGACCGGTTCCCGGCTGGTTTTCTGGTTGCAGGCCAGGACCAGGGCGTTAAGGGTCAGCGGGTAGCTTTCCGGGCTGGTGGCCTGCTTCTCGATGAGCGCGCCGAGAATGCGGATCTCGATGCTGCTGAGGCGGCCTTCGCCTGCGGTTTCGTGTTCTGACATGGCCCTGTCTCATTGCTGGGGAAAGGCCACTAGCGTAGGTAAAGCCGGGGTGTAAGGCAATTGGGACCGCTTTGCGGCCCCGGCAATCTCAAATGCTGCGCCGTTCTTCTGCCTGGCAAGCCGCTGCAGTGAACAACACATCGGTCGACGAATTCAGCGCCGTCTCCGCCGAATCCTGCAGCACGCCAATGATGAAGCCCACCGCTACCACCTGCATGGCAATCTCGCTGGGGATGCCGAACAGGCTGCACGCCAGCGGAATCAGCAGCAGCGAACCACCCGCGACCCCAGAGGCACCGCAGGCGCAGATTGCCGCCACCAGGCTCAGCAGCACCGCCGTCGGCAAGTCGACCGGAATCCCCAGGGTATGCACGGCCGCCAGGGTCAGCACGGTGATGGTGATTGCCGCGCCTGCCATGTTGATGGTCGCCCCCAGGGGGATCGAAACCGAGTAGGTGTCCTCATGCAGCCCCAGGCGCTCCGACAGCGCCAGGTTGACCGGTATGTTGGCTGCCGAACTGCGGGTGAAGAACGCTGTAATGCCGCTTTCGCGCAGGCACAGCAAGGTCAGCGGGTAAGGGTTGCGGCGGATTTTCCAGAACACGATCAGCGGGTTCATCACCAGCGCCACGAACAGCATGCAGCCGATCAGCACACCCAGCAGGTGCAGGTAGCCGAGCAGGGCGCCCAGGCCAGACTGGGCCAGGGTCGAGCTGACCAGCCCGAAGATACCCAGCGGGGCGAAGCGGATCACCACGCGCACGATCAAGGTCACGCCGTTGGACAGGTCCTCGACCACGGTGCGGGTGGTATCGCCAGCGTGGCGCAAGGCCACGCCCAGGCCGATGGCCCAGGTCAGCACACCGATGAAGTTGGCGTTGAGCAAGGCGTTGATCGGGTTGTCGACCGCGCTCAGCAGCAGGT
Organism: Pseudomonas sp. 382; assembly: GCF_002759075.1. Taxonomy (NCBI): domain Bacteria; kingdom Pseudomonadati; phylum Pseudomonadota; class Gammaproteobacteria; order Pseudomonadales; family Pseudomonadaceae; genus Pseudomonas; species Pseudomonas sp. 382. The sequence continues at coordinate 5,959 of NZ_PEMX01000008.1, forward strand.
TCTGCAACACCTCGCTGATACCGCCCGGCGCGCTCAGGGCCACCTCGCTGGTCCTCAGGGCCAGTTGCGACGGGAACAGCATGCTGGCGACCACGGCCACCACCGCGGCCGCGAAGGTGCCCAGCAGGTACAGCCAGAGGATCGGGCGGATGTGGGTTTCCTGGCCGTGGCGGTGGTTGGCGATCGACGCCATGACCAGAATGAACACCAGCACCGGCGCAACAGCCTTCAGGGCGCTGACGAACACTTTGCCGAGAAAGCCCAGGTCACGGGCGATGGCAGGTGCCAGCAGGGCCAGGGCGATGCCGGCGACAAGGCCGATGACGATTTGGGTCACCAGGCTGGTGCGGTTTACAAGGCGAAGAACAGGCGTCATGTGCAGCGGAGTCTCGAAATCTTCAAAGGGCGCGACTCTAGCACATTCAGGCCCGGTCCTTTCGCGAGCCGCCACTACCAGTGGAACAGTTCGCGCCGTGCCCCCTCGGTAATCGCCACGATCCCCGGATGCTTGACCTTGCGCTCCACCGAAATGGCATAGAACGACTCATGCACCGCTTCGGTCTGGCCAATCAGTGCGACGCCATACTGCCGGCACACCTCCTCGGCAATCACGCTCGGCGCCACGAATATCCCGCTGCCCGACTGGCCGAATGCCTGCATCAGCGCACTGTCGTCGAACTCGCCAATGATCCTGGGCTGCACCTGCTGCTCGCCCAGCCAGCGCAACAGGCGGCTGCGCACCACGGTTTCCGGCCCGGGAATCAGCAGCGGCGCATCCTGCAGGCAGGCGGGGAAGGGGCCTGCATGCCGGCTGGCCAGGGCCGGGGTGGCGAAGAAGCTCAGGCCGCATTCGCCGAGCTTCTGGCTATAACCCTTGATATCCAGGTGGCTGGGCATCGGGCTGTCGGAAATCACCAGGTCCAGGCGCTGGATCGCCAGGTCTGCCAATAGCCGTTCGAGCTTGTCTTCGCGGCAATTGATGCGCAGCACTTCATTCAGCTCCATGGTCGGGGCCAGCAGCCGGTAGACGATCGACTTCGGCACCACGTCGGCAACCCCCACGCGAAACAGGATCTGCTCCTGCGGGCCGGCCCTGAGCATGGCCTCCAGTTCCCCGCCAATCTGGAACATCTGCTCGGCATAGACCAGTGCCTGACGGCCGGTTTCGGTCAGCTCCAGTTGTCGACCGACCCGCTGGAACAGCTCCAGCCCGTAGGTCTGCTCGAACAGGCTGATCTGCCCACTGATGGTCTGCGGCGTCAGGTTCAGCTGCTCGCTGGCACGGGCGATGCTGCCAGTCTTGGCCACGGCCCAGAAGTAATGGAGCTGGCGATAGTTGAGCACGCGCGCGGGTTCCGATTCGAAAAAACCGAAGTATACACACTGGAAATACGAATTTTCCTGAACTATTGCCGTCTTTTAGAATGCGACCCCATCAGGCGCTTCGCGCCGCGGGATTTTTCAAGCGAGGAAACCATGCTGCATCTCAAATCCATTGGGACTCCGCTGGTGCTGGCCCTGGCGCTGTTCAGCCTGGCTGGTTGCGACCAGGCCGAGAAGTCTGCCCAGCAAATGCTCGACCAAGCAGCGAAGTCGGCCAAGCAGGCCATCGACGACACCAACAAGGCCGCCCAGCAGGCGTTGAGCGATGCCATCGGTCACCAGGGCCAGAAGCCCAAGGACGCCGAAAAGAAAACCCACACCCAAGAAATCTGACCCTAACCGCCGCTTCAGGATTTGAACAATGGAATACTTGCTGGAACTCGCCGCTAGCCCCACCGCCTGGGTCGCCCTGGCTACGTTGGTGGCCATGGAAGTGGTACTGGGTATCGACAACCTGATCTTCATCTCGATCCTGACCAACAAACTGCCTGTGGAATACCGTTCCAAGGCACGCCGTATCGGTATCAGCATGGCGTTGGTCATGCGTCTGGCCCTGCTCAGCACCGTGGCCTGGATCGTGCAGTTGACCGACCCGGTGTTCGAAGTGTTCGGTAATGCCTTCTCGTGGAAGGACGTGATCCTGATCGCTGGCGGCCTGTTCCTGCTGTGGAAGGCCACCAAGGAGATCCACGAGAACGTCGACCCGCACGGCGCCAAGGAAGAGGCCAAGGTGTCTTCCACGGTCACCCTGGGCTTTGCCGCGGCGATCTTCCAGATCCTGTTGCTGGACATTGTCTTCTCGGTCGACAGCATCATCACCGCCGTGGGCATGACCGAGCACCTGCCGATCATGATCATTGCCGTGATCACCGCAGTCATCGTCATGATGGTGGCCGCCGACCCGCTGGCCAACTTCATCAACGACAACCCGACGGTGGTCATGCTGGCGCTGGGCTTCCTGATCATGATCGGCATGACGCTGATCGCCGAAGGTTTTGGCGCCCATGTACCGAAAGGCTATGTGTACGCGGCGATGGCCTTCTCGACGGTGATCGAGATCCTCAACATCCTGGCTCGCCGAGCGCGGCTCAAGCGTGAAGCCGCCGAAGGCTGATACAAGACAACGGGGCGCCTGGCGCCCCGTTTGCATTCAGGTGAAGTAGCCTCAGTGCGCCCTGGCATGCCGCCGCGCCCTGCGCACAGGTTGCGCCTTGGCCGTGGCCTGCGGTGGCAGGTGGTGATGCGGGGAATGACGCCGCACGATACGCAGAACACCCCACAGCATGGCGGCCGCGACGCTCAGCCACATACTCACCAGCATGAGGATTGCCATGGTCAGGCTCATGCGTGCCTCCTTCTCTTGGGCCAACCTGCGGTTTGCCCTCCAGACACAGCTTTAGTCTAGCTGCCCGGCCGTGACGTTCCATTGACCAAAGGTCGATGGCTCAAGCCGATTGGTTCCGCTCTCTTGTCGGACTATACCCGCGCAACGCGGCGCCCTATGATCGGTGGCCAGAGCCGGGCGCTGCCTGCCTGGCACCGAAACAAGCGAGTGTCCATGGAGCAACATTCCTGCAAGCGCTGGGCAACCGTCCCGCGTCGACTGTTGGCCGCCTGCCTGGTGGCCGCGACTTTGGGCGGCTGCGCCAGTGCACCGCCCGCAAGCCTCAAGGGCATGCCGCAGCGGGTCGAGATCAGTAGCGTGCCGTTCTACCGCGGCAATGCCAACCACAGTGGCTCGATGGCCTTGGCCGCGCTGCTCTCCCAGCAAGGTGCGCCGATCACCCCGGGGCTGCTGGACAAACCGCTGAACCTGCCCAAGGGGGCCGATGCGCTGGAAACGAGCATCCCGCGGGTCGCCCGCGAGTACGGCATGCTGGTGTACCCGCTGGACAAGCAACTGGATGCCCTGCTGACCCAGGTGGCCGCTGGCAATCCGGTATTGCTGCGTTACCGAGAAGGTTCGGCGTGGTGGAGCGAGCCGCGTTACGCGGTGCTGATCGGCTATGACAGCTTCAAGAAGCGCGTATTGCTGCGCTCGGGGATGCATCGGCGCCAGTTGATGGCGTTCGATGACTTTGCTTCGGCGTGGGCGAGTGAGGGAAGTTGGGCGGTGCTGGTGCAGCCACCGCGCCAGCTGCCGGCCCAGGTGGACCGTCAGCGTTGGCTGCAGGCTGCCGATGAACTGGCCCGGGCGGGCCAGGAAGTGGCGGCAAAACAGGCTGTGCGCAGCCTGAACAAATAGCGTTACCTGCTCCGGCCCTTTCGCGGGTAAACCCGCTCCCACAGGTACTGCATGAGTTTCAAACCATGTGCGGTATCTGTGGGAGCGGGCGTGCCCGCGAAGAGGCCAGACCTGCTTACATCATCAGAAGCCCAGACGATCGCGCAGGCTGTAGTACCAGGCACCCATGGCGCTGAACGGCACACGCAGCATCTGGCCACCCGGGAACGGGTAGTGTGGCAGGCCGGCGAAGGCGTCGAAACGTTCGGCCTGGCCGCGCAGGGCTTCGGCCAGTACCTTGCCCGCCAGGTGGGTGTAAGTCACGCCGTGGCCCGAGCAACCCTGCGAGTAGTAGATGTTGTCGCCGATACGGCCGACCTGAGGCAGGCGCGACAGAGTCAGCAGGAAGTTGCCGGTCCAGGCGTAGTCGATCTTGACGTTCTTCAGCTGTGGGAAGGCCTTGAGCATCTTCGGACGAATGATCGCTTCGATGTTGGCCGGGTCGCGTGCACCGTACACCACGCCACCGCCGAAGATCAGGCGCTTGTCGCTGGTCAGGCGGTAGTAGTCGAGCAGGTAGTTGCAGTCTTCCACGCAGTAGTCCTGCGGCAGCAGGGTGCGGGCCAGTTCTTCGCCCAGCGGCTCGGTGGTGATCACCTGGGTGCCGCACGGCATCGACTTGGCGGCCAGTTCCGGTACCAGATTGCCCAGGTAGGCGTTGCCGGCAACGATGATGAACTTGGCGCGGACCTTGCCTTGCGGGGTATGCACAACCGGGTTGGCGCCGCGCTCGATACGGATGGCCGGGGTCTGCTCGTAAATGATGCCGCCCAGCGACTCGACTGCGGCGGCTTCGCCCAGGGCCAGGTTCAGCGGGTGGATGTGACCACCGCTCATGTCCAGCATGCCGCCGACATAGTTGTCGCAGGCAACCACTTCACGGATGCGCTTCTTGTCCATCAGCTCCAGCTGAGTGTGGCCGAAGCGTTCCCACAGGCGTTTTTGCGATTCCAGGTGACCCATCTGCTTGGCGGTCAGCGCGGCGAACACACCGCCGTCCTTCAGGTCGCACTGGATGTTGTACTTGGCCACGCGCTCACGAATGATGCGGCCGCCTTCGAAGGCCATCTTGCCGAGCAGCTGGGCTTCTTTAGGGCCGACAGTGCGTTCGATGACGTCGATGTCGCGGCTGTAGCTGTTGACGATCTGACCACCGTTGCGGCCCGATGCGCCGAAGCCGACCTTGGCTGCTTCGACGATGCTCACCTTGAAGCCGTTTTCCAGCAGGAACAGTGCGCTGGACAGGCCGGTGTAGCCGGCACCGATGATACAGATATCGGTTTCCACCTCACCCTGCAGCGCCGGACGTGGCGGCACCGGGTTGGCCGAGGCGGCGTAGTAGGACTGGGGGTAGGGGGTGTTAGCCATGCTGCAGGAACCTCGTGTTTTATATTTTTAACGAATGTACCGATGCTATCAATAATAATAAACACCCGCTAGTCGTCTGTTGAAATTCCTATACGGGCCTGCGGCTCGCCGTTCTCTATAAACAGTTTAAGATTCAGTGAGTTAGCGCGAAAAAAAGTGTTGACAGGGTTTTTGGATTGCGTAGAATGCGCACCACACGACAGGCACATAGCTCAGTTGGTTAGAGCACCACCTTGACATGGTGGGGGTCGTTGGTTCGAGTCCAATTGTGCCTACCAAACAAAGTCCCGCGCTGCGGGCAGCGAGAAGGGCGACCCGCAGGGGTCGCCCTTTTTGCATTATGGGCCTATTCGGCGTGGCGCTTGCCAGCGCCTGCGGCGTTCTGAAAGTTTTTGATTTTTTTGAAAAAAACGCTTTACAGGCGCGCAATCGATCACTAATATGCGCACCACACGACAGGCACATAGCTCAGTTGGTTAGAGCACCACCTTGACATGGTGGGGGTCGTTGGTTCGAGTCCAATTGTGCCTACCAAACAAAGTCCCGGGTTTCCGGGCATCAAGAAGGGCGTCCCGCAAGGGGCGCCCTTCTTGCATTCCATGCCCCTCTCGAAAATATCCCCCCCCCCTCGAAGCAGCGTGTAACCTTTGGTCGCGGGCCGTGCCCCGAGTGGCCGTGGTAGAATCCGCCCCTTCGAATCTGGAGGTACACGCGTGCGCAAACTGGCAGTGGTATTGGCAGTGCTGGCCCTGGCGGGCTGTGAGAACGAGGTCGAAGGTGTGCATAAACAGGTTGCCGAGCACCTGCACAACCCCAAGACCGCCAAGTTCGGCAACGTGCGGATCGACACCAAGGGCACCATCTGCGGCCAGGTGCGTGGCAAGGACGATGCCGGCCAGTACGAGGCCTACCGCAGCTATGTGGCGATCAAGGGCGGTGAGGGCCAATACGAAATCATCGTCGACGATGGCGGCAACAACCTGCGCATCCGTGAATACTGCGGCGGTGCCGACCTGCAGCGCCGTGCCGAGGCGCTGGCCGATCAACCGGCCCCTGAGGGGTGGGATGTCGAAGTGATCCAGGGCGCCAACATGGGCGCGCTGTCCGACATGACTGCACGCCTGATCGAGAAAGGCATCCCTTCTTCGGTCGAATACCGTGATGGCAAGCCGGTGGTGCTGATGGGGCCGTTCCCGAGCAAGGCCGAAGCCGATGCGCGCAAGGCCGAGGTCATGGCCAAGCTGGGTACCGACTCGATCGTCATCCAGCATGGTGCGCAGCGTTAACTGTAATCTGTAGTCTTACCCGGCTATGCTTGCCCTGAGACTAGCCAGACGGGGAGGGCCTCATGTCTACGCTGGAGCGGGCCATTGCCGTGGCCGCCAGGGCACATGAAGGGCAATACGACAAGGGTGGGGCCGCTTATATCCTCCACCCGTTGCGGGTGATGATGCGGGTCAGCACGCCAGAACAGCGCATTGTCGCGGTGCTGCATGACGTGATCGAAGACACGTCGCTGACCCTTTCCGATTTGGCCCGTGAGGGCTTCCCCCTGAAAATTCTTGCCGCCTTGCTGGCTTTGAGCCGGAACAAGGGCGAAAGCTATCAGGATTTCGTGGTGCGTCTGGGCAGTGACCCGCTGGCGCGCACCGTCAAGCTGGCCGACCTGGCCGACAACAGTGACCTGTCGCGTATTCCCGTGCCTGGCCCTGCCGACCTGGCGCGGCTGGCCCGTTACCGCGAGGCCAGTGCCTACCTGCAGGCGCTGGCCTGAGCCTCAGTCTTCCTTCGGTACGGTCCAGAAGATCTGCACGCCGCCGTCGTCGCGGTGGGCGAGGGTGACGTTGTCGTTCTCGGCAATTTCCTCGAGCAGGGTTTCCCAGTCGTCAGGCGACTCGTGTTCCAGGCGGAAGATCAGCGCGGCGCGGCTGCGCTGGGCGAGGGGGTTGTTGATGATCTTCTGGATGCGCAGGCCCAGTTGTTGGTAGCTGCTTGCGGTTGCTTCGGCGGTGTTGGCCACGGAGGCGGTTCCTTGTTGTGCTGTATGTGCGTACAGTATTTCAAGGCAAAGTATTTCGCAACTGCATCGGTGCTGGATTCTTCGCGAGCACGCCCGCTCCTACAGGGGGTGCGATCCCTGTGGGAGCGAGCGTGCCCGCGAAGAATCCAGCACCAGCCCGCGTCATAGCAGAATCAGTACTCCCAGAAAATCCGCTGCAGCTCCTTGCTGTCCTGGGTCTTGGTCATCGCCACCATCGCCAGGATCCGCGCTTTCTGCGGGTTCAGGTCATGGGCCACCACCCAGTCGTACTTGTCATCCGGCTGTTCGGCATTGCGCAGCACGAAGCCGCCCTGGTTGACGTGCGACGAGCGAATGATCTGCACGCCGTTCTTGTGCAGCTCCTGCAGCGCCGGTACCACCCGCGACGACACCGAGCCATTGCCGGTACCGGCATGGATGATCGCTTTCGCCCCGCTCTGCGCCAGCGCCTTGTAGGCGGTATCGGTCACGTTGCCGTAGCTGTAGGCAATGTCTACCTGCGGCAGGCTGCTGATCTGCTTGATGTCGAACTCCGACTGGGTGGTGTGGCGCTTGGCCGGCAGGCGGAACCAGTACGACTTGCCTTCCACTACCATGCCCATCGGGCCCCAGGCGCTCTTGAACGCTTCGGTCTTGATGTTGACCGACTTGCTCACGTCGCGGCCGGACTGGATCTCGTCGTTCATGGTCACCAGCACGCCCTTGCCGCGCGACTGCTTGTCGCTGGCCACTGCCACGGCGTTGTACAGGTTGAGCATGCCGTCGGCGGACATCGCCGTGCCCGGGCGCATCGAGCCGACCACCACGATCGGCTTGTCGGTCTTCTCTACCAGGTTGAGGAAATAGGCCGTCTCTTCGAGGGTGTCGGTGCCATGGGTGATGACGATGCCGTCCACGTCGCTGCTGTCGGCAAGCTCAGCGACGCGCTTGGCCAGTTTCAACAAGTCGTCGTTGGTGATGCTTTCGGAGGCGATCTGCATCACCTGCTCGCCGCGCACATTGGCCAGGTCCGCCAGTTCCGGCACGCCGGCAATCAGCTTGTCGACGCCGAGCTTGGCGGCCTGGTAGGTGGCGCTGTTGGCGGCGCTGGCGCCGGCCCCGGCAATGGTGCCGCCGGTGGCGAGGATGACCACATTGGCCAGTTTCTGCTGGGTTTCGGCTTCTTTTGCCGAGGCCGTGGCAGGGAGGATCAGCAGCAGCGCCAGGGCACTGGGGGCGAAAGACTTCAGTGCAGCATTCATGATTATTGTTCTCTCTCTTCCTGATGAGGTGATTGCTGTGTTGCGCAGGTAGGCAGGCAGATTCCGTACCAGCTATCCGCGGTCTCTTGTGGGAGCGGCCTTGCGTCGCGAAAGGGCCGCAAGGCGGCCCCGGCAATTTCTGCGGCGAAGCTAGAATTCTGGGGGGGGCGCTTCGCACCCCTTTCGCGACGCAAGGCCGCTCCCACAACGGCGTATTCCATTCGGAATCCCGAACAAGCATAGGAAAAGGTGTTCGGTTTTTCGGAAAAATTCCGGATAATCAGCACCGCTTGCGGCTTGCCCCCGCCAGCGAAACGGATTTGACAAAACCAGGTCTTGTTTCCATAGTTACCCAACGCAAACGTTTGCGATCCGATAAAAAACACAAGATTCGGAGTCATCTCCCATGAAGCTGCCGTTCCCCGGTCGTCTGCTGGCGCTCGCCGTCATCTCCTCGCTGTCCCTCGCCATGCCGCTGTCTGCCGCCCATGCAGAGGAAAAACCTAAGGTCGCGCTGGTCATGAAGTCGCTGGCCAACGAGTTCTTCCGCACCATGGAAGACGGCGCCAAGGACTACCAGAAAGCCCACTCCGGCGAGTTCGACCTGGTAACCAATGGCATCAAGAACGAAACCGACACGGGCGAGCAGATCAAGATCGTCGAGCAGATGATCAGCTCTGGCGTCAACGCCTTGGTCATTGCCCCGGCTGACTCCAAAGCCCTGGTGCCTGTGCTGAAAAAGGCGACGGAGGCCAAGATTGTTGTCGTCAACATCGACAACCGTCTCGATCCAGACGTGCTCAAGAGCAAAGGCATCAGCGTGCCCTTCGTCGGCCCTGACAACCGCAAAGGCGCACGTATGGTCGGCGACTACCTGGCCCAGCAGAAGCTCAAGGCCGGTGACCAGGTCGGCATCATCGAAGGCGTGCCGACCACCACCAATGCCCAGCAGCGTACCGCCGGGTTCAAGGACGCCATGGATGCCGCCGGAATGAAGATCGTCTCGGTGCAGTCCGGCAACTGGGAAATCGACAAGGGCAACGCTGTCGCCGCTTCCATGCTCAACGAATACCCCGACCTCAAGGCGCTGCTGGCCGGCAACGACAGCATGGCCCTGGGCGCCGTCTCGGCCGTGCGCGCCGCCGGCAAGACCGGCCAGGTGCAGGTGGTGGGCTACGACAACATCAACGCCATCAAGCCGATGCTCAAGGATGGCCGCGTGCTCGCCACCCTCGACCAGGCCGCCAGCCAGCAGGCGGTGTTCGGCATCCAGGCGGCGTTGAAGGTGCTCAAGGGTGAAAAGCCCGACGTGGACGCCGACAACGTCATCCAGACCCCGGTCGAACTGATCACCAAGCCCTGATCCCAGCAGGAGAGATGGCCATGCCAGCATCGGCCAATGAAGTCGTGCTTGCCGCCAGCGGCCTGGGCAAGCGCTACGCGCAGCCGGTGCTGGCCGAGGTCAGCCTGGCCCTGCGCGCTGGCGAGGTGCTGGCGCTGACCGGCGAGAACGGGGCAGGCAAGAGCACGCTGTCCAAGCTCATCTGCGGCCTGGAAACCCCCAGCAGCGGGCACATGAGCTACCGCGGCCAGGCCTACGCACCGGCCAGCCGCAGCGAGGCCGAGCGCCTCGGTGTGCGCATGGTCATGCAGGAGCTCAACCTGCTGCCGACCCTGACCGTGGCGGAAAACCTGTTCCTCGACAACCTGCCCAGCCGCTTCGGCTGGATCAGCCACAAGCGCCTGCGCCAGCTGGCCACGGCTGCCATGGCCCAGGTCGGCCTGGACGCCATCGACCCGGACACCCCGGTCGGCGAGCTGGGTATTGGCCATCAGCAGATGGTCGAGATTGCCCGCAACCTGATCGGCGACTGCCATGTGCTGATCTTCGACGAGCCCACGGCGATGCTCACCGCCCGCGAGGTGGAGTTGCTGTTCACCCAGATCGAGCGCTTGCGCCAGCGCGGCGTGGCCATCGTTTACATCTCGCATCGCCTTGAAGAGTTGCAGCGCGTGGCCCAGCGCATCGTCGTGCTGCGCGACGGCCAACTGGTGTGCGACGAGCCGATCCAGCGCTACAGCAGCGCCGAACTGGTCAACCTGATGGTCGGCCGCGAACTGGGCGAGCATATCGACCTTGGCCGTCGCACGATCGGCGCACCGTTGCTCAAGGTCGACAAGCTATGCCGCGGCAACAAGGTGCGCGACGTATCGCTGCAGGTCAGGGCAGGGGAGATCTTCGGCATCTCCGGGCTGATCGGCGCCGGGCGCACCGAGCTGCTGCGGCTGATCTATGGCGCCGACCGCGCCGACAGCGGCAGCATCCAGGTCGGCCAGCCGCTCAAGGCGGTGACCATCGATTCCCCCAAGGCGGCGGTAAACGCCGGTATTGCCCTGATCACCGAGGACCGTAAAGGCGAAGGCCTGCTGCTGACGCAATCGGTCAGCGCCAACATCGCCCTCGGCAACCTGCCCGCCGTTTCCCGTGCCGGGGTGCTCGACGGCGAAGCGGAAAAGGCCCTGGCCGAGCGCCAGATCATCACCATGCGCATACGCAGCGCCGGCCCGGCACAGGCGGTCGGCGAGCTGTCTGGCGGTAACCAGCAGAAGGTGGTGATCGGCCGCTGGCTGGAGCGCGACTGCCAGGTGCTGCTGTTCGACGAGCCCACCCGCGGCATCGACGTCGGTGCCAAGTTCGACATCTATGGCCTGCTGGCCGAGCTGGCGCGCCAGGGCAAGGCCCTGGTGGTGGTGTCCAGCGACCTGCGCGAACTGATGCTGATCTGCGACCGCATTGCCGTGCTCTCCGCCGGCCGCCTGATCGATACCTTCGACCGCGAACACTGGAGCCAGGACCAGCTCCTGGCTGCCGCCTTCGCCGGCTACCAGAAACGTGACGCCCTGCTGCATGACGCAGCGCCCAGGATGGATGCATGAAGACCACACCCCTAGACACCCCGGGCAGCGCCCCCGTGCGCCGCAGCGCTACCTACTTCGGCCTGGGCACCTACCTGGGCCTGGCCGGCGCCTTGCTGGCGATGATCGTGCTGTTTTCGTTCCTGAGCAGCCACTTCTGGTCGTACGCTACCTTCAGCACCCTGGCCAACCAGATCCCCGACCTGATGGTGCTGGCCGTGGGCATGACCTTCGTACTGATCATCGGCGGCATCGACCTGTCGGTCGGCTCGGTACTGGCCCTGGCCGCCTCCACCGTCAGCGTGGCGATCCTCGGCTGGGGCTGGGGCGTGCTGCCCGCAGCCCTGCTCGGCATGGCTGTCGCCGCTCTGGCCGGCAGCATCACCGGTGGCGTCACCGTGGCCTGGCGCATCCCGTCGTTCATCGTCTCGCTCGGCGTACTGGAGATGGCCCGCGGCCTGGCCTACCAGTTCACCGACTCGCGCACCGCCTATATCGGCGACGCCTACGCCTGGTTCTCCAACCCGGTGGCCTTCGGCATCTCGCCGTCCTTCATCATCGCCGTGCTGGTGATCGTGCTGGCCCAGCTGCTGCTGACCCGCACGGTATTCGGCCGTTACCTGATCGGCATCGGTACCAATGAAGAGGCCGTGCGCCTGGCCGGTATCGACCCGCGCCCGTACAAGGTGCTGGTGTTCGCCCTGATGGGGCTGCTCGCCGGCCTGGCCGCGCTGTTCCAGATTTCGCGCCTGGAAGCCGCCGACCCCAATGCCGGTTCCGGCCTTGAGCTGCAGGTGATCGCCGCCGTGGTGATCGGCGGCACCAGCCTGATGGGCGGGCGCGGCTCGGTCATCAGTACCTTCTTCGGCGTGCTGATCATTTCGGTACTGGCTGCAGGCCTTGCGCAGATCGGCGCATCGGAACCGACCAAACGCATCATCACCGGGGCGGTGATCGTCATCGCCGTGGTGCTCGACACTTATCGCAGCCGGCGTGCAGGCCGGCGGAACTGACAACATGGCAACCATCAAAGACGTCGCGGCCCTCGCCGGCATTTCCTACACCACCGTGTCACATGTCCTGAACAAGACCCGCCCTGTCAGCGAGCAGGTACGGCTCAAGGTCGAGGCAGCCATTCTTGAACTCGACTATGTGCCCAGCGCCGTGGCGCGTTCGCTCAAGGCGCGCAGCACGGCCACCATCGGCCTGCTGGTGCCCAACAGCGTCAACCCGTACTTCGCCGAGCTGGCCCGAGGCATCGAGGACGCCTGCGAGCGCAATGGTTATTGCGTGATCCTGTGCAACTCCGACGACAACCCGCAGAAGCAGCGCAGCTACTTGCGCGTGCTGCTGGAAAAGCGCATCGACGGCCTGGTAGTGGCGTCGGTGGGCGAGGATGCCGACCTGCTGCAGAGCCTGGCCTGTGTGCGCACGCCGATGGTCATCGTCGACCGTGAGCTGGAAGGCGTCGACGCCGACCTGGTGCGCATCGACCACGAGCAGGGTGCCTACCTGGCAACCCGCCATCTGCTGGAACTCGGCCATCGGGACATCGCCTACATCGGCGGCCCGGCCGAAACCGGCGTTACCCAGTTGCGCCTGCGCGGCTTCCACCGGGCGATGGCCGAAGCCGAGGCCGAGGTATTGGCTGGCCGCGTGCTGCATTGCGATTTCACCAGCCCCGGTGGCCATGTTGCCGCCGCGCAGCTGCTCGATGGCAAGCGGCCGACGGCAATTTTTGCCGGCAACGACATGATCGGTTTCGGCGTATTGCGCGCCGCAGCCGAACGCAACATCAACGTGCCGGGCGAGCTGTCGGTGATCGGCTTCGACGACATCGAGCTGAGCCGCTATGTATTCCCGCCGCTGACCACGGTCGGCCAGTCGATTCGCGAGCTTGGCGAGAGCGCAGCGGCCTTGCTGCTGTCGCGCATCGCCACGCCGCGTCGCGATGGGGCCGAGCAGCGCATTGTCTCGCCGCGCATCGTGCTGCGCGAATCCACCGGGCCGCGCCCGGACCTGTTCAATGATTACCGCTAAGGAATTGCCATGCATGCCAAGGTAGTGGTGGTCGGCAGCCTCAACATGGACCTGGTGGTCCGCGCCCAGCGGCTGCCACGCGCTGGCGAAACACTGGCCGGCGAACATTTTTTTACCGTGCCCGGTGGCAAGGGCGCCAACCAGGCAGTGGCGGTAGCGCGCTTGGGCGGCAGCGTGGCGATGATAGGCAATGTCGGCGATGACGCCTACGGCCAGCAGTTGCGCCAGGCGCTGGAAGTGGAAGGCATCGATTGCCAGGCGGTCAGCGTCTGCCCAGGCGTATCCAGTGGCGTAGCGCTGATCACCGTGGATGCTGCCAGCCAGAATTGCATCGTCATCGTCCCGGGCGGCAACGGGCTGCTGACACCGGAGTCGGTACAGCGTTTCGATGCCTTGCTGCAGGCCGCCGAGGTGATCATCTGCCAGCTCGAAGTGCCGGTAGAGACCGTGGCCTGGACCCTGGCCAGAGGCCGCGAGCTGGGCAAGCAAGTGATCCTCAACCCGGCGCCAGCCACCGGCCCGCTGCCCGCGGACTGGTTTGCCCATATCGACTACCTCACCCCCAACGAAAGCGAGGCCGAAGCCTTGACCGGCGAGCGGGTCGACGACCTGGACAGTGCCCGCCGCGCAGGGGAGCGCCTGCTGCAGCTGGGCGCAGGCAAGGTGATCATCACCCTGGGCGCGCAAGGGGCCTTGTTTGTCAGCCGGGACGGCAGCCAGCATTTCCCGGCGCCCAAGGTGCAGCCGCTGGATACCACGGCGGCGGGCGACACCTTTATTGGTGGTTTTGCCGCTGCACTGGTGCAGGGCAAAGGGGAGGGCGAGGCGATCGCGTTCGGCCAGCGCGCTGCAGCCTTGTCTGTCACCCGTGCCGGTGCCCAGCCGTCGATTCCCTGCCTGGCGGAGCTGACCCCATGAAAAAGACCCCGCTGCTCAACGTCGCCCTGTCGCGGACCATCGCCGGGATGGGGCATGGCGACATCCTGGTGATCGGCGATGCCGGCTTGCCGGTGCCGCCAGGTGTCGAGCTGATTGACCTGGCGTTGACGCCGGGGATCCCGGATTTTGCCAGCGTGCTGCGCGCCGTGTTGAGCGAGCTGCAGGTGGAGCGGCATGTGCTGGCCGAAGAGATGCAAAAGGTGGTGCCGCCGGCGCTGGTCGAGGTCGAGCGCCTGAAGGGCAAGCTGGGCAAGCGCGAATGGCACAGCCATGAGGACTTCAAGCTGCTGTCGCGCAGCGCCCGGGCCATCGTGCGTACCGGCGAATGCCAGCCCTACAGCAACATCGCCCTGATTTCCGGGGTCACCTTCTAACAAGCGAAACGCGGTGCGCTTTTTATTGTGGGAGCGGCCTTGTGTCGCGAAAGGGCCGCGAAGCGGCCCCGGCAATCCATGCGGCGAAGCTGAAATCCTGGGGGTGCTGCGCACCCCTTTCGCGACGCAAGGCCGCTCCCACAAAAAAGCGCATCGCGTTCCATTTCATGGCAACAGGAGTGCCCCCCCATGCTCAAACCTCTGCTACAAGGACTGACCCTCATGGTCGCTGCCGCCACCACCACCCTCCAGGCCGCCCCGCGTGACCTGATCATCGACACCGACCCCGGTGCCGACGACGTGGTCGCGCTGTTCCTGGCCATGGCCTCGCCCGAAGAACTCAACATCCGCGCCATCACCACCGTCGCTGGCAACGTGCGCCTGGAAAAGACCTCACGCAACGCCCGCCTGGCCCGCGAATGGGCCGGCCGCGAAGACATCCCGGTATATGCCGGGGCAGGGCGGCCGCTGGTGCGTGCGCCCATCTATGCCGCCGACGTTCACGGCGAAGAGGGCCTGACCGGCGTGCCGGTGCACGAGCCGAAACAGCCCCTGGCCGAAGGCAATGCCGTGCAATACCTGGTCGACACCTTGGGCAACGCGAAGCCCCACAGCATCACCCTCGCCATGCTCGGCCCGCAGACCAACCTGGCCCTGGCGCTGATCCAGCAACCCGAGATCGCCAACGGCATCAAAGAAGTGGTGGTCATGGGCGGCGCCCACTTCAACGGCGGCAACATCACCCCGGCGGCGGAGTTCAACCTCTACGCCGACCCCCATGCCGCCGAAGTGGTGCTGGCCAGTGGCGTGCAGCTGACCTACCTGCCGCTGGACGTGACCCACAAAGTCCTGACCAGCGACGCCCGCCTCAAGCAGTTGGCGGCAGTAAACAACCAGGCCAGCAAAAAGGTGGTGGACATTCTGCAGGCCTACATCAAGCACGACATGGACCTGTACGGCATGCCCGGTGGCCCGGTGCATGACGCCAGCGTCATCGCCTACCTGCTGAAACCCGAGCTGTTCAGCGGCCGACGTATCCACCTGAGTGTCGACAGCCGCGAAGGCCCGACCTTCGGCCAGACCATCGCCGACTGGTACGGCGTGCTCAGGCAGCCGGCCAATGTGATGTGGGTGAACGAGGCTGACGCCCAGGGCTTTTTCGACCTGCTCAGCGCGCGCTTGGCTCGATTGCAATAGCCGCATGCGGCGCGTAGCGCTCGAACACCTGGTCGATGAAGCTGCGCGCCGCCTCGCCGCCGCGGTCGCGCACCAGCAGATCGATGGCGATCAACAGCAACTCTTCGGGCGTGCTGGGGCTATAGGCGCTCTGGCCTTCGGCCCATTTGACCTTGATATCGGCGTCGATGCTGTGGCTGCTCATGAAAGGCTCTCGCTGGGGGCCCGGGGCGGAGGGGCGAACACCGGATCCTGGCATTCGCAGAAGGCACTGTGCCTTCACTTCCTAAAGTAAATCATGACTTTGCGGCGCCAACCAAGCGACTCGTCAGTTGCGCGGTAAAATTCGGTCACGATTGCCTTTGGCCACTGCAGGTCAGATCAGGCAGACTTTCCCGGTTTTGCAACAAACTCTTGGCGGAGCTGTCGGATCAGGCAGTTCCCATATCGATTTAGGAGGATTCATGTTCCGTTCCCGTGCTTTCCTGGCAACCCTGGCGGTGGCTGCTGTCCTGGCGGGTTGCAGCACTGGCGGCAACTCGGGGGGTAGCAAGGCGCCTGAGGCGGCGGCCGGCAACGATGGCCGCTGCGAGGCCAGCGGTGCCGACTTCGCCATTGGGAAGCCGGGCAGCGCCGAGCTGCTGGAGCAGGCGCGCAAGGCCAGTGGGTCGCAGATGGCGCGCATTCTCAAGCCGCACGATGTGGTAACCCTGGAATACCGCTCCGAGCGCCTGAACCTGAATGTGGACGAGCAGGGTGTGGTGACCCGCGTCAACTGCGGCTGACCAGGGCTTGGAGCCTGCGCTGTCCTTGTGGGAGCGGGCGTGCCCGCGAACACCGGCAAAGCCGGTGCCAAAGACCGCGGTGCCTGCTTCGCGGGCGCGCCCGCTCCCACAGGGCTGCGGCAAAGGCCCATAAAAAAACCCGCCACAAGTGGCGGGTTTTTTTACAGCTGCCCGAATTACTCCGGACGAACCTGCGCAGCCTGCATGCCCTTCTGGCCGCGCTCGGCGACGAAGGAAACAGTCTGGCCTTCTTTCAGGCTCTTGAAGCCGTCGGATTCGATGGCTTTGAAGTGTACGAACAGGTCGTCGCCGCCGCCTGCTGGGGTGATGAAGCCGTAGCCTTTTTCATCATTGAACCATTTGACGGTGCCTTGTTGGCGATTGGACATGAGGTGAATCTCCAGAACATTTAGATTTTTCAGTGGTGCAATGCGGCCGAGGCTACGGAGCACGGGGGACATCATAGTCCATTTCTGCGCATCTAGCGCCTTTTACCTTCGCAGGATGTTGATCCATGGCAAATAATGCCTGGCCTGCTCTGGCTTTAAGGTTTCAGCTCTTCGGCGCGCAGCTCTGTTTCACCACGGTTTGCGCCTTCTGCATCAGCTTGGCATCGACGCCATCCTTGCTGTCCAGGTCGGCAATTTCCGCGTCGGTGAAATTCTTTTTGATCGCCTGGGCACCACAGTCGCAGTGCTTTTTCGCGGTGGCGGGGTCGACGCCTTGGCTGCTGGCGACTTGGGTGCACTGGGCCATGTAGCCGGCTTCCTTCCCGGCTGGGAAGTTGCCAGCATTGGCAGCCATCGGCAGCAGCAGGGCGCCAGCAGCCGCCAGAGCCAGAAGAGACGGTACTCGCATAACCGGTTACTCCTTGGGTTAAGGTCTCATCAAGAGTAGGTTGCTTCCCAAGGTCTGATAGGACTTTTTCCGCGTTAGTTCACCGGCGCGGCGTAATTTCCAAATATTTCTACGAGCCGCACAACCCGCGTGCTAGCATGCTTGGCTTGCAGCTAGCCACTGGCAGCTCGCAACTTTTTCTTTCCAGTCACTCTGGTTCGTCCCTGGCAAGCTGAAAGGCTTCTGCCACTGTGAGGCAGGCTTCCCTGAAGGGAAGGCAGGTCGGATCTTGTACTGGCTCATCCCAACCCACGTGACCTTTGGTAGGGGTCACCACTAGGAGAGGAGGCGCCATGCCCGTTATTACTCTTCCCGATGGCAGTCAACGTTCGTTTGATCACGCCGTATCCGTCGCCGACGTCGCCGCATCCATCGGCGCAGGCCTGGCCAAGGCCACCGTGGCCGGCAAGGTCGACGGCAAGCTGGTCGATGCCTGCGACCTGATCAACCACGACGCCACCCTGCAGATCATCACCCCTAAAGATGCAGAGGGACTGGAGATCATCCGCCACTCGTGTGCCCACCTGGTCGGCCACGCAGTGAAACAGCTGTACCCGACCGCCAAGATGGTGATCGGCCCGGTGATCGACGAAGGCTTCTATTACGACATCGCCTACGAGCGCCCCTTCACCCCTGAAGACATGGCCGCCATCGAAAAGCGCATGATGGAGCTGATCGAAAAAGACTACGACGTGGTCAAGAAGATGACCCCGCGCGCCGAAGTCATCGAAGTGTTCAAGGCCCGTGGCGAAGACTACAAGCTGCGCCTGGTCGAAGACATGCCGGACGAGCAGGCCATGGGCCTGTACTACCACGAAGAATACGTCGACATGTGCCGTGGTCCGCACGTGCCGAACACGCGCTTCCTCAAGGCATTCAAGCTGACCAAGCTGTCCGGCGCCTACTGGCGCGGCGATGCCAAGAACGAGCAGCTGCAACGCGTCTACGGCACCGCCTGGGCCGACAAGAAGCAGCTGGCTGCCTACATCCAGCGCATCGAAGAAGCCGAAAAGCGCGACCACCGCAAGATCGGCAAGCAGCTCGATCTCTTCCACCTGCAGGAAGAAGCCCCGGGCATGGTGTTCTGGCACGCCAACGGCTGGACCGTGTACCAGGTGCTCGAGCAGTACATGCGCCAGGTTCAGCGCGTCAACGGCTACCAGGAAATCAAGACCCCGCAAGTCGTCGACCGCATCCTCTGGGAGCGTTCCGGCCACTGGTCGAACTACGCCGAAAACATGTTCACCACTTCGTCGGAAAGCCGTGACTACGCGGTCAAGCCGATGAACTGCCCGTGCCACGTGCAGGTGTTCAACCAGGGCCTGAAGAGCTACCGCGACCTGCCGCTGCGCCTGGCCGAGTTCGGTGCCTGCCACCGTAACGAGCCATCCGGCGCCCTGCACGGCATCATGCGCGTGCGTGGCTTCGTGCAGGACGACGCGCACATCTTCTGCACCGAAGAACAGGTGAAGAAAGAAGCTGCCGACTTCATCAAGCTGACCCTGGACGTGTACAAGGACTTCGGCTTCACCGATATCGCCATGAAGCTGTCCACCCGCCCGGCCAAGCGTGTCGGCTCCGAAGAGCTGTGGGACCGTGCCGAAGGCGCACTGGCCGACGCCCTGAACGAGTCGGGCCTGGAGTGGGAATACCAGCCGGGCGAGGGCGCCTTCTACGGCCCGAAGATCGAGTTCACCCTGCGCGACTGCCTCGGCCGTAACTGGCAGTGCGGTACCCTGCAGTACGACCCGAACCTGCCAGAACGCCTGGATGCCAGCTATATCGCCGAAGATAACAGCCGGGTCCGCCCGGTCATGCTGCACCGCGCGATCCTCGGTTCGTTCGAGCGCTTCATCGGCATGCTGATCGAGCACTACGCTGGCGTGTTCCCGGCGTGGCTGGCACCGACCCAGGCGGTGATCATGAACATCACCGACAAACAGGCCGATTTCGCCCTCGAAGTGGAAAATGCCCTGAACGGTAGCGGTTTCCGTGCCAAGTCGGACTTGAGAAATGAGAAGATCGGCTTTAAAATCCGCGAGCATACTTTGCTCAAGGTCCCGTACCTTTTGGTTATAGGGGACCGTGAAGTCGAAACACGAACCGTCGCTGTGCGTACTCGCGAAGGCGCAGACCTGGGCTCCATGCCCGTCGCCCAGTTCGTTGAGCTTCTGACACAAGCGGTTTCCCGGCGTGGACGCCAAGAATCGGAGTAATGACTATTAAGCGTGAAATGAGAAACGATAAGCGTGCTGTACCGAAGGCCCCGATCAACGAGAATATCTCGGCCCGCGAGGTTCGGTTAATTGGCGCTGATGGCGAGCAGGTTGGCATCGTCTCGATTGATGAAGCGCTTCGTATCGCTGAAGAAGCGAAGCTGGATCTGGTGGAAATCTCTGCAGACGCGGTACCGCCTGTCTGCAAGGTGATGGACTACGGCAAGCACCTCTTCGAGAAGAAGAAGCAGGCTAACGAAGCCAAGAAAAACCAGAAGCAGATCCAGATCAAAGAAATCAAGTTTCGTCCAGGGACGGAAGAAGGGGATTACCAGGTAAAACTACGCAACCTGGTACGTTTCCTTACCGATGGGGACAAGGCCAAGATCTCTCTGAGATTCCGCGGCCGTGAGATGGCCCACCAGGAGCTGGGCATGGAGCTGTTGAAGCGGGTCGAAACCGACCTCGCCGAATACGGCACCGTTGAGCAGCATCCTAAGATGGAAGGACGCCAGCTTATGATGGTCATCGCCCCCAAAAAGAAGAAGTAATCTCCCGGGCACGGCAGGCCTGATGATTATTGTGTAATTTTATCGAATGCGGAGTTCCAACATGCCAAAAATGAAAACCAAGAGCGGTGCTGCGAAGCGCTTCCTGAAGACCGCTTCCGGCTTCAAGCACAAGCACGCTTTCAAGAGCCACATCCTGACCAAAATGTCGACCAAGCGTAAGCGTCAACTGCGCGGTGCCAGCCTGCTGCACCCGTCTGACGTGGCAAAAGTCGAGCGCATGCTGCGCGTACGTTAATTCTGGTTTAGATAGAGGAAGTTACTCATGGCTCGTGTTAAGCGTGGCGTCATCGCTCGTAAGCGTCACAAGAAAATTCTGAAACTGGCTAAAGGCTACTACGGTGCACGCTCGCGCGTATTCCGCGTTGCCAAGCAGGCTGTCATCAAGGCTGGTCAATATGCCTACCGTGACCGTCGTCAGAAGAAGCGTCAGTTCCGCGCACTGTGGATCGCTCGTATCAACGCCGGTGCCCGCACCAACGGTCTGTCCTACAGCCGTCTGATTGCTGGCCTGAAAAAGGCTTCGATCGAAATCGACCGTAAGGTTCTGGCCGATCTGGCAGTGAACGAAAAAGCGGCGTTTGCTGCGATTGTCGAGAAAGCTAAAGCCGTTCTGGCTTAAGTACCCGCGACAATCACCCGGCGGCGCTAGCGGCGCCGGGCATTGAACGTCATCGATAGGGGAAGAGCCTTCAAAGCTCTTCCCCTATTTTCGTATCTGGAGTCTGTACATGGAAAACCTGGATGCGCTGGTCTCCCAAGCCCTAGAGGCCGTCGAGCGCGCTGAAGACATCAATACCCTGGAACAGATCCGGGTTCAGTACCTCGGCAAGAAGGGCGAACTGACCCAGGTGATGAAGACCCTGGGCAACCTGCCAGCCGACGAGCGCCCGAAAGTCGGCGCGCTGATCAACGACGCCAAAGAGCGCGTCACCGTCGTGCTCAACGCACGCAAGGCCGCCTTTGAAGAGGCCGAGCTCAGCGCTCGCCTGGCCGCCGAATGCATCGACGTGACCCTGCCAGGCCGTGGCCAGACCACCGGCGGGCTGCACCCGATCACCCGTACCCTCGAGCGCATCGAGCAGTTCTTCACCCACATCGGCTACGGCATCGCCGAAGGCCCTGAGGTCGAAGACGACTACCACAACTTCGAAGCGCTCAACATCCCTGGCCACCACCCGGCCCGGGCGATGCACGACACCTTCTACTTCAATGCCAACATGCTGCTGCGCACCCACACCTCGCCGGTGCAGGTGCGGACCATGGAGTCCACCCAGCCGCCGATCCGCATTGTCTGCCCGGGCCGCGTATACCGCTGCGACTCGGATATCACCCACTCGCCGATGTTCCACCAGGTAGAAGGCCTGCTGATCGACCGCGGCATCAACTTCGCCGACCTCAAGGGCACCATCGAAGAATTCCTGCGCGTGTTCTTCGAAAAAGAACTGGCCGTGCGCTTCCGCCCGTCGTTCTTCCCCTTCACCGAGCCGTCCGCCGAAGTCGACATCCAGTGCGTGATGTGTTCCGGCAAGGGCTGCCGCGTGTGCAAGCAGACCGGCTGGCTGGAAGTCATGGGCTGCGGCATGGTGCACCCGAACGTGCTGCGCATGTCTGGCATCGACCCTGAAGAATTCCAGGGCTTCGCCTTCGGCATGGGCGCCGAGCGCCTGGCCATGCTGCGCTATGGCGTCAACGATTTGCGTCTGTTCTTCGATAACGACCTGCGGTTCCTGGCGCAATTCCGCTAGGCCCCATCGACGCACTTTTCCAGGAGAACAGCATGAAATTCAGTGAACAGTGGCTGCGCGGTTGGGTAAACCCGCAAGTCTCCCGTGACGAACTGGTCGCCCGCCTGTCCATGGCCGGCCTCGAAGTCGACAGCGTGACCCCCGCTGCCGGCCAGTTCAGCGGCATCGTCGTGGGCGAGATCCTCGCCACCGAACAACACCCGGACGCCGACAAGCTGCGCGTGTGCCAGGTGAGCAACGGCCAGGAAACCTTCCAGGTCGTGTGCGGCGCGCCTAACGCCCGCCCAGGCATCAAGATCCCGTTCGCCATGATCGGCGCCGAACTGCCAGGCGACTTCAAGATCAAGAAGGCCAAGCTGCGCGGCGTCGAGTCGTTCGGCATGCTCTGCTCGGCCGCCGAGCTGCAGATCAGCGAAGAAAACGACGGCCTGCTGGAACTGGCTGCCGACGCCCCGGTAGGCGAAGACATCCGCCAGTACCTGAGCCTGGACGACGCCAGCATTGAGATCGGCCTGACCCCGAACCGCGGTGACTGCCTGTCCATCGCAGGCCTGGCCCGCGACGTCAGCGCCCTGTACGACGTACCGGTCACCCGCCCGGTAGTACCCGCCGTTGCCCCGGCCCACGACGAAGTGCGCCCGGTCGAAGTCAGCGCCCCGGCGGCCTGCCCACGTTACCTGGGCCGGGTCATCCGCAACGTCGACCTGAGCAAGCCGACCCCGCTGTGGATGGTCGAGCGCCTGCGCCGCAGCGACGTGCGCAGCATCGACGCCGCCGTCGACATCACCAACTACGTGATGCTCGAACTCGGCCAGCCGATGCACGCCTTCGACCTCGCCGAAATCAACGGCGGCATCCGCGTGCGCATGGCCGAAGAGGGCGAGAAGCTGGTCCTGCTCGACGGCCAGGAAGTGGCCCTGCGTGCCGACACCCTGGTGATCGCCGACCACACCCGCGCCCTGGCCATCGCCGGCGTCATGGGTGGCGAGCACAGCGGTGTGAACACCGAAAAAACCCGCGACCTGTTCCTCGAAAGCGCCTTCTTCGAGCCGATCTCCGTCGCCGGTAAAGCCCGTTCCTACGGCCTGCACACCGATGCCTCGCACCGCTACGAGCGCGGCGTCGACTCGCAGCTGGCCCGCGAAGCCATGGAGCGCGCTACCCAGCTGATCCTCGACATCGTCGGTGGTGAAGCCGGCCCGATCGTCGAAGCCGTCAGCGAACAGCACCTGCCAAGCGTCGCCCCGGTCAACCTGCGCGCCGACCGCATCACCCAGATGCTCGGCATGGAGATGGATCCGGCCCAGGTCGAGCAGCTGCTCAACAACCTCGGCCTGGCTACCAAAGCTGATGGTGCAGGGCAGTGGACTGTTCAAGTCCCAAGCCATCGCTTCGACATCAGCCTGGAAGTCGACCTGATCGAAGAGCTGGCCCGCCTGTACGGTTACAACAACCTGCCAGTGCGCTACCCGCAAGCCCGCCTCGCGCCGCAAGCCCGCCCGGAAACCCGCGGCGAGCTGCCAAACCTGCGCCGCCTGCTGGTCGCCCGCGGCTATCAGGAAGCCATCACCTACAGCTTCATCGACCCGAAGCTGTTCGAGCTGTTCAGCCCAGGCGTCGAGCCGCTGCTGCTGGCCAACCCGATCTCCAACGACATGGCCGCCATGCGCGCCTCGTTGTGGCCAGGCCTGGTCAAGGCCCTGCAGCACAACCTCAACCGCCAGCAAGACCGCGTGCGCCTGTTCGAAAGCGGCCTGCGCTTCGTCGGCCAGCTCGGTAACCTGCAGCAGCAGCCAATGATCGCCGGCGTCGTCACCGGCAGCCGCCTGCCAGAAGGCTGGGCCAACGGCCGCGACACCATCGACTTCTTCGACGTCAAGGCCGACGTGGAAGCCCTGCTGGGCTACAGCGGCGCCCTGAGCGACTTCACCTTCGCCGCCGGCAAGCATCCAGCCCTGCACCCTGGCCAGACCGCTGTGATCCAGCGCGACGGCAAGGACGTCGGCTACCTCGGCGCCCTCCACCCAGAGCTGGCCAAAGCCCTGGACCTGGATCGCCCGGTGTTCGTCTTCGAGCTGGTGCTGGGTGACGTGGTCGAAGGCCGGCTGCCGAAATTCAGCGAACTCTCCAAGTTCCCGGAAACCCGTCGCGACCTGGCCTTGATCGCCGGACGTGATGTGGCTTCTCAAGACGTGCTTGAAGTAATTCGTGACAATGCAGGCGAATGGCTCACAGACCTCAGGCTGTTTGATGTCTACCAAGGTAAAGGCATTGATCCTGATAGAAAAAGCCTCGCCGTCGGCTTGACCTGGCAGCATCCATCGCGCACTCTTAACGACGATGAGGTGAACACTACCCTGCAAAACATCCTCACCTCGCTCGAACAAAGGTTGAACACCACGTTAAGGAAATAACGGCATGGGTGCTCTGACGAAAGCTGAGATGGCCGAAAGGCTGTACGAGGAGCTGGGGCTTAACAAGCGTGAGGCCAAGGAGCTGGTCGAGCTGTTTTTTGAAGAAATTCGGCACGCACTTGAAGAGAACGAGCAGGTCAAGTTGTCCGGTTTCGGCAACTTCGACCTTCGCGACAAACGCCAGCGGCCGGGCCGCAACCCCAAAACCGGGGAAGAGATCCCGATCACCGCACGGCGCGTCGTCACCTTTCGTCCAGGGCAGAAGTTGAAAGCCCGGGTTGAGGCCTATGCTGGAACCAAGCCATAACGACGAACTGCCCCCCATACCGGGCAAACGCTACTTCACCATCGGTGAAGTGAGCGAGTTGTGTGCCGTAAAGCCACACGTGCTGCGGTATTGGGAGCAGGAGTTTCCTCAGCTCAACCCTGTGAAGCGGCGGGGGAACCGGCGGTATTATCAGCGGCAGGATGTGCTGATGATCCGCCAGATCCGGGCCCTGCTGTATGACCAGGGGTTTACCATTGGCGGGGCGCGGTTGCGGCTCTCCAGTGATGAGGTGAAGGATGAATCGAGCCAGTACAAGCAGCTGATTCGGCAGATGATTGTCGAGTTGGAGGATGTGTTGGTGGTGTTGAAGAAGTGACCTTGGGTTTTTTCTGATGAGTGGAAATTTTTTTGAGAAAAAGGTTTCATTTATCAGGAGGTTAGGGTACATTCTTCAACGTTCTCGGCAAGATTGAGAACATGCTTCAAGCCCAGTCGGGGCGTAGCGCAGCCCGGTAGCGCACTTGCATGGGGTGCAAGGGGTCGAGTGTTCGAATCACTCCGTCCCGACCATTATTTAAACAACTAAGCCACCTTCGGGTGGCTTTTTTGTTTGTGCGGTAGAAGCTGCGAGTTGGTGAGCGTGCTCAATACACTTTCGCTCCTTATCTGTTTGAGCTCAGTATCTAAGCATCCTATGAAATGGGTGGCCATGCGATTTTTCGTGAGCCGGGGTAATCTGAAACGATAGCCTATCTTAATGAAAAATATGAGAAAAGTTCGGTTTGATATTTGTCTGGAATACCATTTGGAATACCGGGCGGCTGGATTTGAACTCAGGATGTCGGGGCGCTGAGAAGATCCATGGCTTGGGATTTAGGTGGCAGGCTCGAAATTTGCTCAGACTGACCTCGGGCTCAGCATCTCATGCTTGGCGACGGAGGCATCGATGGCCTCTTGGACTACACGCATTCGGCGTTCTGCAAGAGCTGTTGCGGCTGCTTCGTCTTCGTAGGATAGCTCGGGCAGTTCTTCTTTTAGAAAGGTTTCCCACCGCGCGAGCTGCTTCATGCAGTGGTGCAGCTGCTTTCTGGTCTCATCAATCCGAACTTTGTCCAGCTCCTGCGTAAGCTTGCGCGCATTGCGTGTGACTTTGCCCATTTGAGCGTCGCGACGCATCACCTCTTTCTGTTCTGCGGCTGCCTGGGCGGCGACTTCGATCAAGCGCTGAATCAGCGCTGTTTCGGTTGTTTTGTGCCCTTTGGCGAGGCTTTTGAGTGTGGTCTTGGTTTCGAGTGGGAGCGTGAAGGAGCAAGTCTTTCTGCCGCCTTTGGCTAATCGATACCGCCTTTGTCTGATGGCGTTTCTCAATCGCTCGATGAGCTTTACACCTTCAGCCTCGGATTCGAGGGCATGGATCGATCTGACCAGATGGCTGAAACCACTGTCGGCAAGGAAGCTGATCTTGCCTTGCAGCGACGGAGAGCACCGGCTCGATAGGTAACTTGCTGCCCATTGCCACTCTCCTCTGTCCTTCTCGTTCAGCCAGCCTGGTGCTGCTTCGGTCTCGCTCATTTTCGAGTTTCCTTCTCCGTCGCCATATTCAGGGTGCGATCAGTCGCCTCACTACTGGACGGTGTTACATGACCTGATGGTAGGTCTGTTGATCAGAATTTTTGTAAATGTAAGCGGTCATGTTATCGACGTAGTTAACAGATACGTTACATGATATTGATAAGCTGATTTTATAGGGTATAAAACGTGATCTAAATTTCCAGTTTTTCGGTAGGTGAAATGGCTAATCTTCTGGCTTTTTATGAAGACCTAGAGGTTGGTGCAGAGTCTAGGTTTTTCCTGCAAGCCCTGATATGCCGAGAGCAGGCACTCTTGACCGCCTCGTTCAAGGTCAAACCAGTTGCGAGACTCCTCTGCTTGACGGATAGATTGGTCAGAGACGCAGTGCGGGAGTTAGCCGAAGCTGGGCTGTTAGTGGCCAAAAAACAGGCTGACAAGGTGGGTCGTCCGGGGCAGGAATATGAGGCGTCGCAATACCTCCTCGATCTGCTTGCCCAGCCAAGAGGTAGTTCGCTTACTCATCGGGACCTGGTCCTGCGTCTCTTTAATGAGCCGGAGATTTATGCCGAGGGACCTCGGCCTGAAACAGATATCGGGAGCGAGAAGGTTGCGCGCAAACAGGTATGCAAGGACGGGCGGCCGGCAGCACCTGGGGCTTGTGGACGCCTGGGGACAGCCACGAGAGTGCTTTTGGCTGCCCTTTTAACCTTTGCCGATCAGTGCGGGGTTGTGGCCGGGGTGGGGGAGGCGAAGCTTCGTGCAATGACGGGCCTGAATCCGATTGCGCTCAAACATCAGGTGAGGCGACTAGTCAGCCTGGGCTTCATACGTGTTCATGTGCCGGGTGTATCCAATGGTTTCTTCGTTGGAGCCAAGGTTCCCAGTACCTACTACCTGAACCTTGACCACACGCAGATGGGGGCGCGGCGCCCTCATTGCGCAGTGCTGGTTTACGCGGAAGCTAAGCAGTCCCGTTATGAACGGTTGACCAGCGGGCTTACGCAGCCTGATGTAGCAAGAGCTCTTCTCGCTTTGGGACCTGCTGCGCTGGATGTCCTCTATCACAAGCTGGCCTGGTACACGTCGCATCTGCTGTCCCTGACATGGGGAAGGCCAGGCGAAAGGTACGGCGAAATTCCTGCTTCTCTGGAGGGCATGATTGGTCGAGAGTTAGATCAACTGAAGGTCGGTAAGCCGGGGCAGGACGAGGCTGGCTACTACTGGCCTGGAGTGCTCGATCACTTTTTTGAGGTGGCGTTTGAGTGGGCCGAGCATTTGAAGCAGAAGTTCAATGGCAAGGCATGGTCGGGGTACCAACCCCAGGTGATTAGGCTGATACCTGTGCCAAAGCCAGAAGGGCGCGATGATGCCTTGGAGGTCGTTTCTCTGATCGTCTATCCGGCTCCCGAGAATCAGAACTGCTGCATTGTGTACAAGGATGTCCGGGGCGGGTTTCTTCGTGAGTTCGACAGCGAGGCTGACCTGGATGTGTGGAACCGCTATGAGTTTGGCTTGCTAACCGAGTAGGTGACGGGGCTTCAGGTTATTTCTTACTGCTCCTGCAGATCCTCTGAACGAATATGAGGAGCCCCGTTCATGAGGATCATTCGCCTGAAAGAAGTCATCGATTCGACTGGTCTTGCCCGATCGACCATCTACAAACACATCTCGGAAGGTACCTTCCCGAAGCCGGTCTCGTTGGGCGACCGCTGTGTCGGCTGGGTCGATAGCGAGGTGCATGACTGGATCCTGGCAAGGATCGAGGAGCGGGACCTGGCAGAGGGGGCTGCGGTGCGCCCCACCGGCCACCTGAGTATGGCTAGCTAGAACTATCACCTACGCCATGACCGGCTAAGGCTGGTCATGGCGTTTATGCCGCTTGGAAAGTCCAGCGCTCTCAGCTAACTCTCCCAGGATGCGATTGGGTGAATCTCTCGGCAGGCTCGGTAATGTTGCTCCCCATTGCCAGGCCAGCCTGGGGTGATCGCTGAGTCTTGGAGCGGGATCTAGTTATATAGTTCTAGGCTATCACCGTGTCAATACTCGATAGGCTGAGTTTTTAGTAACCACACCGGCACTATCACCCTGCCTCCGGGTTAGGTCATCGGTTAATAAATACACATCCCGTACCTGGTATGCGAAACCACTCACCAGGTACAGAGCCATGACCAAACAAAACGCCAACACCCTCCAATCCCAGTCCGATATCGCAATTCGAATTGAGCGCCTCATCAACGCCATCCAGCGTACAGATAGCCAGGCCTGCCGAATCTCATATTCAAAGCATGGAGATGAACAGGTCAGAGAAACCATGCTTTCAAAATACTTCGATGGGATCGTGCAGATGGTCGCGCTGCTCGACGGAGATGTGGCGTATCAGTACAGCTGGCACTTGAGCCTTCTTCAGGAAGCCTGCCAGGCCATTGGGATTGAGCGCAGCCCCTTTGGCATCACCTGCTTGAACGAGGGTGAAACGCGCTATCTGAGCACCAGTGACACGCTGAACGAGCTGACCAAGTGCATCCGTACACTCCTTGCCCAAAAGAGATTCAAGCGTAGGGAGCACGATCAGCGCTACCAGGCGATTCAGCAAGAGGTCGAAGTCGATCGCTACGTTGATGCCATGTTTGATCGCTACGCCCGGATCTGCGTGATCAGGGTTGATCTGTATTACCGTGCAGAGGTCCAGGCGAGGTTGCGTGTGGAGCGCGTATTCGACGATCTGAATCGGCTGATAGCTGAGCGTGAACGCAACCTAATTTTCGACCATGAAATTGGCTACATTTGCAGCGTCGAGCAAGGCGAGGACCGGGGCTATCACATCCATGCAGCGTTCTTCTTTAACGGTGCTGAAGTGAGTGCCGATATCTACAGGGCTCAGCGGATCGGTGAGCTATGGGAGCGTATTACCCGTGGTCAGGGCTACTTCCACAACTGCAACCTCGAAAAAGATAAATACCAAGACAGGCTGGGGCTTGGCCTGATCCACAGGCGGGACCTGAATGGGCGGGCTAACGTGCTTTGCGCCATGCGTTACCTGGTCAAGAATGATCAACATCTGCGGCTCAAACCGGTAGGAGCTCGTTGCTTGCGCAAGGGGCAGGCAAGGAAGGTTTCCGGGATTCCTAATCGATCCATTCCCCTGCGAGGTGCCGAACAAACATGTCGATGAGCCCAGCCTGCCGGCCGATCACCCGTTCAGCGAAACCAACCTGAACCCTGGCCTAAATGGTCGCGACATGCGCAAGGTGTCCGACACAGATGCTGGGACAGTGGCTGCACTCGCTTTGAAACGGTCATTGGAGACGATTCGCGCTGAGGCAAGTACTGTCGGCCGCATTCGGCCGCTACTGGATGCTACGGTCGGGAAGCTAGCTGAGCGTGCATCTGATGCAGAACTGGTTCGGCTGACCAAGGCTACCAACGGCTGGCGCTTCGACCGCAAGGCCGGCAGCGCCGAAATCCACGCCCGGCGCATCGGCCGTAACGAGCTGGCTGCATTGCAGTCGGTCCTAGCCTATCACGACGCGCAGATGGACTACGCCTCGAAGGACCGCAACAGCAACGGCGCGCTGGAATATGCCCAGCAGATCTTCAGCACGCCCGGCAAGCATGACGGCCTGTTCTGGGAGGACGAAGAGGGCGGCGAGATCAGCCCGCTGGGGCCGCTGTTCGGCAAGGATGTGGTGGGCGATGCCTGGTACGGCTACCACTTCCGCATCCTTGATGGCCAAGGCTCGTCGGCCCCGGGCGGCGCCTACAGCTACCTGATCGGCAACCAGATGAGCCGCGGCTTCGCCCTGGTCGCCTGGCCGGCGAAATACAACGATAGCGGTGTCATGAGCTTCATGATCAGCCACGACGACCAGGTGTTCGAGAAGGATCTGGGGCCACAGGGCGACAAGATTGCCAAGGCCATGAAACGCTTCGATCCGGATGACAGCTGGAAGAGGTGGATGTCAGCGCCAGCGAATGACGGCCGGCGCGCACCGCCGACGGCAGGCTGCGTGGAAACTATCCAGTGCTGTTCCGCGTTGGTGCGCGCCCGCATCAAAACAGGTCTTAACGCACAGGTTTAATTCATCAATTCGGCAAAATAGTGTGCAAGGTGAACAGGTAAAGTTGTGCCGATTGCCCGCAAATTTCCTGTTTTTCGCGCTTGGCAAAAGCGGCCCGCATATTGCTCCCCTAGTCGCAACGACAACCCGGAGCACCGTGCCATGAGCTCACCTACCGAATTCCCGCTTTGCGAAGCCCCGCCATCCTCGCGCAAAGGGCTGCTGCCCATTGCCATGGTGTTGTTCAGCTTTACCTTCTTCACCGGCACCATGTTCGCCGGTGGCAAGCTGGGCATGGCCTTCAACTTCGTCGACATGCTGTGGGTCGCCGCCATCGGCAACACGCTGCTGGCGTTGTACGCGGCGGCCTTGGCCTTCATCGCCTCGCGCAGCGGCTTGAACAGCGTGCTGATGGGGCGCTTCTGTTTCGGCGAGGCGGGCAGCCGGCTTTCCGACTTCATCCTGGGCTTCGCCGAACTTGGCTGGTACGCCTGGGGCACCGCGACCGTGGCGATCGTGCTGGTCAAGTTGCTGGGCCTGGCGGGTGGTTTCACCGTGCCGCTGATGGTGCTGTTCGGCCTGGGTTTCAGCATTACCGCGATCATCGGCTTCAAGGGCCTGGACCTGCTGTCGCGGGTGTCGGTGCCGCTGATGTTCGCGCTGCTGCTGGTTTCGATGTATATCGCCACCGCCGATGCCGGGGGCTTTGCCGGCCTGGCGGCGGTGGTGCCGCATGAAACCATGACCTTCTCGGCAGCGGTGACCATGGTCTTCGGCACCTTCGCCAGCGGTGCCACCCAGGCCACCAACTGGACCCGGTTGTCGAGCAGCGGGCGGGTGGCGGTGGTGGCCAGCATCGTCGCCTTCCTGCTCGGCAACGGCCTGATGGTGGTGGCCGGGGCCTGGTGCGCGATGGTCTACCAGCAGGCCGACATCGTCGAAGTGATGATGCTGCAAGGCCTGTCGTTCGCGGCGGTGGTGATGCTCTGCCTGAACCTCTGGACCATCCAGGGACCGACCATCTACAACGTCTCGGCAGCGGCCTGCCACTTGCTGCGCAGCGAGCGTCGACGCATCGCCACGCTGGTCGCGGCAGCGGTGGGCATCGTGCTGGCGATTGGCGGGATGTATGAAATGCTGATCCCGTTCCTGGTGCTGCTGGGCTCGATCATTCCGCCAGTGGGTGGGGTGATCATGGCCGACTTCTGGTACCGCCACCGCGGCAAGTACCCGGCGCTGGCCTCGGTGCAGCTGCCGCGCTACAACTTCTTGGGCCTCGGGTCCTATGCGCTGGGTGCGGTGCTGGCCTACGCCTCGCCGTGGGTCGCGCCGCTGGTGGGCATTGGCGCCTCGGCCCTGTGCTACATCGTCATGCTTGAACTGAGCGGCCGGCGCCGGGCGCTGGGCCAGGCGGGTGTCGAACCGTGAGCCTGGCGCTGGACGAAATCCTGCACCTGCCCGGCCTGCAGGACATGACCGTCCGGGCCGGCGCGCGCAACCTGCAGCGGCGGGTGCGCTGGCCGTATGTGGCCGAGAACGAAGGCATTGCCGAGTGGGTGATGGGCGGCGAGCTGGTGTTCGTCACCGGCATCAACCACCCACGCGGCGAGGCCAACCTGCTGAGCCTGGTGGAAGATGGCGACGCCGTGGGCATTGCCGGCATGGTGATCCTCACCGGCGGCACGTTCATCCACGGCATTCCGCCTGTAGTGATCGAGCGCGCCGAGCAACTGGGGCTGCCGCTGATCGAGCAGCCGTATGCGCTGAAAATGGTGGTCGTCACTCACCTGATCGGTACGGCCCTGGTGCAGATGACCCAGGTGCGGCGCTCGCGCAATGACATCCTCGGCCAGTTGCTGACCGGCGACTACCCGAGCCTGGCCATCGCTCGGCAGCGGGCCGCGCACCTTGAGCTGGCGCTGGACGAGCCACGGCGCCTGGTGACACTGCGGCTGTCTGGCGTCGATGGATTGTTCGAGCGCCATGGGCTGGCCCAGGGCGAGCGCGTGTGGCAGGGCATTCGCCAGGCGCTGGAAGATCAGCTTGAGGCCTGGTGTCGTGGCAGGCCGGGGACTGTGACCGCGCAATTGCCGGGTGACCTGTTCGTGTTGTTACTGGCCGATGCCCACGGCCTGCACGCCACCCTGGCCGCGCTGCACCGGCAGTTGGCGGGCGTGGTCGGTGAACTGGGCCTGTTCATGGGCCTGTCGCGCCTGGCCGAGGATTGCGCCCACTACCGCCAGGCGCTCAATGAAGCGCGCCAGGCTTTGGAAGTGGCGCAGAACCTGCGCCCGGCCACCGGTTTCTGCGACTTCAGCGAGTTGGGCGTGCTGCGCCTGCTGCAAGGCATCGTCGATCGCTCGCTGATCGACGACTTCGTCGCCGAAACCCTTGGCCCACTGATCGCGCCCGGCCGCAAGCACCCCCATGTGCTGGTGCATACCCTCGACGCCCTGCTCAAGGAAAACGGCAATGGCCTGAAGGCCGCCCAGCGTCTGGGCCTGCACCGCAACACCATCAACCAACGTATTCAACGTATCGAACAACTGAGTGGGCAGTCACTCGACGACCCGCTATTTCGTATGAACGCTTCGGTCGCCATGCTGGTATGGCGCATGAGCGAAGCCCAATGCAAGGAGTAACAGCATGAACATCATCAACGCCCGTCTGCGTGGCAAGTCGGGCCTGTTTCGTATCGAACTGAACGGCGACCGTATCGCCGCCATCGAGCCCCAGGCCGATGTGGCGGTGCTGGCCAACCCCGACGACCTGGACGCCCAACAGAACCTGGTGGTGGCGCCCTTCGTCGAGCCGCACATTCACCTGGACGCCACCCTCACCGCCGGCGAGCCGAAGTGGAACATGAGCGGCACCTTGTTCGAAGGCATCGAACGCTGGGCCGAGCGCAAGGAAATCACCACCCACGACGACATCAAGCAGCGCTCGAAGAAGACCATCGACATGCTGGTGGACCATGGCATTCAGCACGTGCGAACCCATGTGGATGTGACCGACCCCAAGCTCACCGCGCTCAAGGCCATGGTCGAGGTGCGCGAGGAAGTACGCCACCTGGTTGACCTGCAAATCGTCGCCTTCCCCCAGGAGGGCATCGAGTCGTTCGCCAATGGCCGGGCCCTGATGACCGAAGCGGTGGCCATGGGCGCCGATGTGGTCGGTGGCATTCCGCATTTCGAGAACACTCGCGATCAGGGTGTGTCGTCGGTGAAGTTCCTGATGGAGCTGGCTGAGCGCACCGGTTGCCTGGTGGACGTGCACTGTGACGAAACCGACGACCCACAGTCGCGCTTCCTCGAGGTGCTGGCCGAAGAGGCCCGGGTACGTGGCATGGGCGCTCGGGTCACGGCGAGCCACACCACGGCCATGGGCTCTTATGACAACGCTTACTGCTACAAGCTGTTCCGCCTGCTGAAAATGTCGGGCATCAACTTCATCTCGTGCCCGACCGAGAGCATTCACCTGCAAGGGCGCTTCGACACTTACCCCAAGCGCCGCGGGCTGACCCGCGTGGCCGAGATCGACCGCGCCGGGATGAACGTGTGCTTCGGCCAGGACTCCATCGTCGACCCGTGGTACCCGCTGGGCAACGGCAACATCCTGCGCATTCTCGAAGCCGGGCT
Organism: Pseudomonas sp. 382; assembly: GCF_002759075.1. NCBI lineage: Bacteria > Pseudomonadati > Pseudomonadota > Gammaproteobacteria > Pseudomonadales > Pseudomonadaceae > Pseudomonas > Pseudomonas sp. 382. The sequence continues at coordinate 39,886 of NZ_PEMX01000008.1, forward strand.
GCACATCTGCCACATGCTCGGCTACGAAGACCTGCAACGCAGCCTGGATCTGATCACCGACAACAGTGCCCGCACCCTCAACCTTGGGGAGCGTTATGGCATCGAGGTCGGGCGGCCGGCCAACTTGCTGCTGCTGTCGGCGCCGGATGATTACGAGATGGTCCGCAGCCAGGGCCACGCACTGGTTTCGGTGCGCAACGGCAAGGTGTTGATGCGCCGCACGTCGGCGCAGGTCGAACGCTTTGCCTGACGCCACCCTCTAGCAACGGCATTCATCATGCCCCGCCGGCTTTGGCCGGGCGGGGTGCTTTGCCATGGGCGCAGGATAATTACTGATGCCAAATTCGGTATCAATGGCTAACGAAATACGAATTATCAGAATCAAAGCCGCCCCTTAGACTCGAGTCCATGGCAACCCAGCCAGGTTGCCCGGACAGTTCTGAACCTGTGGAGTCAGTGCATGTTATCGAAGCAGACAATCGGGCTACGCCGCGTGGTCGTGACCGGCATGGGCATCGTCTCATGTCTGGGCAACAGCCCTGCGCAGGTCCTCCAGGCATTGCGCCAGGGGCGCTCGGGAATCGCCTTCAACCTGGCCTATGCGCAAGCGGGGCTGCGCAGCCATGTCAGCGGCCGGCTGGAGGTCGACTTTCAGCGCATCGACCGGCGCCACCGGCGCTTCATGGGCGATGCCGCAGCCTATGGCTACCTGGCCATGGCCGATGCCATCGCCGATGCACGGCTGACGCCCGAGCAGGTGGCCGACACCCGCACCGGCTGCGTGATGGGCTCGGGTGGCGGCTCCAGCGAAGACATCGTCGAGGCCAACCAGCTGCTGCACAGCCAGGGCGTACGCAAGGTGGGGCCGTACCGTGTACCCCGTACCATGACCAGTACGGTCTCAGCGTGCCTGGCCAGTTTCTTCGGCATCAAGGGCCTCAACTATTCCATCGCCTCGGCCTGCGCCACCAGCGCCCATTGCATCGGCCACGCCTTCGAGCAGATCCAGTTCGGCAAACAGGATGTGGTGTTTGCTGGCGGTGCCGAAGCCGAGCACTTCAGCCAGAGCTGCATGTTCGACGCCATGGGCGCGTTTTCCACCGGCTACAACGACCGGCCGGCCACTGCCAGCCGCCCTTATGACGTGGCCCGTGATGGCTTCGTTATCAGCGGCGGGGCAGGGGTGCTGGTGCTGGAGGCGCTGGAGCATGCCCAGGCGCGCGGGGCGACCATCCTCGCCGAAGTGATCGGCTATGGCACTGCCTCCGATGGCCAGGACATGGTTTCCCCCAGCGGCGACGGCGCACTGCGCGCCATGCAGATGGCCCTGGCCAGTTGCGCCGAACCGGTGGATTACCTCAATACCCATGGCACCAGCACCCAGGCCGGCGACCTGGTGGAACTGCAGGCGGCACTGGCTGCCTTCGACGGTGAACTGCCGCCGTTCAGCTCGACCAAGTCGCTGAGCGGGCACGCGCTGGGGGCGGCCGGGGTGCACGAGGCGATCTATGCGTTGCTGATGATGCGCCACGGTTTCATGGCGGCTTCGCACAACATCGAACAGCTCGACCCGCAGGTCGAGGGGCTGCCCTTGGTACGCAGCGTGCGCGAAGGGCAGCAGGTGAATTGCGTGATGTCCAACAGCTTCGGTTTCGGCGGGGCCAATGCCTCGCTGGTGTTCAGCCGTCGGGGGCTGGAGGCGCAGGGCGCACATTGACGGTGACGGCCCACCAGAGGCCCGCCCGGACTGAGCTTGAGGGCTGCGCCTGCAGCCCACTCGCTGCGTGAAGGTTTCGAACTGCCAATCGCTTGTTCTCCAACAGACAGTGAGGTGGATATGTCGGGTACGTCGCAGCAGCCGGTCGCGCCGGAGCAATTGAAACGCGTGGTCTGGGCCGCGTCCATCGGCAACTTCGTCGAGTGGTTCGACTTTGCCCTGTATGGTTTTCTGGCGACCACCATCGCCCAGTTGTTCTTCCCCTCGGGTGACAGCACCACGGCGCTGCTCAAGACCTTTGCCGTGTTCGCCGTTGCCTTTGCTTTCCGCCCGCTCGGCGGGCTGGTGTTCGGCATGCTGGGGGACCATTTCGGGCGGCGCCGGGTGTTGTCGATCACGATCCTGCTGATGGCCGCAGCCACCACCCTGATCGGGCTGCTGCCGACCTATGCCAGCATCGGCCTGGCCGCCCCGTTGCTGTTGACGCTGATCCGCTGTGTGCAGGGTTTTTCCGCCGGTGGCGAATACGCCGGTGCCTGCATTTACCTCATCGAGCACGCCCCGGCCGGGCAGCGCGCCCGCTATGGCAGTGCCGCGCTGGTGTCGACCTTCGCCTCGTTCGCGGCCGCCGCCATCGTCACCTATGCCCTGAACCGCTGGCTGACAGCCGAGCAGATGGCAACCTTCGGTTGGCGCCTGCCCTTTCTGATCGCCGCGCCCCTCGGGCTGGTGGGCCTGTACCTGCGCTGGCGCCTGGACGAGACGCCGGCGTTCAAGGCGCTGGCTAGCGCCGAGCGTGCCGTGCATGCACCGCTGGGCCAGACATTGCGCGAGCAGGGCGGGGCGATGTGCTGCCTGGCGGCGTTCATCTCGCTGACCGCGCTGTCGTTCTACATGTGCACCACCTACTTCGTGACCTACCTGCAACTGCAAGGCGGCCAGCCGCAGCCCACAGCGCTGTTGATCTCTTTGCTGACCTTGCTGTTCGCCGCAGCCTGCTGCCCCTTTGCCGGACGCTTTTCCGACCGCGTTGGCCGGCGCCCGACCATGGTCACGGCTGCCGCCTGGCTGGTGCTGACCATTTACCCGGCGTTTCTGCTGGCGCGCTCCGGGTTGTTCTACCCAGCATTGGCGGGGGCATTCCTGTTGGCCATCGGCGCGGTGCTGTGCGGTGTGGTCACGGCCGTGCTGTTGTCGGAAGTGTTCCCCACCCGCAGTCGCTACACCGCCTCGGCCATCACCTACAACATGGCCTACACGCTGTTCGGCGGTACCGCGCCGCTGATCGCCACCTGGCTGATCGAGCGCAGCGGTGACCCGCTGTCGCCGGCCTATTACCTGGCCGGTATCGCCCTGTTCGCCCTGGCGGGCGGGCTGTCGTTGCCGGAGACGGCGGGGCGCCCCTTGAGCCACGCCGCCGATCAACCCGCCAACCCCTTGGCATAAAAAAAACAGGCCCCGCTTGGGGCCCCCGCACCTCAACAACAACCATAAGACCCACGTGCGAATCGGCTCGGCGGCGCAGTTGCCGAGTGCATTCGCGATCACCAGGAGTGACGCAGAATGGCCCGTATAGGCGTAGATGTCGGCGGTACCAACACAGACCTGATCCTGGAAACCACGGAGCGCGACTCCATCGGCCGGCGGATCTTTTCCCACAAGGTCCCCACCACCCTCGAAGACCAGTCCATCGCTGTGATGCGCGGGATTCTCGAGCTGTGTGCCAAGGCCGGAATCGGCGCCGAAGAAGTGGACCTGATCGTCCATGGCACTACGGTGGCGACCAACATTTCCATCGAACACAATGGCGCCGAGGTGGGCATGCTCACCACCAGGGGCTTCCGCGACATTCTGCACATTGGCCGGCACAAACGGCCCTACAACTTCTCGCTGCAGTTCGATGTGCCATGGCAGAGCACACCGCTGGTGCGTCGGCGTAACCGCATCGCCATCAACGAGCGCATCCTACCGCCCCATGGCCAGGTCGAGACGCCGCTGGACGAGCAGGAAGTCCGCGAGGCCGCGCAGTTGCTCAAGGCCCGTGGCGTGCAGGCCGTAATCATCGGCTTCATGTACGCCTTCCTCGACCGCTCCCATGAGCTGCGCGCCAAGGCCATCGTGCAGAAGGTGATGCCCGAGGCGTTCGTCTGCTGCTCCACCGATGTGGTGGACGTGATGCGCGAGTACGAGCGCTTTTCCACCACGGCCATGAACGCCTACGTCGGACCGCGCACCGCCCACTACCTGACCCACCTGGCCAGCCAGCTGCGTGAAAACGGCATCCAGGCCGACCTGCGCATCATGCAGTCCAACGGCGGTGTGGCCACCGTTGAAAGCTGCTGCGAGCGGCCGGTGAACATCCTCATGTCCGGCCCCGCCGGTGGCGTGATGGGCGGGCATTACTTCGCTGGGCTCGACGGTGAGCGCAACATCATCACCGTCGACATTGGTGGTACCTCGGCGGACATCTCGACCTTGGTCGATGGCCAGATCAAGGTGATGAACCCGCGCGACTCCTACGTGTCCGGGCACCCGGTGCTGGTGCCGATGATCGACCTGATCACCATCGGTGCCGGTGGCGGATCGGTGGCCTTCATCGACCCGGCCGGTGGCTTCCAGGTCGGCCCACGCTCGGCCGGTTCCAACCCCGGCCCGGCCTGTTACGGCCGCGGTGGCGAGGAGCCCACCGTGACCGACGCCAACATCGTGTTGGGCCGTCTGGACCCGGACCAGATGCTGGGCGGCGACCTGAAGATCGACCCGGCGCTGTCGTTCCAGGCCATCGAGGCGAAGATCGCCAAGCCGTTGGGCCTTAGCGTGCACCGGGCGGCCCTGGGCATCCTGCGGGTGGTCAACAACAACATGGCCCTGGCCATTCGTTCCAACTCGGTGGCCCGTGGTATCGACCCCCGCGATTTCGTGCTGATGCCGTTCGGCGGGGCAGGGCCGGTGCATGGTCCGGCGCTGGCCGATGAGGTCAATGCCAAGTCGGTGCTCATCCCGCCAGCGCCGGGCATCACCGCCGCCGCAGGCCTGCTGACCACCGACCTGCAGTACGAGGCCCTGCGCTCGTTGCTGTGCACCCTGAATACCATCGACGACACGCAATTGAATCGGCTCGAAAGCGCCTTGCAGGAACTGGAAGCCAATGTTCGGCAACAACTGCGCAACGATGGCGTGGACGATGCCTGCATGCAGCTGACCCGCATCGCCGAATGCCGCTACGACGGTCAGGGCTTCGAGTTGCGTGCCCTGATCCCTGGCGGCAGGGTGGACCACCAGGCCATTGCCCAGGTCATGGCGCATTTCCACCAAGTGCATGAGCAGGACTACGGCTATTGCTACGCCGATGCCCCGGTGGAAGTCGTCAGCCTGCGTGTCATCGGCCATTCCCAGTCCGAGAAGCTGGCCTGGCAGCCGCTGCCGGCGGCGGTCGACAGCGACACCGGCCAGGCCTTCCTTTACGAGCGCGACACCTGGTTCGACGATGGCCAGTGCCTGCCCACGCCACGCTATGACCGCAGCAAGCTGCACGCCGGCCAGTACATCGAAGGCCCGGCCATGCTCATGCAGCACGACTCCACCTCGCTGGTGCCGCCGGGTTGGGTGGCCAGGGTGAGCGCCCACGGCAACCTGATCATCTCCCGCCAGTAACGCCAGAGGACACAGCCATGAATACGCAACCGGTCGATCCGATCACCCTGCAAGTCATCAGCGGCGCCTTGAAGACCATCGCCGAAGAGATGGGCCACGTGCTGTACCGCATGTCGTTCTCATCGATCATCCGCGAGTCCCAGGACATGGGCGCCGGGCTGTTCGACACCCGCTACCAGACCATCTGCGAGTCCGAATCCACGCCGATGCACATCGGCTCGATCCCGGCCTACCTGCGCGGCATCGAGGCCACCCTGCAAGGTGGCGCCTGGCACGAGGGCGATGTGGTGGTGCACAACCATCCCTATCACGGCTCCAGCCACAGCCCGGACCTGGCGGTGATCGTGCCGATTTTCCATGAAGGCGAGCTGGTGGGCTTTTCCGGCAACACCGCGCACCACATCGACATCGGCGCAGCTACGCCGGGGTTGATCATCGACGTAGGCGACGTGTACGCCGAAGGCATGCTGATGGCCGGGCTCAAGCTCTATGAGCGCGGTGTGCGCAACGAAGCGCTGGTGCAGATGTTCCGTTACAACAGCCGTGCATCCGACCAGCTGATTCGCGACATCGAAGCCCAGGTGGCCTCGGCGCAGCTGGGCGCCCGGCGCTTCAAGGAACTACTGACCCGCTACGGCAAGGACTTCAGCTTTACCGCGATCAACCAGTTGATCGACTACGCCGAAACCATCATGCGCCAGCAGATCGCGCAGATTCCCGATGGCGACTACCGCGCCGAAGGCTTCCTCGACGACGACGGCCGCAACCGCGAGCGGCGCCTGCCGGTGGTGGTCACGGTAAAAGTGAGCGGTGATGCCCTGGAGGTGGACCTGACCGGTTCGGCGTTGCAAACCGAAACCGCCTATAACGTGCCGTTCGAAGGTTCGTGCAAGGTGGCCGCCTACGCCGCCTTCCGCAAGCTGCTGCTCGACGCTGCCACGCTGCCCAGCCCGGTGCCGTCCAACGAGGGGTCGTTCCGCCCGATCAGCGTCGTGGCGCCGCTGGGCACGATTTTCAACCCAGTGTTCCCAGCCGCTGCCGAGGCGCGCTTCACCCAGTGCAACCGGATGATCGATCTCATCATCAAGGCCCTGGCCCCGGTGCTGCCGGAGCGGGTGATCGCCGGCAGCTCGGCGTCGATCTCCTTCGCTGCCTATTCCGGGGTGAAGGCCGATGGCGACTATTGGGTATTCCTCGAAGTCAACGAAGGGGCATACGGCGGGCGGCCGAAATCCGACGGGCCCGATGCCATCGACAACCTGATGGCCAACACCCGCAACAACCCCATCGAAGACCTGGGGATGCACCTGCCGATGATCTGCGACCGCTACGAGCTGCGTGACGATGTGCAGCCAGGCGCTGGCAAGTACCGCGGTGGCATCGGTGTGGTAAAGGCCCAGCGGGTGCTCACGGCGGGCTTCATCACCCACGAAAGCGAACGGCATTTCGATGTGCCCTGGGGGGTGTTCGGTGGCTGCGACGGGGTGGTAGGCAAGACCGAGATCTACAATGTCGCCAGCCCCGGGCAGGTGGTGTCGATGCCGTCGAAGTTCTCCGGGTACGCGTCCAAGGCGGGGGATGTGATGGCCTACTACTCGCCCTGTGGCGGTGGCTATGGCAACCCGCTAGAACGCAGTGCCGAGCAGGTGCGCGAAGACGTGCTGGATGACTTCTGCAGCCTCGAACAGGCCTTTGAGGTGTACGGAGTGGTGCTCGACGAGCAGGTGCGCCTGGACATCGAGGCCACCCGCGCCCGGCGCCAGCAACTGCAGGGCTGACCACAGGTCTGCCCGCCGCAGCCTTTGCTGGGTTGCTATTCGCCAGCAAAGGCCGTTGCCCACGTTCGTTCCTTTCCCCAAGAGCCTGCGGCCATCGCCATGGCAGGTAGGTTGCGCCTTCCATTCATGCACAGGTGCTTCGATGAACAGCCCCGAATTGACTTCTGTCTCACCGACTCCGGCCGTCTCCCGTCACAACCTGTTGGAACCGTCGATTCTTCCGGTACAACGACGACATCGCTCGATCGGTACCCTGGGTTTCACCTGGATCTGGATCGGTATCGCGTTCATGATCGCCACCTTCCAGCTGGGTGCTACGGGTGTTGCCGGCCTGCCGCTGCCACAGGTCGTAGCGATCATTCTGCTGGCCAACATCGTCCTGGCGCTACTGATGACCCTGACCGCGGACATCGGTACCGAACATGGTTTGTCTTTCGCGGTGTATTTGCGAGCGCCGTTCGGCGTGCATGGCACACACATTCCGTCATTGTTTCGCGGCCTGGTCGCGGCGATCTGGTTCGGTATCCAGACCTACCTCGGCGCCCTGGCCCTGAGCGGTATCGTCGAGTACTTGACCGGGTTCGACAACTGGGCCTTGTGGTATGTGATCTTCGCAGTGGTGCAAATCATCAATACCGCGCTGGGTATCAAGGCGGTAGAGTTTCTCTCGTCCATCGCAGCGCCGGCGATCATTGCCATCTCGGTTTGGATGTACCTGACCCTCGATGTGCTGGCAGTCACCAAAGGGGTCAATATCTGGACGTTCGTCGGCGACAAGCAGCTGACCATCATTACCCTGTTCCTGGCTAACGTGGCTTTCTGGTCGACCTTGGCCATCGACATTCCCAATATCACCCGTTACGTGCGGACACCAGTCAATGCTCGGGGGTTCCTGTCTCGTAACCGGCATATCTTTCTTGCTCAACTGGTCGCATTACCGCTGACTCAGACCTGGATCGCGGTCATTGGCGCGGCATCTTTCGTCGCCGCCGGAGACTGGAATCCAATCAATGTCATCCAGGCCCAGAGCACCGGGCTGAGCCTGGTCGTGCTGATGGTCCTGGTGGTGCTGGCACAGTGGTCGACCAATACTGCAGCCAACCTGATCCCGGCGGCGCTGACCTTCGTCAATGCTGGAGCACCACGAGTCAGATACCCGACTGCAGTGATGATCGCGGGAGTCATCGGTACACTTTCGATGCCGTGGGCCATCCTCGATAACCTGTTCGCCTTCCTGTTTTCGTATGGATCGTTCCTCTCGGCAATTGGCGGGATCATGGTGGCTGACTATTACCTGATTCGGCGACGCCGGTTGAACGTGCCGCAGTTGTATGAGCTGCAAGGGCAATTCCACTATTGGCGCGGTTTCAACCCTGCCGGCTTGTTAGCGTGGGCTGCGGCCAGCGTGTTGGCGTACTGTTCCGGTGACTGGGCATTTGTAGTCGGTTTCGTCAGCGGTTTGGTGATCCATGCCATGCTGATGAAGTTCTGGATCGTTCGGCGCTATCCCCAGCAAGAGCTCACCGGCAATGGCGCGCAGTGGCTGGCCAGCAGTGTCGGCCACGACTGGCGCTACGATGCCAGTACCGATCGCTTCGGCCTTACGCCATCAGATCAGGCGTGAAGCTCCGCAGCTCGGTGCCCTAGTAGGGCTTTGAAACGCGCGGCGGTAGGGCTCTGGTATTCCTCGTTCCACGCGGCGATGGTCTGCACCTGGGCATGCTCGTCCTGCAGCGGCACGATGACCACGCCTTCGCGCTGGATCCGGTAGGCGCATTCCGAATACAGCGACACCCCCATGTTGGCCGCCACCAGCCCGAGGATACCGATGCTGGTGGTGGCCTCCTGGTGAATGTTCGGGCTGAAACCGGCGCGCTGGCACAGCTGAAACGCCTGGTCGCGGAACAGGCTCCAGCCACTGGGCGCACCGAAGATGAAGCGCTCGTCGCGCAACTGTTCGATGCGCAAAGTGGCCTGTCCGGCCAGCGGGTGCCGTGACGGCAGAATTGCCACCATGCGTTCCTGGTTCACCGGCAATGAGGCGATGTCCGGCTCGGTCATTGGCCCCAGCAGGAACCCCACGTCGATCAGGCTATCGCGGATCGCCTTGTACTGCTCGTGAGAGGGCATGTACAGCAACTCCACGGTCACATCCGGGTGCAGGTCCTTGAAGCGCTCGAGAATGCCCGGCAGCGCGCCGTTGATGGCGAAGTCGTTGTAGGCCACGGTCAGGTGGCCGATGTCCCCCGCCGCGGCGCTACGCGCCAGGTCGATACCGCGTTCGATATGGCGGAACACCTGCTGGCATTCCTGCAAGAACAGCCGACCGGCCTCGGTCAGCGCCACATGGCGCGTGGTGCGCATGAACAACTCCGCCCCCAGCTCGCTTTCCAGCGCCTTGATCAGGCGGCTCAAAGCCGGCTGGGTGATGAACAGGGCATCGGCGGCGCGCTTGAAATGCAGCAGTTGCGCGACGCGGACGAAGGCTTTTATCTGCTTGAGATCAAAGCGGATATTAATGCTCATTTTGGTATCAATGCTCGCCAACAATGAATTGGATGTCATCAGTGGCCGAGATTATCGTGAGTTCCAGGTCAAGGCAAACCTTCCTTGCCGAACCGCTCACAACGACCCACTGGGGAGATTCACTATGTCGCAAGACCTGATGACCATGCTCGAACGCGCCTTCGAAGAATCGACCAAGCTCTACAAGGAGCGTGGCTTCCAGCGCCGTATCGGCTTCGGCAAGCGCCCGGCGCTGATCAACGTCGACCTGGCCAACGCCTGGACCCGCCCAGGCAACCCGTTCACCTGCGAAAAGATCGACGACGAAATCATCCCCGGCGTGCAGCGCCTGATGAAGGTGTTCCGTGCCAACCACTTCCCGATCGTCCACGTCACCACCTGCTACCAGAACACCGACCGCCATGACCCCAACACCGACATGGGCCAGTGGCACAACAAGATCCCGGTGGACGTGGTCAACCAGGCCGATGAGAACCTCTGGGCGATCGACTCGCGCATCGCGCCAGTCGATGGCGAGTTCGTGCTGGTGAAGAAGCGCGCCAGTTCGTTCAGCGGCACCTCGCTGGCCGGGTACCTGCGCTCGGCAGGGGTCGACACCATCCTGGTGACCGGCGTGACGGCCTCGGCTTGCGTGCGTACCACCCTGTGCGACGGCCTGGCCGAAGGCTTCCGCACCATCGCCGTGAAAGAGTGCATCGGCGACCGGGTACCGGGCGCGGTGGCCTGGAACCTGTTTGACATTGATGCCAAGTTCGCCGACGTGGAAACCGTCGACAGCTGCCTGGATTACCTGGCTAGCATTGGCAAACGTTGACCGCCCGGGTGTGACCCGCGCCATGCTGAAGCCGGGCTTCAGCATGGCGCGTTGCGTTTGTCCAGCCGCATGGCTGAAACACACCTGTACGCCAGGCTCATTGATTGCAAGCTAAGCGATTGTTAAGGTCGGTCCTCCCAAGAATCATCATGAGCGTCTGGTCGAGCTGGCAACTATCTTCAACTGCGAAACAGCCGACCTGCTGACCGAGGGAGCTCCCGCCCGGAGGACCAGGCCCGCAGGCTCCATGACCTTCTTTCCCGGCTGACAGCGGCAGACCGTGAGCTTGTCATGGACATGGTGGAGCGCCTGGTTGCCCGGCTCGGCCAGGACTGAGCGCTGAATCATGGCGACTACATGGCGGGCTCGGACGCCTCCTCTGTACCCGGCTCATCGAACAGCGATCCACAGCGCAGGCACAAATACCTGAACCCTCCGAAGTGATATTTGGCGACCCCAGGGTTGGGGTATCTGTGTCCGCCTCCTGAGCCCCCTGCAATGCACTGTCGGCCAGGCTGACCAGCAGGGCGATGCCCTTGGCAACGTCCCGCGTCAGAATGGCCTTGGACTCGCAGATTAAGCATCTGATCATGGTTCCTCGTGGTAATAACGGCCGAATGCACAGCCGCTGGTGATGACTGGTTGGCGGTTGTCGCTGGGGGTTTTCAGCAGGGATTGCCCGGGCGTGGGCAGAGCAATCTGAGCAGGCGATTCAGCATCCAGCAGGCCAGGACCACGGCGAGCAGCAGCGGCGGGAAGCGCAGCATGAGCAAGATGCTCAGCACCACCGTAGCAGCGGCCGCGAGCGCGCCGATGAAGATGAGCAGGTGGAGTAGAAATCGAAGTAGAAGCATAGTGAGTCTCCAAGAAAACCTGCCTGGCCGATGACGGCAGCGCAGGCAGGTGGGATTCAGTGGGGCTGTGAGGCGAGGGCTTCCAGTTTGTCTGCGAGGAATTTGGGCGCCGCCTGTGAATCAACGGGGGCGGTCGAGCTGGCTGGCTCTGGGGCGGTGAAGAACTCCTCGATCACAGCGTGACTGTCTTCTTCGCTGTCCTCAAAGGCGCCATTGCCGAAGCCCCGGCGGGCTGCCTCATCCAGCGCCCCTTGATCGAAGCCGGCGGTTTGCCGTTGCGCCGCGAGCTCGCCCGCCTGCTGCAGAGCTTCAGCCATGCCCATGCCGTTGCGTACCGTGAGGTCGACGTAGAAGATCGGGGTGCCGTGGCTCTGGCGCGTCGACTTGCCGCGTAGGCGCAGCTCCAGCGGCAGGCAGGCCAAGCGATTGCCGGAAATGGCCTGGAAGTAATGTAGCCGGGCTGCCAGGGTGCGGATGCTGTTGAAGCCGGTGGTGCGGAACACGAAGGTGCCCAGCGGATCCTCCTCGCCAATGACCACGTTCAGCCGGCCATAGGGCCTGCAGGCATTACCCTTGGCCAGCGGGCAGGCATCCGGCGAAGGGCAGGGCAGCGATTGCATACCGTCCTGAGTGACGCGCTTGCAGGTTTCGCCATTACCGACGCACAGTGGCCGTCCCGACTGCCGGTCGAACAGGGTGTAGTCGGCGCGAAAGTTCAATTCCGGTTCGTTGAACAGCAGACGTACCGGGATGCTACGCAGCTTGTCGTCCTTGCCCTGACGCAGTTCATCGTTGAGCGGGTGCAACAGCCAGCCATCCCGGCCCTGCACTTGGGACGTGATGGTGAACTGGTCATCCTTCTCCGGAAGACGCTTACCGTTTTTCTCGACGACCTTGCCAATGGAGATGCGACCGAGTGCGGGAGGGATGAGTGCGAGACCTTTCAACATGGTGGTGCTCCTGGAAATGAAAAAGGCCAGCCACGCAGCGCGAACTGCATGGACTGGCCAAGGGGGAAGGGGTGATGGAGGAGGAAATCAGCCGACCAGGAAGCGCCGCGCACCGGGCTTCAGCAACGGATACTTGGCCTGCAGGTACGGCTTGTCCTTGAGCAGTTGCGCGACATCGAAACCGATGTTGTCCTTGGCCTTGCGCCAACTGACGTAGCCGCTGGAGAACTCCGCGCGACTGGCGTCGCCCATGGCCTGCTGCAGCATCTGCTTGAGCTCGGCCTCGCGCTTTTCCTTGTCGGCCATCGACTGCCGCAGGGCCTTCAGTTCGATATAGGCGGCAGTCAGCCCAGCATGGCTGCTGAAGTTGACTACCTGACCGTTGTCCTCCGGATACAGGCAGCGTAGCGCTGCCTCCGCGGATGCCGTCCCGTCGGCTGGCGGTGGTGTGTCGGTCTCCACGTAGCGCCAGAACTTGCACTCCAGCTCGATCAGGCGAGCAATCATCTGCTCGTCCCGCTCAATGCGGTGGATCTCCAGCGTCTGGCCACCAAGCAGCACGGCTACATCCGCAGCCTGCTTGCCAGTGACGGCGAGCTGGTGCATCACCTGAAGCTCGACATACTCGGGGATGCCTTCCTTCCAGAGACGTGCCCCGTTTATGCCGGCGGTCTTGCATTCGAGGATCTGCACATCGTCGGCACCGATTACCTCACGGTCGATGTTGGCCAGCATCCAGGGCAGCTCCGGATCCGGATGCTGTAGCACGGCGTTAATGCGGCGGACCTTGTTCTTGGTGCGCTTGCTGTAGTGCCAGGCCACGATGGGTTCCAGGACGTTGCCCCAATACATCGGGCTTTCCTCATCCTGGGTATCGCCCTTAGGCAGCGCAGTGTCGCGGCCGGTCTTCTCCAGCCACAGTTCGAGCTGCGATTTGTAGGGATTCAGTCCCACGGCAGCCGCGGCATCCGAACTGCCGATGCCTTGTTTACGGATCTGCAGCCAGTCCTCGCGCGGAAGCTCCTTGGTGCTGACCAGGCGCAGGGCCGGGCGGGCTTTGCGGGAGCTGCCGTTCAATGACGTTGCTTTCATGGTATTCACCTGCAGACATGAAAACGCCCGACCAGCACAAGGCTGACCGGGCGCGAGGGTTGAAGTAAGTGAGGGCTAAGCGGCGAGCTGTAGCGCGGCATCCAGAGCGCGTTGCTTGATCTGTGCCCCCTGGCCGAACCAGGCCGAGTCCATGCGGTACTCGTTGCTGCGGGCACGACGTTCGTGGTCGACGTACTCGGTCACGGCGTTGAGTAGGCCCCAAGCTGTGCCACGTGCAGAGTCCAGCTGGCTACCGCGACCACGGCCTTCGTACAGCTCCTGGGCTTTGCGTAGCGCACGCTCGTTGGGCAGTACCTCCGGTAGGGCGCCGGTCGGGCTGGTCTCGCACAGCACGCCCATAAAGAATCCCAAAGCCTCATGCCACTGCACCTTGCGTTCGGCCAGCGCGCGCATGCGGTACATGAAGTCATCCCACTGGGATACGGCGATACCGAGCTGTTTCTTCACTGCTTGCGGATCGAAGCGGGTGTTGTGCGGCACCTTGATCGCGCGGCTGGTGCCGTCCAGGGCGATGGTCAGGGTGTTGTTGCACACCACGCGCACAGTGGTGGGTGTGGCAGTGGTGGCCAGGGTGCCGTCGCAGGATGTCGCGAGCAGCAGATAGCCGTTGACCTGATCATTACCCTTGATCGCAGCGCCTTGCCCGGTACGCGCCAGCGCCCAGAACTTGCGCCCGCCCTTGAGCACGCCAGCGGTTTCCAGCTCGTAGCCGGATACCTCGGTGAGGTCCCGGTAAAACTCGAGCACTTCCCGAGGCTGCACGGTGTGGTAGCGCTGCGAGACCACCGACAGCGGGTTTTTGGTGTCCGAACGGAACAGCACCTTCTGTTCGGGGAAGGAGTGAATTGCGCCCAGATGGCCCGTGACCTCTGATTTGAAATGCACGGGACTTTCGAGGATCTGCCAGTCCATCCCGGCTTCACGCTGCCAGACTTCGATGGGTTGTTTCTGAGTGAGCTGATTGCCCAGGCCATGCCACGGAGTAGCGCCAGCGTAGGCCATGGTTTCGACGAGATGTGCCATGTGAGCGATTCCTTTGGGTGCAGGCCGGCATAAAGCGCCGCGCCAGGCGCAGCACCGACCGGACGATTGAAATGAGAGGAGAGAAAGGGCCGGATCAGACTGGCAGGTTGAAGCGATGACCGCAGAGCAGACAGAGATTGTGGGCCAGGACGTGGCGGTCGAGCGACTCGCCAAGCTGGGCGCCTAGCGCACACCCGCCTACGCCGCCGGCCAGGCCGGCGAGAATGGCACCAGACACGGAACCTAGGGTGATACCGACAGGTCCGGCGAACGCGCCGATAGCTGCGCCAGCTTGGCCACCTCCCAGGGCTGCGCTGACGCTACGTGCAATACCGCCAAGGGTGCCGACGGCGGCGCCGACTCTCATGGCGTGATGGAAGGAAGCGATTTTTGGGGAGTGACAGCGAGGGCACTGCAATGACATGGGGCTAACCTCCTTGGTGCTTATGTCATCGCGATAATGTGTGGTTGAGATTTTTTCGAGTCGAATGGTCGCATTTCAGAAGCGAAACCAATGACGTAACGAGCCACAATCGGCAGAGACAGGCCGGGATTAGTGCTGATAGCTACTGCTCGCGTAGCGTCGCTCAAACTCCATCGTGCAGAGATAGCCCTTTGAATCGCCCCTGGTTTCGTAGACACCTCCAAGCCTCATAATGAGGCCCAAATAGGAGGTGCCATGAGTCGTCAGCGTTACCCCGAAGAGTTCAAGATCGAAGCGGTCAAGCAAGTGACCGAGAAAGGCAAACCCGTCGCCGATGTCGCCCAGCGCCTGGGCATGTCCGTACATAGCCTTTACGCCTGGATCAAGGTCTACACCAAGCCCCAAGAGCAGCGTCAGCAAGACGACGATCAGCAGGCCGAATTGCGCAAGCTACGCGCTGAACTCAAGCGCGTGACTGAAGAGCGAGACATCTTAAAAAAGGCCGCCGCGTACTTTGCCAAGGAGTGCGGCTGAAGTACGCCTTCATCAAGAAGCACTCGACTGATTACCCGGTGCGGCGCCTTTGCCAAACCCTCAAGGTGCACCCCAGCGGCTACTACGCCTGGCTGGCCGAGCCTCAATCTGCCCGAGCAAAAGAAGATCAACGTCTGCTTGGCTTGATCAAGCACGCTTGGCTAGAAAGCGGAGGTGTATACGGCTACCGCAAAATTCACGATGACCTACGTGAGCTGGGAGAGGAATGCGGACGAAATCGAGTCGGGCGCTTGATGCAGGCGGAGGGGCTACGTTCGCAAACGGGCTATCGGCGGCGTCCAGGGTTTTACGGTGGAAAACCAACAGTGGCCTCGCCCAACCACCTCGCGCGGCAGTTCAAGGTCAGTGAGCCGAACAAGGTCTGGGTGACAGATATCACTTACATCCGCACCTATGAAGGATGGCTCTATCTAGCGGTAGTGCTGGATCTGTTCTCACGCCAAGTAATTGGTTGGTCAATGAAGCCAAGGATGTGCAGCGACCTGGCTATCGACGCAATGTTGATGGCTGTGTGGCGACGCAAGCCACAGCAGCAAGTGATGATTCACTCAGATCAAGGTAGTCAGTTCAGTAGCTCAGATTGGCAAAGCTGCTTGAAGGCTAACAATGTAATCAGCAGCATGAGTCGGCGGGGAAACTGCCACGACAATGCCGTAGCCGAGAGCTTTTTCCAACTTTTGAAGCGGGAGCGCATCCGACGAAAGATCTACACAACCCGTGAAGAAGCCCGAAGTGATATTTTCGATTACATCGAAATGTTCTATAACCCTAAACGCCGACACAGCAGTGCTATGCAGCTGTTTCCAATAGAGTATGAGAAACGCTATTTCCTGAGCTTGGAGAGTGTCTAGGAAACCAGGGGCGATTCATGCGGTGTACCGTCTCACGAAACCCTACGTCCAGGAGCGACAGATCCGGAGGTTCAAGCTGTTCTAGAGCTGTGAGGTCAAGGAGCTTCAGCTCGGCGACTGGAGTCAGCGCCGTACTCACCACATGGTCCCCGGTGATGGAGCGTATTTCGCTCAGGCAGGTCTCTCGCTCCAGCGCGCAGTACAGAGCAGAGATACCGTTCGGCGTCATCCTTTGACTGCTTGCAAGGAATGTCGGAGTAGGGCCGAATTGGCCTGCGGGATCATTAATTATCTTCTCCGCATCGCTGAAACCTTTAGCAAGGCGCGCACGGTACATCAAGTCGCCATTGGCCATGGTCCGTATAGCTTCAGACTTAAGGCGCTCGTTATCGGCGACCAGCAGGGAGAAAATCGAGTCGAGAAATCTTCCGGCATTCGCGTTGAAGAACCGGTGCGTGTATTGCACACCCTCAACGAACTGGTTCCAAGGACCCTCGTAGAGGTTTACTTCCATCGCGTCGTCTTCGCCATAAAAGTGCGTAGTGTCGCCGGCGTCATCTAGATTGAATTCGTCTGGAACACCGCTACACAAATCGTCGAAATATGGTTCGTTGCCGAGATCAAACCATTCTGAGAGAACAATATCTATTTCTGCAATTGGGAATAGCTCAACCCTAGCCCCATACAACATGCCAATCTCGTAGTCCGAGAGATTCTCCTTACGGGCAGTATTCTCACGGACCCGGGCATAGACGTATTCAAATAGAATCTGGGATTCAATTGCGTTGCCACGGCGCTGGCAATACTTGCAGCCAGCTTCCTGCCCGTGCGCATCGAACAGCTTCTTGAGAGGTTCCGGAGTGACGCATTCAATACAAATCATCGCTTCTTCCTGAAGTTTCTTTTCTCATGCATAGGGCTGGAGCCATCTATTTAGCAACGCTTGCAGCGCCCATGTAGCCCCAAAAAAGTAGCAGCTGATTGCACTGTACCATTAAGGTAATCTCCATCAGGGACCATTTGAACAGATATTCCAGGGAGGGTCGAGCCACTCATGTCCGCAGATAAATCTCTTGTCGCTGCCCTTCAAGCGCTGTGGGACATCCCGCCACCTGGCTCGCAGAATCTCTGGAGCAGCCGCGAGTTGGTCGCACTGAAGGAGTTGCTCACCAAACGCTACTACAGCGGAAAATCCACCTTCGGGCTGGAGGTCTCCATCGGCAATGCGCTTAGGTCGCTGGGGCTGCCATGCAGCACCCCTCATCTGTCTAACCCGTCCATGCCAGACATGGCTAAGGTGGCTGGCCTGTTGGCTCATGAGTTTCAACGTACCACCACTAAGCGGCGTTACCTCTGCCCGCTCGATATGGCCGATGAGCTCCCGTCCTTCCAGTTTGGCAATGCCCGGATGGGTCGATTCGCCGATACCGAACTTGAGGTTTTGTTCAATGCGCCCCGCTTAGAGCGCTGCTATCCAGACATGCAGCTGGACGCTCAGCGCCTGTCCGAGTTTCATTGGATGGTCGTAGAGGAGGACGTATCTGTTCGCAGCGAATCGGGCAATCGCCAGTTCTCCTGGCTGGATTTCCCCATCGGAAAGGATCTGGGCGAGATTGTTCCCCACAGCGGGCGCTTCCCCGCTGCGGTAGAACGTGCACTGTTTTTCCTGCTACTGGCGCCATGGGAAGACTGGGCCGAGATGACCGAAGTGGACTGGCGGGGTTTCCGGCTGCCTTGGGTCTATACCCTCGACGATGACCTGTGCGCTTTCCCGCACCCGCCGCCCCACCCTGAGCGGCTGACGTGGGAGCCGTGCTCCTTCCAAGTGGACCACGACGAGTGGGAGGAAGCCGAACGCCCTATGTGGCTGCGAACTTGGGCAACCGCCGAGGATGTGCGGCAGGCACTGGAAGCCAGGTGGGAGCTGCTGCGTGTAGCTAGCCCCCAAGCGTCGGAGCTTTTCTCAACTCCTGTCGAACACTTCCTGGTCCGTGCGTTTCTTTCTGACGGCATCGATGAAGTGATGGCGCACCTCATCATGATTGAGGCCGCGTTTGGCGCCGAGGAAGACCACAGGCGTAAGCTGCGACTAACAGGTGATAATTACGACGAATCGCCGACGCGCAGGGTTGCTGCAAGACTGAGCGCCGCCATCGTCGAGCCTGGCGCAGCGAAGGAGCATCCCGTCGCCGTGTGATGATGGACCTGGGGTACATTAAGCGTTTAACGCAGCGCTGCGCGAGTCCTGCATTGGGGGTGATTGCTTTGAGAGAGGCTGAAACACTGATTCGGCATACCGGCAAGCTGAATATTGGCGCTGTGGAGAAAGCGATATTGGAGACTTTTCCATGATGAGGTTCTCTGAAATTGAGGCGTTCAGGGCCGTCATGTTGTCGGGCTCAACCACTGCGGCCGCGCAGACGCTGCACACCTCACAACCTAATGTGAGCAGAGCGATTGCGCTGCTTGAACAAAAAACCGGCTTGAAACTTTTCGAGCGATTGCCAGGGCGACTGGTGCCCACCAGTGACGCCCGGTCCTTCTTTAAGGAGGTACAACGAAGCTTTGCGGGGCTGCACCATCTGGACGAAGCCGCCAAGCGGATCAAGCGGTTCAGCGGTGGCGCGCTGACGGTCGCCGCAGTACAGATGCTTGCGCTGGGCCTGGTGCCCAGGGTGATGCAGCAGTTTTGTCAAAATCTGCCCGAAGTCAGCGTGTCCATCCATACCGGCCACGCAACGACAGTGGCACGCTGGGTTGAAGATCAAACCTGTGATGTCGGCTTGGTCTCCCAGGTCAATAACAACTATGGCCTGGCCTATGAGCACCTGTATGAGGTAGACGCCGTCTGCGTGATGCCTGCAGACCATCGGCTCGCACGCAAGGACGTGATAACCCCCCAGGACCTGGCGAATGAGCCTTTCATCTCGCTGCCCCGCACCGAACATGGCTACTCACTGGTCGACACCCATTTTGAAAACGCCGGTATTGACCGGCACATTCGCCTAGAGACCTCTTACAGTTCAATCACCTGTTCGCTGGTCATGCAGGGGCTAGGCCTATCGATCGTGAACCCGCTCGCCTCATTGGATTACCGCCATTCGGGCATGGTGACGCGGCCTTTTCTGCCCACCGTAAAACATCAGGGGTACATCATCTACCCCAAAGAGCGCGCGAACGATCGGTTGATTTCAGACTTCGTGACGACCGTCAAAGACGTGCTGGCCCGCGAACTCGAGAGCCTCGGGTGTAAAGCGCCGGCGTAGGGATTGCTCCCGGGAGGGGGGGTATATCACCAGTGCATAGGCCAAGGCGATATTCTATTTGCTTGTCCACCGCTGCTCCCCTTAACGTTGTGTTCAGCCGGAACTGGGGCGCTAAGCGTCTCCTGGAAGACAACAATTATAGTCCGTGCATTGAAGCTGGGCTTCTGCCGACTGATGTTACCCAATTGAGTCAAAACAGAGGCGGACCACTGCCTCGTTAACTCGCGTGAGGAGGGGAAGCTGACATGAAAAAAATCAACACCTTTGCATTGGCCAGCGCCATTACGCTTAGCAGCGGCGCGTATGCGCAAGACACGCTCTATTTCGCAGGGTATTCCGGCGACTTTCAAAAGACCTTTGAAACGGTCATCCTTCCCGAGTTCGAAGCCAAGCATGATGTCAACGTCGTTTATGTGCCGGGCAGCTCGAGTGAAAACCTTGCCAAATTGCAAGCGCAGCGAGCCAGTCAGCAAATCAACGTTGCCTTGTTTGACGACGGCCCCATGCATTACGCCGTGCAATTTGGCCTGTGCGATAACTTGGCGCAGTCGCCGGTGTATCAGGACATCTACGATATCGCCGCAGCCTCGAACTTCAAGGGTAAGGCGGTCGGTATCGGGCTGGTGGCGACGGGCATTGCCTACAATAAAGCAGTCTTCGCCAAGAATGGTTGGGCGGCGCCCACATCGTGGTCCGACATCGCGGACCCCAAATATGCCAAGCGCGTCGCCTCCAACCCTATCTCCGGTACGTTCGGCCTAAATACCTTGATCATGTTCTCCCGCATCAACGGTGGCGGTGAGCATGATATGGACCCAGGCTTCAAAGCCGTTCGTGAAAATGTCGCGCCCAATGTATTGGCGTGGACCTCTTCGAATGCCCAATTAGCGCAGATGTTCCAGAGCAACGATATCGATATTGCTGTCTGGGGTAGCAACCGTGCCGTGGCGTTGAAAAAAACAGGCTTTCCTATCGAGTTTGTTTATCCAAAAGAAGGCACACCCGCCATTATTGCTTCGGCCTGTGTAGTTTCCGGGAATAAGCTCGCAGAAAAATCTCAAGCGCTGATTCAATACCTGGCGTCTCCCAGTGTGCAGGCCAAGTTCGCCACCGAGGGCTTCGGCCCCGTCAACCGGCAAGCCAAGCTCGAAGAGGGTTTGGCCGAAGAGGTCCCTTATGGCGAAGAGAAGCTTGCGCAGCTGGTGCCGATAGACTGGGACACCGTTAACCGTAAACGTGCTGAATGGACAAAACAGTGGAGCCGTACCGTTGAGTGAGCGCTTTTCTCGACGATGATAATAATAGTGAGTATTGGCCATGAGTAATTTGATTATCCGAGGGCTCTCGAAAACCTATTCGGGCGGCTTTACCGCTGTGCGCAACTTGGACCTAGAGGTTAAGAGCGGTGAGTTCATCTCGCTGCTGGGTGGCTCGGGATGCGGAAAAACGACGACACTTCAGATGGTCGCGGGATTTATTTCCCCTACCACGGGTTCTGTCCATCTCGGTGGCAACGACATCACCAGCATGCTGCCTGAAAAACGTGACATGGGCATCGTATTCCAAAGCTATGCACTGTTCCCGCATATGACCGTTGCCGAAAACGTCGGCTTCGGGTTGCAGATGCGCAAAGTGCCTAAACAAGAGCTGGCGACGCGTGTCGAAGAAGCGCTCGCGATGGTCCGTCTGTCGGGGCTCGGGGCGCGTTATCCACGGGAGTTGTCCGGTGGCCAACGGCAGCGTGTCGCTATCGCACGGGTTTTGACGATCCGTCCGAGTGTCTTGCTGCTCGATGAGCCTATGTCGAACCTCGACGCTAAGCTCAGGGGTGAAATGCATGTTGAGCTCCGGGCGCTCCAGCGCCGGCTCGGCATTACTACTATCTTGGTCACCCATGACCAAGTCGAAGCCATGACAATGAGCGACCGAATCGCTGTGATGGCCGACGGTTGCATCGCAGAGCTGGGTAAGCCTCAAGATGTCTACGACCAGCCCACCTCCAGCTTCGCCATGCGCTTCCTGGGTCAGACCAATATTCTCATGGGCAAGGTGAAGTCCATCTCCCAGGGACAGGCATTGGTCCACCTGGACGGCATCGTCGTGCCCGCGAACCGGCAGCAGCTCAAGGTGGGCGACGACGCCATGCTGTTCATCCGGCCTGAGCGCATCCGCTTCACCCCGCCCGGCGTTGGGAAAGCCGAGGGGCGTATTGCATCACGTTTGTTCCTCGGTGGCCTGTGGTATTACGAAATCGAAAGCGCCTTGGGCGCGTTGAAGATGACAGCACCGAACAATGGCGAGCGCCAGCCTCAAGAAGGCGAAACGGTCGGCATCGGTTGGGGCGACGGCGACCTGCAGGTCGTATCCGCGGAGGCCGCCCATGGCTGACACTACCTACCGCGCCAATGGTGCTCAGTGGGTACTCTCGCTGCCCGCGCTCCTGTTGTTTCTAGGGTTGCTCGTCGTACCCATCGCATTGACTGGCATGCTTTCATTCAATGTGTTCGACGCCATGAGTGGCACTCAAAACAGTTATACCTTGGCCAGTTACCTGGAGGTACTCAGCGACAGTTTCTATTACGAGCTGTTTGCCCGTACCGCTTTGATGTCACTGGGCGTCACCGCCGTCTGCATTGCCATTGGCGTTCCTGAAACGCTGATCCTTTCGCGCATGCGGCCCGCATGGCAAGGTGGCTTTTTCGTCGTGATACTCGGCCCGTTACTCATTTCCGTGGTGGTACGGACGTTGGGATGGTCGCTGTTGTTGGGACGTGAAGGTTTTATCAACTCAGCGCTGATGGCACTCGGTCTGATCGACCAGCCACTACAGCTCATGTTTACCCTGACCGGGGTAGTGATTGCCCTGACCCATGTGATGATGCCTTTCATGGTGATCTCGGTATGGAGCACGCTGCAAAAAGTCGATGGCCAGATTGCCCATGCGGCCCGCTCCCTCGGGGCCGGCCCGGTGACCACCTTCAGGCGCGTTGTGCTGCCGCAGCTGATGCCGGGTATTTTGTCTGGCGGGATCATCGTCTTTACCTTGTCTGCCTCGGCCTTCGCCACGCCGGCGATGATCGGCGGTCGCGGCGTCAAAGTCGTCACCACGGCGATCTACGATGAATTTCTCTCCACGATGAACTGGCCATTGGGCGCTTCCATTGCGGTGCTCTTGCTTATTGCCATTGTCTTCGTGGTGATCGGCAGCAATCGATTGATCGAGCGAAAATTCAAGCAGGTGTTCGTATGAGTGATCGCAGCCTGGAAAGTAACGGACCCTTTGCAATACTCTTCCACACACTGTTCGTCAGTTTCATTGTGGCGCCGCTGTTGATCATTGTATTGGTCTCTTTCTCAGACAAGGGCTATATATCGATGCCTTTCGACGGCGCCTCGTGGCGGTGGTACAAAGCCATTTGGGACGCCCCGGAGTTGATCAATGCGTTTTGGCTCTCGGTGTGGCTGGGGCTTGGCGCGGCGACGATTGCGTCCATTGTCGCGGTACCCGCCGCGATAGCTATTGCCAAATACCGTTTCGCCGGACGCGAAGCACTTACATCATTGATTCTCTCCCCCTTGATGATTCCTCATGTCGTGCTTGGTGTAGCGTTTCTCAGGTTCTTTTCAGTGGCGGGGATTTCGGGTTCGTTCATCGGGCTGTTATTGGTGCATGCATTGATCGTCACGCCTTACTCACTGCGGCTTACCCTGGCGGCTGTCATCGGGATTGATCGCGATGCGGAACTGGCGGCACGCTCACTCGGCGCCTCTAAATATGTGTCCTTTTGGAAAGTGTTGTTTCCCTTGATTCTCCCAGGCGTGGCCGGCGGTTGGTTATTGGCCTTCATTCAAAGTTTCGATGAAGTCACCATGACGATATTCGTCTCCACCCCGGGTACTACGACACTTCCGGTTGCCCTGTATGAACGGATCGCATTGATGACCGACCCGGTGACGACTTCGGTTTCCACGGTAATGATTGTGGGAACGATGATCCTCATGTTTTTGCTAGACCGTATTGTCGGTTTGGACAAAGTATTAATCGGTAAAAAATAGGCCCAGGTGCACTTTTCGCTTCCAAAGACTTTGGCAGCGAGGAGCCGCTCGCCCTTTTTTCAAGAGCTGCCGCACAGTTGCGGAGGTGAAGTATGAGCAAAGAACACATGATCGTAGTGGGCGGTGGACTCGTCGGCGCGGCAATTGGCTACGGTGCCGCGCGCAGGGGCCTTAAGGTCACCGTCCTCGACCAAGGGGATGCCGCATTACGCGCCTCTCGGGGAAATTTTGGCCTGGTCTGGTTATCGAGCAAAGGTGGTGGGATGCCCCGCTATGCGCAATGGACGCGCGATGCCGTAAGACAGTGGCCGGAACTGCACCGGGAATTGCTCAGCCTGACGGGTGTCGATACGGGGCTTGAGCAAACGGGCGGCTTCTGGCTTGGGTTCAGCGAAAAAGAGGTACAAGCGCGGGCGGACTTGCTTGAGAAAATCAACAAAGCAGTGGGTGATATCCCCTATCAAATGATGGGCCCTGCAGAGCTGAAGCAGCATTTGCCTGGGCTAGGCCCCAAGGTCGTCGGCGGAAGCTTCGGTACTCATGATGGCCACGCCAACCCCTTGATGCTGCTCAGGGCACTGCATGCGGGTCTGAAAATGAAGGGGGCAGATATCATTTCTGGCGTTGACGTTGTTGCGGTCTCGCAGGACCCCGGTACCGGTAAATTCACGGCGCGTTCCCGGGATGGCCAATCCTGGAACAGCGACAGGCTCGTACTCGCCGCCGGTATCGGGATCTCCGAGTTGGCATCGCAAGTGGGGTTGCATGCCCCAACCCGCCCGACGCGCGGGCAAGTGCTGATCACCGAGCGGCTCAAGCCGTTTATCCCCTACCCGACGAACAAGGCGCGGCAGACCAAGGAAGGGTCGGTGCAGATCGGCTCGACTTCAGAAGATGTCGGTCTGGATGATCGCACGACACCTGACAAGATCAGCTGGCTCGCCGAACGGGCTGTAGATACGTTTCCCGCCCTCAAGGATGTGAGGCTCGTTCGAGCATGGGGCGCCATTCGGCCTTTAACCCCCGACGGCTACCCGGTGTACCAGAGTTCGACGACGTGCCCAGGGGCCTATGCCGTTATTTGTCATAGCGGCGTGACACTGGCGGCAATCCACGCCTACGTCATCGGGCCCTGGGTCGGGGGCATAACACCCTCACCCCCGAACTTCGAAGGGTTCCACAGCGACAGATTCCTAGACCCCAACGCGAGTTTTACCCATGACCACTAAGCCGCTTTTTTCTGTTTCGAACGCGCCTGCTGGGCGGACGGTAAAAATCACATTCGAGGGGCAAGAATTGCGCGTCGCCGAGGGCATCAGTGTGGCTGCCGCGTTGCTGACCCAAGGCGCCCGTGATTTCCGCTCCAGTATCGTCGGTAATGTTTCCCGCGCTCCGTACTGCATGATGGGTGTTTGCTTTGAATGCCTCGTTGAAATCGACGGCGTACCCGCACGGCAAAGTTGCATGGTCCCGGTGCGCGACGGCATGCATATCAAGCGTCAACTCGGCGCTGTGGCACTGGACCTCGGCGAAATGGGAGGGTGCCATGAATAATGTCCCGGTAGACCTGGTGGTCGTCGGTGCCGGCCCAGCTGGAATGGCCGCAGCCTGCCAGGCACGCGCCCAGGGGTTGACGGTGGTCGTGCTGGACGAGCAACCAGCACTCGGCGGCCAGATCTATCGGCGGATCGAGTCCGCTCCTGAAGCCATACAACACATCCTCGGCGCGGATTACGTCGCAGGCCGAGCCCTTGCTCGTGAATTCAAAGCCAGCGGTGCTATCCACATCACCGGTGCGGTGGTCTGGAACGTGGCCGCTTCGGGGGAAATCAATTACATCGCCAATGGCCATAATGAAGACATCGTCGGCAAGTATGTCGTACTGGCCAGCGGCGCCATGGAGCGACCATTCCCCATCAAAGGCTGGACGTTACCTGGTGTAATGGGCGCGGGTGCCGGTCAGATCATGCTCAAAGGGGCTGGTGCACTGCCTACCGAGCCCGTTGTCCTCGCCGGTTGCGGTCCGCTGCTCTACCTCTTGGCTTGGCAATACCTCAGGGCAGGCGTGGCGATCAAGGCGTTGGTGGACACCACACCACAGTCGGCTTATGTCCGGGCGTTGCGCGAAGCGGCTGGTGCGCTCAAAGGCTGGCGTGATCTTGCCAAGGGCATGAAGCTGCTCGCGTCGATCAAGCGTCACGGGGTCAAGGTTTACTCGGGCGCTACCGACCTGGCAATCGTGGGGGACCATGCGGCCCAAGGCATTCAATTCAAACATCGCGGGCAGCGCACGTCCGTCGCGTCTTCTCTGGTGTTACTGCATCAAGGGGTGGTCCCGAATGCGCAACTCAGCCTCTCGACGGGCGCCGCGCACTATTGGAGCCCCGAGCAACTTTGCTGGTTGCCGCATACCGATGAGCATGGACGCCTGGGCGACACCGTGATCTACGTCGCCGGTGATAGCCGAGGCATCGTCGGCGCCAAGGCATCTGCTGTACAGGGACGCTTGGCGGCCTTGGCAATTGGGGCGCAGCTTGGAAGTTTGCAGGGCTTGGGACATCAACTGGCCGGACTGGCTCAGCAGTTGGAAAACGCTACGAGCATCAGAAAGTTCCTGGATGTTCTTTATCGCCCCCAAGAGGAAAATAGAATTCCCGCAGACGATAACGTGCTGGTGTGCCGCTGCGAGGAAGTGACTGCTGGGCAGATTCGCAGCTATGTAGCGTTGGGCTGCCATGGGCCGAATCAAACCAAGGCATTTGGCCGCTGCGGCATGGGGCCATGCCAAGGACGTTTCTGCGGTTTAACCGTCACCGAAATTATCGCGAAAACGCGCAACGTCGATCCTAACGAGGTCGGCCACTACCGCGTTCGCGCCCCTATCAAACCTATTTTACTGGGCGAACTTACACATTAGTTCGCCCGTTCTTCATACTAAAATCCAGGAGCCTATATGAGTGATATCGTTCGCATCGAAACTGACCCGCGCCGTAGCCGGGTCGTTATTTATAATGGTGTGATTTATGTCGGCGGGATGACCGCCGATGACCGCACTCAAGATATCGCCGGCCAAACACGCGATACATTGGCGAAAATTGAAGCTTATCTTGAGAAGGCGGGCTCAGACAAAAGCCGGGTGCTGACAGCGCAAATCTGGATCAAAGACCTGGCCCGTGACTTCGACAGCATGAATGAGGTCTGGAACGCCTGGACCGCACCGGGTTGCGCCCCCACGCGCGCCACCGCCCAGTGCGACATGGGCGCGCCGGATGTGCTGGTCGAGATCATCGTGACCGCCGCGGTTGCTGAGTAAGCCGCCTCGCAGTACTACAGCTAAACCGGTCTGTACGGTGTTCACGGCACCGCGCAATGTGATGAGGCGTTTCAACTACAGCTTCTGACTGGCGTGAGCGCGCGCACCGGCGCAAGGTGCGCCGCTGCGCCCACGGCTTACCAATCAGCCGGGGGGATATCCGCGGCTATCGCACCCGGCATGCCATCTACGGCCGCTACGCGCCCGATCGCGCAGCCCAGCGGGCTGAGTGGACTCCCCACAGGATTTCTAGGCCTTCAGAACAGTCTTCTCCCGCTTGTTCCGCATCCGCCCAGCCTCCACATCCGCGAGAATCGCCTGGGCAAGCCCACTCAGGTAATAGGCGGCCCAGATCATGTCGCCATCTTCATCCACAGCCCCCGCGAGGATCAGCTTGTGCACGCACCCCAACAGGGTCGAGGCCTGTTCCAGGGCATAGTCGCAGGGCACGCCAGGGCTGATGTGGAACAAGTCCATGGGCGGATTCTGGTTCGTGATGAAGCTCGTCACATCTGCGGTAGTGGCCTTCTCGGCCTCGGGAAGCGCGCTCATGTCATCACCTCCTGGCGCTCACTGGCCTGCAGCTTGGCGAGCGCAAGTTCGATCAGCGCCTTCTCCTAAACGAGCTTGCTCAGCTTGAAGCATGCGTAGATATTGACGGTGCCGTAAACGAGTTAAAGGTCACAGAGGTATTTCGTCGGTATGGACGCCTCGACAACCTACCGGAGGAATGTGTCTCACGAGCGAGTCGCGTGGAGGAGATGCTGAATGCCATCACTGCATTTGCCACCGCCTGCGGCAATTCAAACTCAACTATTGCAGAAGTGCTCGCACCAGTCTTGAGCGCACACTTATTTGAAGTCGATCATCGCCTCTCGGAAGCATATGCGGACAAGTCGCCACCTCTTCCGGCACCGGGCCGGGGGGAAGAGGAATCCAAACAGGCCAGGATGCGGCGTGGGTGGTGTGCGCTGTTCGCCGCACCTTGGAGTCAACTCAGACTTTACCGAACTTACCTCGCCGGGAATTCAGTTCTTGCAACGCATCAGGTGGTGAAAGGTTCTGAGTTTATGCACGTCATGGTTGTTATGGATGATGCTCTTGCTGGTGGTTTCCTTATTTCCTACGACAAGATTTTTGGTGGTGTGGAGCTTAGCAAGCGGGACAAAGAGAACGCAGAGCAGGGCAAAGAAACGACTATCGACCGCACCTTGCGGTTGTTTTACGTAACCTGCAGCCGCGCTCAGGAGTCGCTTGCCCTGGTGCTCTGGTCGTCCGACCCAGCAGCGGCACTTGATAGAATCAAGGAAAGCAACTGGTTTACCATAGACGAGGTAGAGACAATACCTTAGCTAATCCGATAGGTAACAAAGGTGCGCCGGTCAACCCTGATGTAGAGGGTCCTTAAAGAAATGACGGGTCTCCAATAGCGGCGTGCTATCGGGCTAAATCCGGCACATCCGTATTCCGTGCAAATGTCTGCGAATAGTAGTTATTTGTCTATTGCAAACGACTACTTTTGGGCAGTGTTTGTTGGTCAACGTATCGAAACGACTTTTTTGTCCCTATTCTCCTGGATAGCTGATACCGACAGATTGCCCGTTGCTGCTCCCTGGATGTGCTCACTCCACCAGGTCATCATCGGGCGTCTCCGCTCGATGTAGTCCGCACGGTTGTAGGCACTGCGAACCTCGTCTTTATCGACGTGGGCCAGTGCTACCTCGATCAACTCGGGATCCCAGCCATGCTCGTTGAGGATGGTGCTACCCATCGAGCGCATGCCGTGGCTGACCAGGCGTCCCTCGAAGCCCATTCGTTTCAGCGCCATGTTGGCGGTCTGGCTGTTGCAGTGGGTGCGGGGGTTTCGGTCTGCGGGGAACACATACTCCCGATGTCCACTGTAAGGTTTGATAGCTTCCAGGAGCGCGAGAGCCTGCTCCGTGAGCGGGACAATGTGCGTGCGGCGCTTCTTCATACGCTCCGCAGGGATCGTCCAGATCTTCTTCTCGATGTCGATATCTGCCCAGCGGGTGGTTGCTGCCTCGATTGGTCGAGTCATGGTGTGGAGCTGCCATTCGATCAGGCAGCGGGTTGTTCTTTTTATGCTGGCATTGGCTATTGCCACCATGAGCTCTTTCAGCTCATCGGGGGGTAGTGCCGGCATGTTTTTCTTTTTCGGTTTCTTGAAGACGGAGCGGATGCCGCTAAGGGGGTTCGCGTGAATCAGTCCCGAGTTGACCCCGTAGGTCATGATCTCGTTGAGTCGCTGCGTCAGCCGCTTCACAGTCTCAAGGCTGCCCTTGGTTTCGAGTGGTCGGAGCAAGTTGATAACCTGAGGGGCGTTGATGGCTGAGATCGGAGTGGTGCCCAAATCAGGGAAGATGTGTAGCGTGAGGGAGCGCCAGATGTCCTCAGCGTAGGCCTGTGTCACCGAGTCCTTTTTCAGCTCATACCAAGCCGTCGCGATGTTCTGAAAGGTATGTTCGGTCGCGGCTTTTTTCGCCTGACGGTTAGCGTTGCGCTGTTCCTTCGGATCGACTCCTTGGGCAACAAGCTCCCTAGCCTCGACGGTTCGCTTGCGCGCCTGAGCCAGGCTCACTTCAGGGAAAGTTCCTAGACCCATGTTTATCCGTTTCTTCGTTACGGGATGGATATAGTTAAAATTCCACAGCTTAGAGCCATTGCTTCTCACTCGCATCTGGAGGCCGTTGCCATCAGTTAGTGTGTAGTCCTTTTCACTAGGCTTGGCGGTTTTGACTTTGAGGTCAGAGAGGCGAGTAGCTTGGGCACCCATGATGTATTCCAAAGCTGGTTGTGTATTCCAAAAAATACCAGCTGAGTGCTTGGAATACCACGTGGAATACACGAAAACATAGATGCTGCTGGACGCTATTGGATCGCCATGGCGCTGAAAGCCCCGTATTTGCTGAGTTTCAGGCACAAAAAAAGACGTCCGTGGACGTCTTTGATTGATCATTTGGTGGAGCCGGGGGGATTTGAACCGGCGTCCGACGAGGTTGCTCTGCGTAACCGCACTGTAGGTAGCAGAGACCAGCATTGTCCTCTCTGAATTTCATACGGTCGGCTGCAGTCTGAGCTATGAATTGCCACAGGATAAACTAACGCCCTGTGTGGCCGTCCATTATTTTCAAATTCTGTAGGAAATTTCCTCTTTTTTGGTAGGCTTTCGCCATCAATCGAGAGGAAAACGTAATGTCCGTCGTCATAGTGGAAAATGACACGTCGCAATGGGAAGACGAAACCGGCGCCGTTTACCACTTCCCCAAACGCTACCAAGCGTTACTCATTCCGGGCACCGGAGTCATCTATTACAAAGGACGTATAAAAAACAAAGCGTTTTCCTCTGTACGGCTGAGCGATGGCCCGCATTATTTTGGTACGGCACGCATCGGTAAGGTTTACGCGGATCCTGGTAGTGATAAGGGCGATCTTTACGCGCTGATCGAAAACTTCGCTCAGTTTGAAGATGCTGTCCCTTCGAAGATTGGTGGGGTGTACCTGGAGACCATTCCTGCCACCCGCGTAAAAAACTATTGGCGTGACGGGGTTCGGCCCATATCCCAAGCCGATTTCGATGCCATTTTAAGCCATGCGAAGCTCCAGCCTCCGCAAGCAGAAGCCGATGTGCCGAATGTGGAAGGCGATCCATTCACCTTCGAGTCGTCCAATGAAGGCAGCAAATCTAGCTACTTTGGAACTCGCTACGAACGCCGAAAAGATCTGAGGATCAAGGCCATTGCTATCCACGGTCTTGACTGCAAAGGATGCGGATTTGATTTCGAACAGGCCTATGGTGAACACGCGAAGGGCTACATTCATGTTCACCATGTAGTACCGATTTCGGAGTTCGGTGGCGAGAAAGCTGTGGATCCCGAAACTGATCTCGTAACGCTGTGCGCCAACTGTCACGCAGTCGTCCACCGTAAGCGGGATTCGACTCTCAGCATTGATGAACTGAAAGGAATGGTGCGCGGGCGATGGGTCTTCGAGCCTTGAGCGCATTTCCGTGCTCCGGATCATAGCAGTCGCGATGGGGCAGGCTTGGGACATCCAGCCCCAGCCCGCCACCATTTCGCTGATCAGTCCACCCACCGCCACAACGGCTCATCCAGCAACCCAACCCCGCGCAATTGCGTCTGCCCCTGGTGCTTCTCCAGCTCCAGCACATTGCACCCCTCACAAGCCGTCAACGCCTCAATCAGCGGCCTGCTATGCGACACCACCCACACCTGGCTACGCTGCGAAGCACGGATGATCAGCCGCGCCAGCGCCGGAAGCAGGTCGGCATGCAAGCTGGTCTCCGGTTCGTTGAGCACCATCAACGACGGCGGCCGTGGCGTCAGCAGCGCGGCCATCAGCAACAGGTAACGCAAGGTCCCATCCGACAACTCGGCACCGCCCAGCGGTCGCAGCAGCCCTTGCTGGTACAACCGCACGCTGAACAGGCCGCCCGGTGGCGCGTCGATCTCCAGGCGGCTGCCGGGGAATGCATCCTCCAGCGCGGCAACGAGGTCTTCCACCTCACCAATCTCGATAATGGTCTGCAGCGCTGAAGCGAGGTTGCGGCCATCGTGGTGCAGCACTGGCGAGCGAGTGCCCAGCTGGGGCTGACGGCAGGGTGCATCGCGGTCGATGCGGAAGTGATCGTAGAACCGCCAGCTGTTGATGAACGCCCGCAGCTCGCTGATCTCTGGGGCCTGGCGTGGGCGTCCAACGATGTTGAAAAAGCTCTCACAACTATCGGCATGCTGATCGAGCACCGTCCAGCTGTTGCCCTCGCGGGCGCGCACCATGGCGTTCTTGCGCTCTACCAATAAGGAAGAGGGTCGGTAGGCTCCAGCCCCCCAGATGGCTTCAGATTTAATCTCGGGGTCGAGCATGAATGCAGTGGGATAGGGTAGGGGAATCGGAAGGCCGAGGGAGATGGCAAAGCCGAAGTCCTCGGTGGCAAAACCCAAGCGCAGGCGTTTGACGTCGCTTGGATGCTGGCCTTGGATGGGCACTTCACCGCGCTTCATGCGTGCGCTCATCTCAGGCCCGGCCCACCAGGTCGAATCCAGTCCGCCTTCACGGGCAAGTGCTTCGATCACGCCGCCCTGGGCGGTTTCGGCGAGCAGGCGAAGGGCCTTGTAGAGATTGGATTTGCCGCTACCGTTGGCACCCGTCACGAGGTTGAGTTGGCCTAGTGGCAACACAAGGTGATTGATCGAGCGGTAGTTGCCGATGGCGAGGGTGGTGAGCATCCGGTGCGTCCCAGTTTGAACTGAGTGACTGATTGTGGCGGAACTGGGTCGGTGTGACTACCGGCCAGCTGGGGATCGGGCCTGGGGGCGGCTGTGTTCGAGTTCATCAAACAGGGCGCGAACCATCATGTTGAGGTAGTGGGAGGCAGCGACTCTGCGGTGGTCGCCCAGCATGATGCCGGTGTGGTTGAGGTAGCGCGCGCCGTCCAACAGTCTCGCGGCTTGTTCTTTTGCTTGGGCGGTGGGTATTCCGGGGATTGCGGTGATCAGTTGTTGGGATGGTTTGTAGCTTGGGGTCGGAATGTTGTCGCTCCCACTACTTGGGGTGTGGTTTCTGGGCATCTGTGAAATCTCTTGGAATCGGCGCTGGGGCTTGGATTGTTGGGGCCGCGTTGCGGCCCTTTCCGACCGGTCCGGCGCCCCGGCAAGGCCGCTCCTACACTGGATGGCGCCGATGCTGACGGTTCAGTCTTTCATCATGCCTAGTTCGGCATCATCGAGCAGGGCCTTGGCCAGGGCGCTGAGGTAGTGCGAGGCCCATAGCAGCTGGGGTTTGTCTTCCATCAGGCCGTCGATGGTCAGGTCGCGGACGTAGCCCATCAGTTCGGAGGCCTGTTCGCGGGCGCTTTGGCAAGGGATGCCGGGTTCGATGCGGAAGAGGGGATGGGTCTGGTTATCACCTTCGAAGAAGGTGGTTTTGCCGGGTGTGAATTTGGTTTCTTCTGTGGCCATTGGTTGATCTCCCTGAAGTTTTAGCTGCCTGGGCTGGCCCGATCGCTCGCAAGCTGGGGACCCGAAGACGAACGCGTCAGTCCAGGCAGGATCATGATGCGAATTAATGCAGCGTCTGCGGGTCGGCTGGTTTCTGGATTTGAACCAGTGCCGATTCGAGCAATTTGCGCAGGGTTTCGAGTTCGTGCATTGACGTCATGATCAACAGCGACACGGGGGACTTGGGCTGCATCAGCATTGCTTGCTGGGCAACGACTTCTGCGCAAAGCGCGTAGTCAGCCGCCATCATCAGCGTGTCTTCAAGGGAGTGGAGATTATGGGGTGGATCGGGAACGATCTTGAGCATGGTCGAACTCCAACGTAAAAGTGGAGCTACCACAGCCTTGCTGTCAAACAATGAGGTGGCAGCTGTACGCGGGTTGACAGACCGAGACGTTGGCACTCGGCGCACCAGAGGTGCCCGCACGTACAGCCACCATAAAAGTGAGCACATGAGGACAACGTCTACGGTCTGTCAAAACCGATCGCTGAATTGGCAGCGACTGGCCGAGACTAGGTTCCACGTTGACCATGTGCAACGAAAAATGGACGTCGGCAGTATCTTTGGGAAAGGTCCTACAAGGAAGGGGCTAAATCTGATTTTATTAGCCTGATGGCGTAACAATATGTGACTGCTCAGCCCCATAAACCGACTCGAACAATCGCGGCCGTGGCCCACCCAGCAAGGGTGAGCCAGGCCAGCGTCAGGCTTGCTTGCGCTTGAACAGCTTGCGGAAGAAGCCGGCAATAGCCAACAAGCCCAAGACGATGAACTTCTTGAACGCCAGCAAGGCAACACCAATCTTGGCAAACAGCCCCGCCTTGGCGGCGATGCCTCCGGCGACCAGGGCGGCTAGGTCGTATGGCGCCAGCTTGTCGGTCTTGGCGTCGTAGTCGGCGTAGCGGTTGCCGTCGGTGAAGTTGGTAAAGGCGAGGATCTTCGGCGTTTCGTGCTTGATGGTCTGCAGGTCGGCCATCGCCGCCACGGCGTTGAGCTCCAGCACGCCTTCGCGGCCCAGCACACGGATGCTGTAGTTCAGCGTGGTCTGGTCGGCGTCTTCGGCCTTCAACTCGCGCGCCCAGTACATCTTGTGGGTCGCCTGGTCGTAGCTCGGTGGCTCGGCCCAGCCCAACAGGGTCAGGCCCGCATAGCCTTGCTCACGACGCTCCTTGTTGTCTTCCTCGTCTTCGGCCTTCATCTGCTCGAGCAGTTCGGCGTAGTCGATCTTGGCGGCGTCATCGTCGGAAATGTGGCCGTCGTTCTTGTAGCTGATGATCACGCCCCAGCCGTTGTCCGCCAGTGGGTTGACGGCGGTCGGGATGATCATGCCGAGGGTCTTGAAGCCCGGTGGGTTGCCCCAGCCTTCGGTCAGCAGGCGCTCGGTGTCGGCCGGCGACAGGTAGTAGAACTCGTTGTTGAGTTGCAGGCTGGCGATGCCGCTGGGCAGGGTGATGTTGCCGTGCTGGGGCTTGAGCGTGGCCAGCCATTGTTCGGCGGTTTGGTGCGGTTGTTCGCTGGTGCTTGGCGCAGACGCGGGGGTGCTGGCGGCAATGGCGGGCAAAGTGGTTGCACAGAGCAACACTGCCGCCAGCAACTGGCGCAGGTGTTTCATCGTAGTCCCTTACAATTTGAATCAATTTGGCCGCGCAGGGTAGCTGAAAGAGCTGGCAAAACGCCAGAATTTCATGTTCATGCAATGCGTCTGGCTTTAGTGCGAACACTGGCGCAGTCGTTGCCGTAGACCATGTTGGGTTCTTCGCGAGTGAACTCGCTCCTACAGGGCCACGCTCCAGACCCGATCTGTCGTAGCCGTCCGCCTGCCATTAACAGTAAGGATCGTTGAATGGAACAGTCTTGCATCACGTATTACCTGGAAATGACCTCGCCCTCAGAGCTGAAGGCAAAGCCTTAGCCTCATGACCTTCACATCATCGAATGTGAAGTGCCTCAGCCGGAACTCAATCGGTTTCTCTACCAGTTGGTGGGCACGGCTTGGGAATGGGGCGATCTTGATGTGTGGACGCTGTCGGATTGGCAGGCGCTCGTTGAGCAGGAAGGTCACCGTACTTGGGTTGCCTATCACCGGGGTGCGATAGCGGGCTATTACGAGCTTTACCGGCCGGATGGGCGGAACAGTGAAATCCGCTACTTCGGTCTGGCGCCTCAGTTCCTGGGGTGTGGCTTTGGTGGGGCGCTGTTGAGTCACGCTATTCAATCCGCGTGGGCGTGGCAGGGTACAGAGCGGGTTTGGGTGCATACCTGCACGTTGGATCATCCTGCTGCGCTGAGTAACTATCAGGCGCGGGGGTTCCGTATTTACAAGCAGGAAGAGACCTGATCCAGTGGGTTTATTGAGGAACCATTATCTGGTCCGCGTATTCACAATTCAGGGATCAATTGTGAGGGCTAAGCCATGACAGACCAGAAACAGGATCAGCAACCAGCCGATGTGCCGGCACACTCGACCGAAGAGGAAAAAGCGCGGCTCAAGGACAAAAACAAGGATGGGATTCCGCCAGGCGCTGAGTGAGGGCTGCGATAGCTGGGGCCGCTTTGCGGCCCATCGCGGCTGAAGCCGCTCCCACAGAGCAGGTCAGCGCTGGTAGGCTTTGCCGAAGTGTCGCTCGAGCCGTGCCTGCACCAGCTCCAGCAGAATCGACAACACCCAGTAGATCACCGCCGCCGTGGTCAGCATCTCCAGGTACCGATAGCTCGACCGGCCATACGACTGCGCCAGGAACATCACTTCCCAAACCCCCATCACCGAGATCAGCGATGAGTCCTTGAGCATCGAGATGAACTGGTTGGCCGTGGGCGGGATGATCACGCGCATGGCCTGGGGCAGTACGATGCTGGTGAAGATCTGCACCGGCCGCAGGCCCAGCGCCAGGGCGGCTTCGCGCTGGCCGCGGGCGACGCCGAGGATGCCGGCGCGGAAGATCTCGCTCAGGTACGCACCGTAATTCAACGACAACGCGATGATGCCGGCGCTGATGGCGCCGGGCACCAGGCCCAGCTGTGGCAGGCCCAGGTAGATGAGCAGGATCTGGATCAGCAGCGGGGTGCCGCGGAAGAACGAGGTGTAGAAGCTGGCGATGCCCACCAGCACCGCGCTGTTCGACAAGCGCGCCAGCGCGGCGGCAAAGCCGAATGCCACCGACACCACCATCGAGCACAGGCACAGGAACAAGGTCAGCGCTGCGCCTTGTAAAAAGCCGTTTGGCCCGAGCTTGAAACCGGCGAGGTTGGGGAATTTCTCGACGATGATCGCGAACTTCAGATCGAAGCTGAGGAAGAACGCCACGAACAGGGCGAACAGCGCCAGCCAGGTCAGGTACAACCGGGTGCGGAAGCCGAACAGGCCGGCAACCGTGGCGCGGGCCACGGGTTTGGGGGCAGGGGGGAAAGTACTCATTTGCTGATGTCGGCGCCGATCCATTTCTGCGAGATCTGCGCCAGCGTGCCGTCAGCCTTCAGCTCGGCGAACACCTGGCGCACCTTGGCGTCCCACTCCGGGTCGCCTTTTTCGATGGCCACCGAATTCGGCTCTTCATACAGCGGGGCGCCGGCCAGCTTGAAGCGGTTATCCTGGTCCAGGCGCGGCTTGGCGGTCACCAGGTTGGTGAGGATGGCATCCAGGCGCACGCCAGCGCCCAGGCCGAGGTCCTGGAAGGCGACGTTGTCGGTGTCGTAGGGGGCGATCTGCACGGCCTCGAACGGGTAGTCGATGTGGCGGTCTTCGGCGCCTTCAATTACCAGGTTCTTGTTCAGGTAGCTCTCGTAGCTGGAGGCGGCGGTCAGGCCGACCTTGCGGCCGTCCAGGTCCTTGGCGCCGTGGATGCGGTCATCCTTGGCGTTGACCACAATGACGGCGGGCGAGGCGTAGTACTCCACCGGGAAAGCGAACACTTCGGCGCGGGCCTTGCTCGGGGTCATCGAGCAGATGCAGATGTCGTAGCGCCCGCTCCAGCGGCCGGCGGCGATCACGTCCCAGGAGGGGGTTTCCAGGCGCAGCTTGACGCCGAGCTTGTGCGCCACTGCCTTGGCCACATCGACGTCGAAACCGTCGAGCTGGTTCTGCTCGTTGAGGAACGAGAACGGCGGGTAGCTTTCCATCAGCACATTCACCAGCTCCTTGTTCGTCTCGACGCGCTCGAGGGTAGTGCCGGCAAAGGTTTGGGTAGCGGTAGCGAGCAACAGGAGGCTCGCGCCGAGCAGGGCAGGGATGCGCATGTAAACACCTGAAAAGTTGGCAAAACGGGACAGGAGGTATTAAATAGTTATAAATAATCTAAACATAATGAATTTTAATCATAAGCACCTTTAGAGACGTTATATGACACAGCGAGCGATGGTGGTTCTGGACGGTGGCATGGGGCGGGAATTGCAGCGCAGCGGCGCGCCGTTCCGGCAACCGGAGTGGTCGGCGCTGGCCTTGAGCGAGGCCCCCGAGGCGGTGGTCGGGGTGCATGCGGCGTTCATTGCTGCGGGTGCGCAGGTGATCACCAGCAACAGCTATGCGGTGGTGCCGTTTCATATCGGTGAAGAGCGTTTCGCCCGCGAGGGCCTGCAACTGGCCTCGGTGGCGGGGCAACTGGCACGTCGGGCGGCCGATGCCAGTGCGCAGCCGGTGCAGGTGGCGGGGTCGTTGCCGCCGTTGTTCGGTTCCTACCGGCCAGACCTGTTCCAGCCGGAGAGGGTGGCGCAGGTGCTGACGCCACTGCTGCAAGGGCTGGCGCCGCATGTGGACCTGTGGCTGGCGGAAACCCAGAGCTCGATTGCCGAGGTGCGGGCTATCCACAGCCACTTGCCAGCGGACGGCAAGCCATTCTGGGTGTCGTTCACCTTGCAGGACGAAGAGGTCGACAGCGTGCCGCGCCTGCGCTCCGGCGAGCCGGTGGCCGATGCCATCGAGGCGGTGGTCGGCCTGGGTGTTGCGGCGGTGCTGTTCAATTGCAGCCAGCCGGAAGT
This sequence comes from Pseudomonas sp. 382, assembly GCF_002759075.1. NCBI lineage: Bacteria > Pseudomonadati > Pseudomonadota > Gammaproteobacteria > Pseudomonadales > Pseudomonadaceae > Pseudomonas > Pseudomonas sp. 382. Next base: position 77,787 of record NZ_PEMX01000008.1, read on the forward strand.
CATCGGCGCGGCGCTGGAGGTGGCGCGCTCGGTGATCGACGCTCGCCAGGCGGATATCGCCATCGGCGCCTACGCCAATGCCTTCCCGCCGCAACCGAAGCAAGCCACGGCCAACGATGGGCTGGATGAACTGCGGGAGGACCTTGACCCGCCCGGCTACCTGGTGTGGGCCCGCGACTGGCGGGCGCGTGGGGCGAGCCTGATCGGCGGCTGCTGTGGCATCGGGCCCGAGCATATTGCCGAGATCAAGCGCGGCCTGGATTGAAAGGCACTGTGGCGCGGCGTTTGGCCGGGTGGAAGATACCATGGTGGATGGCACGGGCTTCGCCCGTGTTCGCGGGCAAGCCCGCTCCCACAAGGATCGTGTCCGCAGTGCAGATCAGTGGGCGGGAAGCAGCTCTGCGATTGCGCTGTTGAGGATGTCCAGTGTGCAGGGTTTGCGGATGAAGCGCGCATTGGCCGGGAGAAAGCCGGGGGGGAAGACGCTATGGCCCGAGACAATGATCACAGGCAGTTCGGGGTGTTCCGCCCAGATCGCTTTGGCCAGGCCCAGACCATCCATGTGCCCAGGCATGCGCACATCGGTAATCACCAGTGCCAGGTTTGGCAGGCGCGCCAAGGCTGCCAAGGCGTCATCGGCGTTGGCGCAGTCGGTGACGCGGTGGCCGAAGTGCGTTACTGCTTCGCTCATCAACCACCGCAGGATGTCGTCATCTTCCACTACCAGTACATGGCTTCTCATCGCTTCCCCCTGTCCCTTGCCATCTAGATGCGGGTTATAACAAGGCGTTTCCGAAAGCTGACGGAAGGCGCTCAAGCGGTTTCTTTGCCCGTGGCAGTTCCTGGGCTAGTCTGGTTGGACGTTTGAACAGGGTGATGGGCGAGGATCGCAATGAGACTGTATGACTTCATCGAGAGCGACATGGAGAGCATTCTCCTGGCCTGGGAAGACTTTGCCCGCTCGGTCGAGACGGCTTTGCCCAAGCAGGATTCAGTCGGCCTCAGAAACCATTCGGAAAATATCCTGCGTACCGTTGCCGCCGACATGCGCACCGCTCAGACGGCCTATCAACAGGCCGAGAAAGCGCAAGGCCGGGCCCCTCAAAAGTCCAGCGACACGGCAGCTCAGTCCCATGCGGTGACGCGCCTGATTGCCGGTTTTTCCATGGACCAGATGGTCGCGGAGTACCTGGCCTTGCGCTCCAGCGTGCTTTCTTTATGGCTGGCACAAGAGACCTTGCAGGACGCGCATCACGTCCAGGACATGATCCGCTTCAACGAGGCGATAGACCAGGCCCTGGTCGAATCCATCGCAGCCTACGGCGCCGCTGTGGAATCTACCCGCAAGATGGTCCTGGCCGTGCTGGGTCATGATCTGCGCTCTCCGCTGGGCGCGGTGCTCATGGCGGGCGACCTCATCCTGCGCCAGGGCGCTTCAGACGAAAAGGTGAAGCTGCTGGCCTCTCAGGTATGTAACAGTGCCCGCCGTGCCAACAACATGGTCAACGACCTGCTGGACCTGGCGCGTTGCAACTTGGGCACGGGCATTCCGGTGCACCCGCAGCCGGTGGAGTTGAATGCGATCTGTCGTTCGGTCATCCAGGAGCTGCGCGCGGCCACCCCTGAGGCGACAATCGTATTGGAGGAGGCCGCGCCGATTACTGGCCAGTTTGATCCGGAACGCATGGCTCAGGTGTTCTCCAACCTGATCGGCAATGCCCTGCGCCATGGCGATTCGACGCTTCCTATCCGTGTCTCGCTGGCCCATGAGGCCGGTGTGCCACGCATTCGCGTGCACAATTCGGGAGAGCCGATTCCCGAGGCCGTGATGCCTTATCTGTTCAAACCCGAAGGTCGCTACTCCAGCTATGCGGAGGGCGAGCGGGGCTCAGCTGCCGGGCTTGGGCTGGGCCTGTTCATCGCGGCGGAGATCGTCGCCAGCCATGGCGGCAGGATCGAGGTCATGTCGACAGCGGAGCAGGGGACGCTATTCGAGGTCATCCTGTCTGACGCTTGACGACCCCGCTGCACGGGTCAGAACACCGACCACCCGATCCGCGCGCTGAGCAGCTCCAGTGCCGCCATCCCCGCCAGTGAATTACCCGCCGCATTCAGCTCCGGCGACCACACGCACACAGTGAATTGCCCCGGTACGATGGCCACGATCCCGCCACCCACGCCGCTCTTGCCGGGCAAGCCGACCCGGTAGGCGAAGTTGCCTGCCTCGTCGTAAAGCCCGCTGGTGGCCATGATCGAGTTCACCTGCTGGGTCTGGCGCCGGCTGAGGATCTGCTCGCCGCTGTGCTTGCAGAACCCGTCGTTGGCCAGGAAGCAGAAGGCCCGCGCCAGGTCCAGGCAGCTCATCTGCAGCGCGCAGTAGCTGAAGTAGCTGCGCAGCACCGTCTCGACTTCGTTATGGAAGTTGCCGAACGACTGCATGAGGTAAGCCATGGCGGCGTTGCGCGCGCGGAACTGGTACTCCGAATCGGCGACCTTGGCATCGATGGCGATGTGCGGGTTGCCCGACAGCCGGCGGACGAAATCACGCATCGACAAGGTCGGCGCGGCAAAGCGCGACTGGTTGATATCGCAGATCACCAGCGCGCCCGCGTTGATGAACGGGTTGCGCGGGCGGCCACGCTCGAACTCCAGCTGCACCAGCGAGTTGAACGGCTGGCCGGAGGGCTCATGGCCCAGGCGCTCCCAGATGGCTTCGCCGGAGTGGCCGATCGCCTGGACCAGGCTGAACACCTTGGAAATACTCTGCACCGAGAACGGCACCAGGGCGTCGCCTGCGCAGTAGTAACTGCCGTCGTTGCCATATACGGCGATGCCCAGCTGATTGGCAGGCACGTCGGCCAGCGCCGGGATGTAGTCAGCCACTTTGCCCTTACCGATCAAAGGGCGCACTTCGTCGAGAATCTCGTTCAACAGCGTTTGCATGGAAGGCCTTGTTATCAGTCCCCGGACGACCGCGAGGGGGTTGCGCTTGTGACGCAGATCGCACGGCAGAAATCACACGCGGATGCACAAATGGCGCCGGTGATCATGGCCCGGCGTGCTCGGCCATCAGTTCCACGACCCAGTTGATGAATACCCGCAGCTTGGCGCTGACATGGCGGTTGGGCGGGAAGGCCAGGTACAGCGGCATCGGCGCCATCTGCCAGTCCTCGAACAGCGCCACCAGTTCGCCGCTGGCCAGGTGCGGCCTGGCCATGTAATGCGGCAGCCACAGCGCACCCAGGCCTGCGAGGCCGGCCGCGAGGTAGGCGTTGCCGTCGTCGACTGTCAGCACCGAACGGCCCTGGACCTCGACGCGCTCTTCGCCGCGCTGCATGACCAGTGGCAACGCCTTGCCGGTGCGAAACCACAGGTAACTGACCGTGCGCTGGCGGCCCTCTTCCAGTTGCCGTGGGTGCAGGGGCCGGCCAACCTCCTGCAGGTAACCCGGGGTCGCGTAGACGCCGAGCTTCAGGTCGGCCACATGCCGCGCCACCAGGGACTGGTCGGTGATCTCGCCCCCGCGCACCACGCAGTCGACGTTTTCTTCGATGATGTCGACGATGCGGTCGCTTGCACCCAACGTCAGCTGGATGTCCGGGTAGCGGGCATAAAAAGCGGGCAGGGCGGGAATCAGCAGCAGGCGCGCCAGCGGGCTGGGGACATCGACCCGCAAGCGCCCGCGTGGCGCTGCCGAAGCGCTGGACAAGCTGGTCTCGGCATCGTCGATATCTGCCAGCAGCCGCACGACGCGTTCGTAGTAGGCAGCGCCATCGGCGGTGACATTGACCTTGCGCGTGGTGCGGTTGAGCAGGCGCACGCGCAGCCGGGCCTCCAGTTGCTGCACCAGCTGGGTCACGCTGGTCTTGCTCATGCCCAGGGTGTCTGCGGCCTTGGTGAAGCTGCCGGTTTCCACCACGCGGGCGAAGGCCTGCATCGCATTGATACGGTCCATTTGAGGGCTCGATCAGGTCGGGATTGTTTGGATTATACAAACAGTCATGACCAGCATTGCCCGTTTATCCGCGCAGGCGGCCTTTCTACAGTGGCTGCACCGTAACCCACCCGGAGTTTTGCCATGACCCCTCAACGCGATGCCGTCTTCCCGCCTGACCGTCACGCCTTGTATGACCTGCACCGTTACTCGCCAGCAATTCGCGCCAATGGTTTGCTGTTCGTGTCCGGCCAGGTAGGCAGCCGCAAGGATGGCTCTGCCGAGCCCGACCTGGCGGCGCAGGTGCGCCTGGCGTTTGCCAACCTCAACGCGATCCTGGCCGAGGCGGGCTGCAGCTTCGCCGATGTGATCGACACCACCCTGTTCATGATCGACCCCGACACCACCTTCGAAACCATCTGGGCGGTCGCCGCCGAGTTCTGGGGCGAGGCCCCTTACCCGACGGTCACCGCGGTCGGGGTGACCTGGCTGGCAGGCTTCGACTTCGAGATCAAGGTGATTGCCAAGCTACCCTAATGCACCGCCCTTACCCTCAGTGCGAATGCCGCGGCATGCCGCCCTCCCGGGCGATCACGCGCATGTGCAGCGTCGCCGGCTCCAGGCAGCCGCCGGTGGACAACTGCCCCACCAGCTGGCGGTAGAGTTCCTGCCAGGGCGTCTGCGAGGCCGGGATGTTAGGCTTCCAGGCGGCGCGGCGGCGTGCCACTTCTTCATCGTCCACCAGCAGGTCGACGCGGCGCTGGTTGAGGTCCACGCGCAGCCAGTCGTTGGTCTGCAACAGCGCCAGGCCGCCGCCGACCGCCGCTTCCGGTGACATGTTGAGGATCGACGGGCTGGCCGAGGTGCCGCTCTGGCGACCGTCGCCCAGGCACGGCAGCGAATCGATGCCTTGCTTGATCAGCGCGGCCGGGGGCGCCATGTTGACCACTTCGGCGCTGCCGGGGTAACCCACGGTACCGGCGCCGCGGATCACCAGGATGCAGCGCTCGTCGATGTCCAGCGATGGGTCGTCGATGCGCGCGTGGTAGTCCTCCGGGCCTTCGAACACGATGGCGCGGGCCTCGAAGCTGTTCTCCTTGCCAGGTTCGGCCAGGTAGGTCTTGCGGAAGGCCTCGCCAACCACCGACATCTTCATGATCGCGCTGTCGAAGAAGTTGCCGCTGAGCACGATGAACCCGGCATTGTGCTTGAGTGGCGCGTCGAACGGCAGGATCACCTCGCGGTTGCTGGTAACCGTATCGCTGACCACCTCGCCGATGGTCTTGCCGCTGACTGTGGCACAGGCCTCGTGCAGGCGGCCCGCCTTGCGCAGTTCATGCATCACCGCCGGCACGCCGCCAGCGCGGTGGAAGCCTTCGCCCAGGTATTTGCCGGCGGGCATGCAGTTGACCAGCAGCGGTACGTCTTCGCCGATGCGCTGCCAGTCGTCCAGCGACAGCTCGATGCCCATGTGCCGGGCGATGGCGATCAGGTGCGGCGGGCAGTTGCTCGAGGCGCCCAGTGCCGAAGCCACGGCAATGGCGTTTTCGAAGGCTTCGCGGGTCATGATCGACGACGGGCGCACATCCTGCAGCACCAGTTCGCAGATGCGCCTGCCGGTGGCGTAGGCCATCTGTCCGCGCTCGCGGTAGGGCGCGGGGATGCTGGCGCAGCCCGGCAGTGACATGCCCAGGGCCTCGGCCAGGGCGTTCATCGACAGCGCCGTGCCCATGGTGTTGCAGTGGCCCACCGACGGCGAGGCGGCGGTGGTCATTTCCATGAAGCCTTCATAGTCGATTTCGCCTGCGGCCATCAGGTTGCGGGCGTGCCACAGCACCGTGCCCGAGCCGATCAGCTGGCCTTTGTGATGCCCGTCGAGCATCGGCCCGCCCGACAGCACGATGGCCGGCAGGTCAGTGGTGGCTGCGGCCATCAGGCAGGCGGGGGTGGTCTTGTCACAGCCAGTGGTCAGCACCACGCCGTCCAGAGGGTAGCCGTGGAGGATCTCCACCAGCCCCAGGTAGGCCAGGTTGCGGTCCAGGGCGGCAGTGGGGCGGCGGCTCTGTTCGGCGATCGGGTGGACGGGGAATTCCATGGGGATGCCGCCGGCATCGCGGATCCCGGCCTTGACCCGCTGGGCCAGTTCGATGTGGTGGCGGTTGCACGGGGTGAGGTCGCTGCCGGTCTGGGCGATGCCGATGATCGGCCGCCCCGACTGCAGTTCGTCGCGGGTCAGGCCGTAGTTCATGTAACGCTCCACGTACAGCGCGGTCATGTCGGCGTGGCTCGGGTCGTCGAACCATTGCTGGCTGCGCAGCGGGCGTTTGGCGGTATCGGTCATGTCATGCTCTCTTGTTGTTTTAGCGCTGCAGCAGGCCGCGGGCGGCCAGGTTGCGCATCATCGCGCCAAGGCCGAAGGTCCACGGCGCAGCCTGGTCGCTGGTGGTCACCTGGTTGTGCAGCTGGCCGAGCAGGGGGCTGGCGATGCGCACCCGGTCACCCGGTTTGTGGGTGAACCCCGCGCCCGGCTGGTCACGGTCTTCGATGGGGGCGAACAGCGTACCAAGGAACAGCAGGAAGCCGTCGGGGTATTGATGGTTGGCGTTGAGGGTCTGGCGCACCAGGTCTTCAGGGTCGCGGCTGATCTGGTCCATCGAGCTGCTGCCGACCAGGCGGTAGCCGTCCTCGCCCTGGACTTCCAGGTCGACCACGCAGTGGCGCACCGCGTCCAGGTCGAAGCTGTCGTCGAACAGGCGGATGAACGGGCCGACGGCGCACGAGGCGTTGTTGTCCTTTGCCTTGCTCAGCAGCAACGCGCTGCGGCCTTCGAAATCGCGCAGGTTGACGTCGTTGCCCAAGGTGGCGCCGTGGATGCGTCCGCGGCTGTCCACGGCCAGCACCACTTCGGGCTCGGGGTTGTTCCATGCCGAGCCGGGGTGCACGCCGATCGCGCTGCCGCTGCCGACGGCCGCCAGTACCGGGGCCTTGGTGAACACTTCGGCATCCGGGCCGATGCCCACCTCCAGGTACTGCGACCACATGCCTTGCTCGATCAGCAGGGCCTTGAGTGCCATCGCCTGTGGTGAGCCTGGGCGCACTGCACGGAGGTTGTCGCCGATCACCGAATGCACGGTGGCACGCACCGCCTCGGCCTTGCTGGCATCACCGGCTGCCTGCTCTTCGATGACGCGCTCGATCATGCTGGCGGCGAAGGTCACCCCGGCCGCCTTGATCACTTGCAGGTCGACCGGGGCGAGCAGGTAGGGCTGGTTGGCATCGAACGCTTCACCGCTATTGGCCAGCAACGCTTCGAGGCTGCCCAGGAAGCGGCCCGGGGTGCTGCGCACGGCGTGCAACGGGTCGTCGCTTTCCAGCAGCTGGCTCAGGGTGGCAAAGCGCTCGGACAGGTCGAACACCCCGTCCGGGCGCACGGTGATCGGCGAGGGGCCGCCAGGTTCGCCCGGGGTCCAGGCGCGGCCGATCAGGGTGCCGGTCAGGCCGTCCGCAGGCAGGGTATTGGCGGGGGTGAGGGTCATCGGCATGGATCGCAATCTCTCGGAACGTGAGAGCTGCACGCTAGGCAAGCGGCGCGATAAACTCCAATGGCTTAATCTCACCATTCAATAACAAGCGGTTATCGCAGCGACAGGGGCGTGCATGTCGGACCTTTCCTTTTCCCACGTTTGCAACTGGCTCAAGTTCCGCCACCTGTTGCTGATCGAGACCCTCGGGCGCACGCACAACATGCACGTTGCGGCGCAGCAGATGAACCTGACCCAGCCGGCGATCAGCAAGATGCTCAAGGAAATCGAGCACTTGCTCGGCTTCGCCCTGTTCGAACGGCTGCCGCGCAGCATGCCGCCAACGGCGCTTGGCGAGCAGGTGCTGCGCTATGCCCAGGTGGCGTTGAACGATGCGCGCAACTTCGTCGACCAGATCGACAGCCTGCGCCAGGGCGGTCACGGGCAGTTGAAGGTAGGCGGCATTTTCGCCGCCACCGCCGTGGCGCTGCCCGATGCCATCGTCGCCATCAAGCAGCGCAAGCCGTTGCTGTCGATCGAAGTGGTGGAGCAGACCAGCGATCACCTGATGGCCATGCTCGAAGACAAGCAGCTGCACCTGGCCGTGGCGCGCTTCACCGACGCGTCCCAGCAGCAGCGCTTCGACTTCCAGCCGCTGGCACCGGAACCGTTCTGCTTTGTGGTCAACGACCAGCACCCGCTGAGCGCTGCCGGGCCGGTGACCTTGCCGCAGCTGCTGGAGTGGCCGTGGATTCTCTACCCCAAGGGCACCCCGATTCGCGGGCGCATGGAGCGGGCCTTCGCCGAGGCGGGCGTGGCCGTGCCGCGCAATACCATCGACACCATCTCCATGCAGACCTTCCTCAAGGTGCTGCTGGGCGGGCCGATGATCGGCATGTTGCCCCAGGCGATGGTCGAGCCGCACCTGGCCAGCGGGGTGCTGGTCAACCTCGACACCCCGCTGCACCTGGCGCCGCAGGACTACGGCATCCTCACCCGCAAGGGCGAGCCGTTGAGCGGCGCGGCGCTGGAGTTCGCCGAGATCCTGCTGGCCCACGCAGGCCGAGGGGAAGGGGAGCGATAACGCACCGTTATCGGATGATCGATAAATGCCATTGGGAAAGCATCGCACAGCCGCCTAGATTAGCGACCCATGTCTTTCGCAATGCCGAGGAATCATCCATGACGTCCCACGCAGGCCAGCAATTCATCGGCGGGGTTCGCCGCGCCACCGGTCAGGCGGCCTTGTGCAGTGTCGATGCACGCAGCGGGCAGCGACTGCCAGGCGCGTTCTACCAGGCCAGCGACGAAGAAGTCGATGCCGCTGCCCTGGCCGCTGCAGCTGCCTACCCCGTTTACCGGGCCTTGCCCGCCGCTCGCCGCGCCGAGTTTCTCGACGCCATCGCCGATGCCCTCGATGCCCTGGGTGACGACTTCATCGCGACCGTATGCCAGGAAACGGCCTTGCCGCCCGCCCGTATCCAGGGTGAGCGGGCGCGCACCAGCGGCCAGCTGAGGCTGTTCGCCACGGTGTTGCGCCGCGGTGACTTCCTCGGCGCGCGCATCGACCGTGCGCAGCCCCAGCGTGCCCCGCTGCCGCGCCTGGATATCCGCCAGTGCCGCATGGGCCTGGGGCCGGTCGCAGTGTTCGGCGCCAGCAACTTCCCCCTGGCGTTTTCCACGGCCGGTGGCGACACCGCTGCGGCGCTGGCCGCCGGCTGCCCGGTGGTGTTCAAGGCCCACAGCGGCCACATGGCCACGGCCCAGTGGGTGGCCGAGGCGATCGTCGCTGCCGCTGAGCGCTGTGCCATGCCGGCCGGGGTGTTCAACATGATCTACGGTGGCCGGGTCGGTGAGGCGCTGGTCAAGCACCCGGCCATCCAGGCCGTGGGCTTCACCGGTTCGCTCAAGGGCGGCCGCGCCCTGTGCGATATGGCGGCGGCGCGGCCGCAACCGATTCCGGTGTTCGCCGAAATGAGCAGCATCAACCCGGTGCTGGTGCTGCCCGGGGCGCTGGCCGTGCGCGGCGAGGCCGTGGCCCGCGAGCTGGTCGCTTCGGTGGTGCTCGGCTGCGGGCAATTCTGCACCAACCCTGGCGTGGTGCTGGGGGTGCGCTCGCCAGCCTTCAGCGCCTTCGTCGAGCAGCTGGCTGCGCAAATCGCCGAGCAGCCACCACAGACCATGCTCAACGCCGGCACCCTGGCCAGCTATGCCCACGGCGTGGCCGCGCTCAAGGCGCAGGCCGGCGTGCGCTTGCTGGCTGGCGCCGAGCAGCAGGGCAACCAGGCCTGGCCGCAGCTGTTCCAGGCGGATGCCCAGCTGTTGCTGGCTGGCGAAGCGCTGCTGCAGGAGGAAATCTTCGGTCCGGCCACCGTGCTGGTCGAACTCGCCGACCAGGCCCAGTTGCTGGCCGCGCTGCAGGCGCTGGGCGGGCAACTGACCGCCACCTTGATCGGCGAGCCGGACGACCTGGCGCACGCCGCGCCGCTGGTGGCAGTGCTTGAACAGAAGGCCGGCCGCGTGTTGGTCAACGGCTACCCGACCGGCGTCGAGGTATGCGATGCCATGGTCCATGGCGGCCCGTTCCCGGCCACCTCCGACAGCCGTGGTACCTCGGTTGGCACCCTGGCGATCGACCGTTTCCTGCGCCCGGTGTGCTACCAGAACTTCCCCGATGCGTTGCTGCCCGAGGCGCTGCGCGATGCCAACCCGCTCGGTTTGCTGCGCCTGGTCGACGGCCAGCCCTGCCGTGACCCGATTCGCTGATTACCGCTGCTGATAGTCACCCACCGGCTGCGCCTGCAGCGGTGGGCTTCCCATAACAACAATCAGGCATGCACGACATGCCACGAGGCTTGGCCATGGCTCATCCATCTACCGCCCCCACCGCCGATCAGGCGTTCGAAGACCGCACCTACCGCAAGGTCATCCTGCGTATCCTGCCGATCCTGCTGCTGTGTTACATCGCCGCCTACCTGGACCGGGTCAATATCGGCTTTGCCAAGCTGAGCATGCTCGACGACCTGCAGTTCAGCAACACCGTCTACGCCCTGGGTGCCAGCGTGTTCTTCTGGGGCTACTTCCTGTTCGAGGTGCCCAGCAACCTGCTGCTGCATCGCTACGGCGCGCGCTTCTGGATCGCCCGGATCATGCTGAGCTGGGCGATCATCTCGATGGCGGTGGCGTTCACCCAGCCGTTGGCCGGGTTCTTCCACATCGAGTCCAGCACCATGTTCTACGTGCTGCGCTTCTTGCTGGGCATCTGCGAGGCCGGTTTCTTCCCCGGCGTGATCCTTTACCTCAACTACTGGTTCCCGACCCATCGGCAGAGCCGGGTCATGTCGGGTTTCCTCATGGCGATGCCGGTCAGCCTCACCCTCGGTGGGGTGCTGTCAGGCTGGCTGATGACGCGCCTGGATGGCTGGCATGACCTGGCCGGCTGGCAGTGGATGCTGCTGGTCGAGGGCGTGCCTTCGGTGATCATGGCCGTGGTGGTGTTCACCTGCCTGTGCGACAACATCGACAAGGCCACCTGGCTGTCGGCTGCGCAGAAGCAGTTGCTAAAGGCCAACCTGCAACAGGAAGCGGACGGCAAGGTCTCGCGGCTCGGTGAGGTGTTCTTCAACCCGCGGGTGTGGCTGCTGGTGTTGATCCTGCTGACCTTCAATACTGGCTTCTATGGCCTGGCGTTCTGGATGCCGTCGATCATCAAGAGCGCGGGCGTGACCAGCAGCCTGGAGATCGGCCTGCTGACCGCCATCCCTTACAGCGTGGCGATCGTGGCCATGTTCCTCAATGCGCGCCACTCCAACCGCACCGGCGAGCGCCGCTGGCATGCCGCGATCCCCGCTTTCATCGGCGGCTGCGGGCTGATCCTCAGCGCCGCGTTCGCCCATGACGTCACCCTGTCGATCCTGTTCCTGACCGTGGCCGCGTCGGGTGTGCTGAGCCTGATGCCGATCTTCTGGACCCTGCCGGGCACGGTGTTGTCCGGTGTCGCGGCGGCGGCGGGCATCGGCATGATCAATGCCATCGGCAACCTGTCGGGCTTCACCGGCTCGATGATCACGGCAATGGCGGAGAACCTGACCGGTAACATCAACGACGGCACCTACGTGTTGGGCCTGTGCCTGTTCGTTAGCGGTTTCCTGATCCTGGCGATCCCCGCCGCGATGCTCAAGCGTTCGGCTGCCGAGCCGCGCAAGCAACTGGAACTGGAGGCGGCCTGAGCGGCGCCAGTCACAAGGTGGTCGACTTGCCCATGCGGTCCAGCTCGAACACCTTGCTGCGTTGCAGGCACTCACGCAGGTAACGCGCCGCCGGGCCAGGCTGACGCTTGCGATGCCAAAGCAGGTCCACCCCCACCAGCCAGTCGGTGTGGGGGTAGGCCTCCAGTTGCAGCTCCATCAGCTGCCCGCTTTCCAGCTCGCGCTGCACCAACAGGCGCGGCAGGGTCGCCCAGCCAAGCCCGCCGCGCACCATCTCGACCAACGCCAGGTAACTCTCCGCCCGCCACAGCTGGCCGGCCCGCAGGTATTCGCTGCTGGGCAGCTTGTCGGCATGGGCGAAAAACGCCAGCCGGCGATGGGCGTTGAGGTCGGCGAAACTGACCGGTCCCTGCCGCGCCAAGGCGAATTGCGGGTGGCAGACGTGGGTCATGATCAGCTTGCCCAGCTGTTGGAAGGCCAGCTCCGGCGGGTAGCCGGGCTGGGCGAAACTCACCCCGAGGTCGGCTTCGCCGGTCAGGATCATTTCGCTGACGTCGCCGTGCAGCGGGTGGCGGATCGCCAGGTCGACAAACGGAAACGCCTCGTCGAAGCCTCTGAAGGGCGCTATCAGCGGGCCATAGGGCACCTCGATCGCCAGGGTCAGCGCGGCTTCCACCTGGCCTGCCAGGCTGTCGGCGCTGCCCTCCAGGGCGTAGCAGCGCTCAAGGATGCCCTCGGCACGCAGTAGCAGTTTATGGCCCGCCGCGGTCAAGGCCGGGATGCGGCTGGTGCGGTCGAACAGCTGCACGCCCAGGTCGGTTTCCAGGTTGCTGATGGCCGCGCTGACCGTCGACTGGGTGCGCCCCAGTCGTCGCGCTGCGGCAGAAAACGAGCCGGCCTGAACGGCGCTGACGAACACCTGCAACTGCTCCAGCGAAAAGCGCATCACCTGATCCTGTCCACGGGTCGATCCATCGATAGTAACGATGGTTAATCATTTGCTCCATCGGTGATTTCACAGGATTCTCCACCTCGACATCGGCGGCAGCTGCCACCCGTTCTCTGCGCTGCATGTCACTCCGGGCGCCTTCAACAATAAAAAGAGCCGCACTTCAGGAGATTCACGACATGAGCCAACCAGTTATCCATCCCGTGGACGAAATACTGCCTGCGCGGCAGCTGTTCAGCTTCGGCCTGCAGCATGTGCTGGTGATGTACGCCGGTGCCGTCGCCGTGCCACTGATTCTGGGCAGTGCCCTGGGGCTGACCCAGGCCCAGGTGGTGACCTTGATCAATGCCAACCTGCTCACCTCGGGTGTCGCCACCTTGCTGCAAACCCTCGGGCTGTGGCGTTTCGGCGCACGCCTGCCGCTGATCCAGGGCTGCTCGTTCATTGCCCTGGCGCCGATGATCATGATTGGCAAAGAGTTCGGGCTACCTCACGTATTCGGTGCGGTGATCGCCGCCGGTGCGCTCACCCTCGCCATCGCGCCGCTGTTCAGCCGCTTGCTGCGGTTCTTCCCGCCAGTGGTGATCGGCAGCCTGATCACCGTCATCGGCATTTCGCTGATGCCGGCTGCGGCCATCTGGCTTGGAGGAGGGCAGCCAGGCACTGCGGACTTCGGCAAGCCGGCCAACCTGATGCTGGGCGTGGCGACGGTGGCGATGACGCTGGTGATCCACGCCCGTTTTCGTGGCTTCATCGGCAACCTCAGCGTGCTCCTGGGGCTGATTGCCGGCAGCGTGCTGGCTGCGGCCTGCGGCATGACCGATTTCAGCCGAGTGGGCGATGCCGCGTGGTTCGAGCTCAGCGCGCCGATGGCGTTCGGCATGCCGCAGTTCGCCTTCACGCCCGTGCTGATCATGCTGCTGGCGATGCTGGTGATCATGGCCGAGACCACCGGCAACTGCCTGGCCATCGGCAAGCTGACCGGCAAGCCCACCGACCCGCACACCCTGGGCAACGCGTTTCGCGCCGATGGCCTGTCGACCATGCTGGGTGGCCTGTTCAACAGCTTCCCTTACAACGCGTTCACGCAGAACACCGGCCTGATCGCGCTTTCCGGGGTCAAGAGCCGCTTCGTGGTCGCCGCAGCGGGCGCCATCATGGTGTTGATGGGGCTGTTCCCCAAGCTGGGTGCGCTGATCGCCAGTGTGCCGACGCCAGTGCTCGGTGGCTGCGCCATCGTGATGTTCGGCATGACCACGGTGGCGGGCATCCAGGAACTGGCCCGTGTCCGTTTCGAAGGGACCCGCAACGGCCTGGTGGTGGCGGTGTCGGTCAGCATCGGTGTGTTGCCGATGTCGATGCCGGCGCTGTTCGAGCATGTCAGCGGCCCGCTGAAGCTGGTGCTGGAAAGCGGGATCTTCCTGGCTGCGGTCAGCGCGATCCTGCTCAACCTGCTGCTCAACCGTGAAGCCGCACCCCGCAGCCAGGACGCCATCGATACCCGCCTGGCCAAGTGAGCCTGCCTTTTCATGCGCGCCAGCCGGCGCGCTTTCACCTGCCGTACAAGGAGTAACCGCCATGACTTTCACCCGCTCCGGCGCCGAGCTTTCCGAGTTGGACCTGGCCCTGCTGCGCGAGTCGATCCGCCTGTCCGAGCAATCGCGCAAGGACGGCCGACACCCCTTTGCTGCCCTGGTGACCGATGCGCAAGGGCAGATCATCGCCAGCGCCGGCAACAACTCCATGCCCCCGGAGGGCGACCCGACCCAGCATGCCGAGTTGGTCGCAGCGGCGCGTGCCGCCAGGCTGCTGACACCGGAACAACTCGCAGGCTGCACCTTGTACACCAGCGCCGAGCCCTGCTGCATGTGTGCTGGCGCGGTGTACTGGACCGGCATTGGCCGGGTGGTCTATGCCTTGTCGGAACATGCTTTGCTCGGGCTGACCGGTGCGCACCCGGAAAACCCCACGTTTTCGCTGCCGTGCCGCGAGGTGTTCGCCCGCGGTCAGCGCACGGTGCAGGTGCATGGCCCGCTGCTTGAGAACGAGGCGGCGACCGCCCACCAGGGGTTCTGGGCATGAACGGCGGCGTCTCCGTGCACGTGGTGGACATTGCCAGCGGGCGTGCCGCGCAAGGGCTGCGCCTGAGCATCGGCGTCGCGGGCGGCGCGCCGATCGCGCAGGGCATCATCGATGCGCGCGGCCAATGGGCGGGGCTGGCGGAGATGAACGCGCTGTTCGGGGCCGGCGTCTATGAAGTGCGTTTGCAGGTGGCCCGGTTTTATCGGGAAATGGGGACGCCGTTGCCTGAAATCCCCTTTATCGACGAACTCATCTACCGCTTCGGGATCGGTGATGCCCAGGCGCACTATCACTTGCCTTTCAAGCTCACCGCCTGGGGCGTCAGCTGCTTCCGGGGTGGCGCTTGACGCTGCGTCTGGCCATGCCTGGTGACTAAATCCGCAGCGATTCATCCTCTTTCTGCTGCTACCCGGCGCTGCATGGCTTATCCTTGCGCCACGCAATCAACGTAGAAGCAGTGAAATACGATGGGTTTTGAACAACTAGCTGAGTTACGTGACCGCCTGCGGTCTGAAAAAGAGCAGCAGGCAAAGGCCGACGCCCCGCGCCCTGCCAAGCGCAAGCCCGCCTCGCAGGCCAAGGCGCGTGAGCAGGACCCGGCGGTGGAAGCGATCTGGCCACTGCAGAAGCATTTCCCGTTGGCTTTCCCGGTCAACCCGGCGCCCAAGGTGCCGCTCAAGGAGGGCATCTTCAAGGATGCCGAGCAACACCTGGAGCTGCTCGGCATCACGGTTGAGCAGCTCAAGCTGGGCATCTCGACCTGGTGCCGCGGCAACCGCTACTGGGCAAGCATGGTCGAAGGTGCTTCGCGCCTGGACTTGAATGGCCAGCCCGCAGGCGTTGTCACCGCCGGTCAGGCGCTGTACGCCAAGCAACAGGCGGCACGCCAGCGCGGCAAAGGCCGCAAGGACCGCGCCAAAGCCAAAGCCGCTGCCCCGGCCCCGGCCCCTGTCGCCGATACCGCAGTGGAACCGACTGCGGACTGAGCCACTTCGCGCTGGGCCCTGCGCCATCCAACCGGATGGCGCCTGGGCCTGCTCAAATGTGCGATCCCTGTGGAAGCGGCTTTTTCCCGCGAACACGGGCGCAGCCCGTGCCAGTCCCCTGAAACCAGGGCGACAGCCATTAGCGCCACTGATCTGGCTTGTCACGCAGCGCACTGAACACCTGAACCTCAGCAGTTACCTCAACAGGGTAGGGCGCCTTTCGGTCGCCTCTGACATTCGGGAGTTCAACCTATGAAAGCCATCGTGTACAACGGCCCACGTGACGTCGCGGTCAAGGATGTGAAGGACGCGATGATCGAGAAGCCAACAGACGTGCTGGTACGCATTACCACCACCAACATTTGCGGTTCCGACCTCCACATGTATGAGGGGCGAACGTCATTCGAAACCGGGCGGGTATTCGGCCATGAAAACCTCGGCGAGGTGATCGAGGTAGGTGCCGGGGTCGACCGGGTCAAAGTCGGTGATCGCGTTTGCCTGCCATTCAATATCGGCTGCGGCTTCTGCGAAAACTGTGAAAAAGGGCTCACGGGATTTTGCCTGACCGCCAATCCGGGCACTGCCGGCGCTGCCTATGGTTTCGCCGACATGGGGCCTTATCAGGGTGGCCAGGCAGAGTTGCTGCGCGTGCCCTATGGAGATTTCAATTGCCTGGTCCTGCCGGAAGATGCCGAGGAGCGCGAAGATGACTACGTCATGCTCTCCGATATTTTCCCCACCGGTTGGCATGCCACAGAGCTGGCCGGCCTGCAGCCTGGCGAGAGCATCGCGATCTATGGTGCCGGGCCTGTCGGGCTGATGGCGGCGCATTCGGCCATCATCAAAGGTGCCTCTCAGGTGTTCGTGGTCGACAACCAGCCAGACCGCCTGCAGCTTGCCGCGCAGCTTGGGGCAACCCCCATCAACGCCGTGGAGCAGAAGGCCGTGGAAGAGATCCTCAACCTGACCCATGGCAGAGGCACCGACCGCGGGTGCGAGTGCGTCGGCTATCAGTGCTGTGACAAGCATGGACATGAAGTGAACAACCTCACCATGAACAACCTGGTCGCTTCGACCAAGGCCACCGGTGGCATAGGTGTCGTGGGCGTGTTCGTGCCGCAAGACCCTGGTGCGAAAAACGACTTGGCGAAAGAGGGCAAGATGGCCTTCGATTTCGGCGCGTTCTGGTTCAAAGGCCAGCAGATCCGCACCGGCCAGGCGAATGTGAAGGCGTACAATCGCCGTCTTGCAGCGCTTATCCACCATGGGCGGGCCAAGCCCTCGCAGATTATTTCTCACCGCCTGAGGCTTGCTGAAGGCCCGCAGGCCTACCAGCATTTCGATGCAAGGGATGATGGCTGGACGAAGGTGGTGCTCAAGCCAGCGGCTTGAGCCGAGGGCATCATCGTTCAGAGCGATAGCCACCGATGGCCAACGCTGCCCGCAGCGCGGCCAGGTGGCTCAGGCCCTGCGGCAGGTTGCCTAGGTACTGTCCATTCTTTGGGTCGACCATCTCCGAGTAGATGCCCACCCCCTGCGACAGTGCGCCCAACGCTTTGCCATAGGCCGCCTCGGCTCGCGCTTGCTGGCCGAGGATGGCCCAGGCCTCGATCACCCAGAACGTGCAGGCCAGAAAACAACCTTCCTCCTCCTTGGCCTGGCTGTAGCGGTAGTGGAATGGGCCGGCACCCAACTCCTCCTGTACCGCCTCCAGGGTGCTGCGTAGCCGCGCCACGCTGGGGTAACCGAAGCGCACCGCGAGTGCCAGCGAAGCGTCCAGCCGATCGCTGCCTGGGTAGAACAGGTACGCCTGATGTGCCTCGCTCCAGCAGTGGGCTTCAATCCATGCCTGAACGCGTTGCCGCTCGCGATCCCAGCGTTCCCGGCAGGTGGTGGGCAGGTGGCCGCCATCGGCCAGTTCGATGGCCCGGCTCAAGGCTTGCCAGCAGCTGATCTTGGACATCGTGTAATGCTGCTTTTCCGGCAGTTCCCAGATACCGGCGTCTTGCTGCCTCCAGCAATCGGCGCATTGGTCGGCCAGTGCCGACAGGATCATGGCGCTGGGCGAGTCGAGAATGTTGCCGCAGTCGATGAAGCAGCGGGCAGTCTCGAAAATATCGCCGAATACGCCATGTTGCAGCTGGTCACGGGCATCGTTGCCGACCACGGGCGGCGAGTGCTTGTAGCCGGGGAGGTCGACCGGGCGCACGCAAGCACCGATTGCCCCGTCCAGGGTATAGAACACCCGTGGCCCGTGTTCATCCAGCCGCCGCAGCAACCAGCTGAAGGCGGCCTTGGCTTCTGGCTGCGCTCCGATGCTCAGAAACGCTTCGATGGTGTAGCCGGCATCACGGATCCAGGCGAACCGGTAGTCGTAGTTCTTGTTGCCACCGATGCGCTCAGGAAGCGATGAGGTGGCTGCCGCCATGATCGAGCCACTGGGCGAGGACAGCAGCAGCTTGAGTGCCAGCGCGTTGCGCACGACCAGCGGTTTGTACGGGCCATCGTAGACCAGGCTCCTGGACCATTGGCACCACTCCCGGTGCGAGCCATCGATGCGTTCATCGATCAAGGCCAATGGCGGTACTACCAGTGGCTCATCACGCCCGGCGATGATCGCGACCACTGTGCGCAGCCCCGCGCCGACGCTGAGCGAGGCCCGCACGCCCAGGTCGTCCTTGCGCTTGACCTGTACCTGGTGATCATGCAGAAACATGCCGAGTATGCGGCCTGCATGGAACACGCATGCGTTGTCATTCGGTGCCAGGTAGGGGCTGACCGTATCGGCCTGGGTGCCGAAATCGATGGCGATGTGCAAGTCCATCTGCCCTTCGATGCCTTCGATGCGCCTGGCCAGTTCGGCCCAGGGCAACCGGCCGGCCGGGCCGCTGTTCAGGGACTCGGTAAGGCGGGCGCGACCTTCATCGGTGATGAAGGTGGTTTCGAGCACATTGCTGTCGGGCAGGTAGCGGCGCTCGGCAACGAACGGCGCGCTGGGGGTAATCGAGAAGTAGCCGCCCGTTTGCGGGGCCAGCAGCTTGTCGAACAGGGGCGGGGAGTCCATATGGGGGACGCACCACCAGTCGATGGAGCCGTCCAGGCCGATGAGTGCAACGGAGCGTCCATCGCCCAGCGCGCCGTATTCTTCCAGGGGTAGCCAGCCCCCTTCGTCCCGCTGAGGCGCACCGTATTGCATCCCCTCGATCGGTTGTCTTTCCATCGGCATGCCTGCGAGAGCTCGTGTTCTGTGTGGGACATACCGATTGCGCGCCAAGTTCGTTTATCCGCCGTTCCCATACCTCGCCTGAACTTTGCGCCTCACGCCGGCTTCCCTTTTGTAATGAGTAAAACCGAGGAGTGCGATATGACCAAAGAAGCCCAACCGCAGCAGCCAGGCGCGCAAACAAAGGTTACTGGCGAACAGGAGCGGGATAACGATGCCCGTCGGCCCGATGGTTCGACCGGTACATCGCATGACTCCACTGCTCAGAAAACGGCCCGTGGCCACGGGCGACAGAAGCGCTGAAATTCATCCCCACCATGCCGACCTGGAGGCTTTGCCATGCAACCCAAGACTGAAGGGCTCGAAGAGCACGGCCCAAGTGGTGTGCCTTTCATCAACGATCCGGAAAAACCCACCTCACCGCCGCTGAATGACGCCGACGCCACCGATGCCGCAGAGGCTGAGGAAGACATCGGGGACGATGGCCAATCGCTCTGAGCGCGGTGCAAAAAAATGCCGGGGCGATGCCTCGCCCCGGCACATTCAGCAAAGGCCGATGCCCTTAGCTGTTGCGACCGCCGCCGTGGCTGTTCTGTCCGCCTTTACGGCCAGCCTCCGATGCGCGTTCGCGGTCGTTGGCAAAGTTGCCGCCGGAAGCCTGGCCGCCCTTGCGGCCTGCCTCGGATGCTTTCTCCCGGTCGTTGGCAAAATTGCCTGGGTTGTTCTGTGCGGTACCGCCTTGATGCCCACGGTTGCTTTGATTGTTAGCCATGATCTTTCACCTCATGTGGCACACAGGAAAGTCTGTGTTCAACTCCGACGCTTCGGCAGGGGGGCAATGCTCCCGTTAATTCGCCGTTGCCGGACGAAATGCATGAAAGGACCCGAGTTGGAATTAATCGCGCCGCAGAGCCTGGGCAGCCAGTATCTGCAATCTGTTTTATCAGCGTCCCGGCCTTTGTCAGTTCAAAAACTGGTCATCCCCGCTGGCTCGCCACGCTGGCAGGACGCAACTGAACGTGGCGTACGACGTTCAGGTCAACCGCTAGCGATCAGCAGAGGAGGATGACCGTTGGACATTGAAGCGTTGCTGACTGAGTTGCTGAACGCCCGTGGCCCGGGCGGCCAGGAAGATGAAGTTCGGGCAATCTGCCTGCGAGCGTTGGAAGACGTGTGCGACGAGGCCTATGTCGACAGGGCCGGGAATGTGATCGGGGTCGTTCGGGCGTCTCGTGCCTGTGACCCTGATGCAGCCATCCGGGTCATGGCTCACCTTGATGAGATCGCCATGATCGTCAAGAACGTTCGTGCTGACGGCACCTTGGAAGTCCTGGCCCTGGGCGGGGCGCAGCCCATCAGTTTTGGCGTCTGTCCTGTCGATATCCTGGGCGATGAAAAGACCCTGCCAGGTGTTCTGTCTTACGGCTCGATGCATAACAGCGGTCGTACTTCGAACGGGCGAGATGTGCTGGCAGGCAATGTTCAGTGGAAGGATGTCTACGTCGTTACCCGCACCTCAAAAGCCGAGCTGGAGCACGCAGGCGTGCGGCCTGGCACGCGTGTGGTGCTCAGCCAGCATTGGCGCAAACCCTTCCGGGTCAATGACTGTATCGCGGCTCATTTCCTCGATGACCGGGCGCCGTTGACGGCGGTGATCCACTGCGCACGGCTGCTGCACCAGAGAAGGCAACAGCTGCGGCAAGACGTCTGGTTCGTCCTGACCACCCTGGAGGAGGAGTCCAATGCCGGCGCCCTGTACGCGGCTTCCAGGCTGCCAGGCGAAACTACCATCGCGGTCGAGGTGGGGCCGGTGCTGGAAGAATACGGTACGCAGCTCTCGGTCAACCCGATCATCAATACCGGCGACCAGAAGGGCTACTACAGCCGCACCGTCGTTCAGGCGTTGATCGCCGCCAGCCGGCGAGCAGGTTATGCGCCGCAGTCGGCACTGCTGGTGGATTTTGCCTCCGACGCCAGTGCGGTGCTGAGCACGGGCATTGATGCCCAGGCGGGTTGCATCGCTATTCCCACTGAAAACACCCACGGTTTCGAGATGGTGCCGGTGGAGGGTATTTCGGCGTGCGCTGCGACGCTGGTGGAGTATCTGACAGGCTCGACGGCTGGCTGTCCGCAACGGACAACAGCGTGAGCCTGGCTCAGACCGACGTCACAACGAAGCTATCTCAACGTAGCTATCTCAACGTAGCTATCCGTTCGGACATCACGGCCATGCCGGTAGCCCGTCACGGCTGCTGGTAATGCCCTGGCGATGTGCCGGGCTCATGGTCATGTTCAAGACGCTGAACCTGAACATCAGTGAAGGATGACGCCTCGTTGCGGTGCAGGCCCTGCAGATAATCGCGGGCAGCTTCGCGACTGAGGTCTTCCTGCTCACTGCGCAACTCGCACGTGCCGGGTTGGTTGTCGAGGATGTAGCTGATCAAGTACAGGTAGCTGGCCATGTCGAATGTCCCTTTGCAGATAGATAGTGGCGCGAACCTTCTGGTTGATCGTGGCGCAGTCGCATCCGTTCACCCCGGTTGATGGTCGGCTGTAATGCCGCAGTTGGTCATGGCCATGGCATTGAGAGTCGCCTTTATCGGCACTGCGAATACCCAAGCACCAGCAGCCTTTTGCCAAAAATAGAGGCGTGCGTTGATTAGCGCGTTTCGTCCGCCTTTTCGAAATTCAATGCACGATGCG
Organism: Pseudomonas sp. 382; assembly: GCF_002759075.1. NCBI lineage: Bacteria > Pseudomonadati > Pseudomonadota > Gammaproteobacteria > Pseudomonadales > Pseudomonadaceae > Pseudomonas > Pseudomonas sp. 382. The sequence continues at coordinate 99,393 of NZ_PEMX01000008.1, forward strand.
GCGCTTGGTACCGGTCACTGATAAACACAGATCTTCCTGTGTGTACCTACCGACATGAGGTGTCAATCATGGCTAGCAATCAGGACAACCGCGGTAATCAAGGCGGCAACGCCAACACCAATCCTGGCAATTTCGCCAACGACCGGGAAAAGGCTTCCGAAGCCGGGCACAAAGGCGGCCAGGCGTCAGGCGGCAACTTCAAGAACGATCCGGAACGCGCATCTGAAGCAGGCCACAAAGGGGGGCAGGCCTCGGGAGGCAATTTCAAGAACGACCCTGAGCGTGCCTCCGAAGCGGGCCATAAAGGTGGCCAGGCGTCAGGGGGCAATTTCGCCAATGACCGCGAAAAGGCTTCCGAAGCCGGCCGTGTAGGTGGCCAGCACAGCCACGGCGGCGGTCGCAAGAGTGATGACAACCGCTGATCATCCATGAAAGTGCAGGGGGCAGCCCAGCTGCCCTCGGCGCACTGATGAGGACCTGCTTATGTTCATGCATAACAAGCGATTGCAATACACCGTGCGCGTGGCACAACCCAACCCCGGCCTGGCTAATCTGCTCCTTGAACAGTTCGGCGGGCCGCAGGGTGAACTGGCCGCCGCGATGCGCTACTTCACCCAGGCGGTCACTGAGGATGACCCAGGACGCAAGGACATGCTCTACGACATTGCCACCGAAGAGCTCAGCCACCTGGAGATCATCGGCTCGATTGTGGTGATGCTCAACAAAGGCGCCAAGGGCAGCCTGGCCGAAGGCGTGGAGGCCGAGGGCGAGCTGTACCGCTCGCTGACCGGCGCCGGCAATGACTCCCATGTCACCAGCCTGCTATACGGTGCCGGTGCCCCGCTGGTCAATTCCGCCGGGGTACCGTGGAGCGCGGCCTATATCGACACCATTGGCGAACCGACGGCCGACTTGCGCTCGAACATTGCCGCCGAGGCGCGCGCCAAGATCGTCTATGAACGGCTGATCAATGTCACCGATGATCCCGGCATCAAGGATGCCCTGGGCTTCTTGATGAGCCGCGAGATCGCCCACCAGATGTCGTTCGAAAAAGCACTGCACGCTATCCAGCCAAACTTCCCGCAAGGCAAGTTGCCCGGCGACCCTGAGCTCAATCGCACGTATTTCAACCTGTCCCAGGGCGGGGAGATGCGTGGGGCCTGGAATGAAGGGCAGGACTGGATTTACGTCGATGAGCCGCGTCCCGCTGTGGATGGTGGCGATGGCTCGGCCAGTGTGCAGCTCGATGAGCGCGGCGCAGACACCCTCGCAGCCATGAAGCTCCGTACCCAGTCGAACCCGGATGCGCAACCTCTGACCGGAGCGGAACTCGGCAAAGTGAACAGTGGGCAGCAATGAGAAATGCCCGCGCCGGAGTTCGTCCGGCGCGGGATGCGTATTCAGCGCTTGGCTTCTGCATCAGGGTCGGCCGAGCGGGCCAGGAATGCGCGGGTTACTTCCGGCAGATGCGCCTTGAGCCATTCGGCCATGGCGACTTCTTCCTTGAGGATCGAACGACAGGCTTGCGCCGTCGCGCTGTCGCCGGCCGCTTCGGCGGCTTCTATGAGCACCGTGTAGGAGGCAATCTCCAGGTTTTCGACCACATAGCCTGCCATCGCCCCTTTGACCACTTCATCGCTCATGGTCATCCCGCCGACCGCCTGCCCGAACGCCATGAGCTTGCCCGCCAGATCCTTCAAGGTCGAGGTGCTGCCGCCCAGGCGCTCGATGCATTCGACCAGCACGCGCTGCTGCCCTTGAGTCTCTTCGATGTGTTTGACGATGCGGCCTTTGAGCTCGGGGTAATGTTCCAGCCGCTCTGCCTGTCCCTTTAGCATGCTCTCGGCCTGTTGCTCCATCGCATGGGCGTCACGCAGCCAGTCGAGCAGGTTTTCTTTCGCACTTGCCATGATCAGTACCTCGCATCCAGTGATAGGTATCTGTTGGGAGAGCGTTCAGCGGCGCCGCGCTCAGTTCAATCGACGAATGGGGCATGGGCAGAAGCGGATTCCACCGGGCGGCAGCGCCGAACTTAAGGTAGGCGTCGTACTCGTAACGTTTAGATACATATATCGAGACGAGGTTGGCATGAGGATGATCCACGGCACTTCGCATTTTCGACCTTATACCTCTGCGTCGGGAGGCTGGGGGTCTGCCCATTCGGTGCTGAACATCCTCTGGCGCGAGCAGACCCTGATCAACGGCACGCGTGCGTTGACCAAACAGAACAAGCCCAGAGGTTTCGCCTGTGTCAGTTGTGCATGGGCCAAGCCTGGCGACCCTCACGCGTTGGAATTTTGCGAAAACGGCGCCAAGGCGACGGCGTGGGAATTGACCGCGTTGCGCAGCTCACCCGAGTTCTTCACGGCGCATTCGCTCAGCGAATTGCGTGGCTGGACGGATTACCAGCTGGAGCAGCACGGCCGTCTTACCCATCCGCTGCGGTATGACAAGCACACCGATCGGTATGTGGTGACGACCTGGGAGGAGGCTACCGAGGCAATCGCCACGCAACTGCGTGCGCTGAGCCCCGACGAGGTGGTGTTCTATGCGTCAGGGCGCGCATCGCTCGAGACATCATTCATCTACCAGCTGTTTGCCCGTGCCTATGGCACCAACAACCTTCCCGACAGTTCCAACATGTGCCACGAGAGCACGTCGGTGGGCTTGCAGGAAAGCATTGGTGTACCGGTGGGCACGGTCACACTGGCCGATTTCGAACACACCGATTGCATCTTTTTCTTCGGGCAAAACGTCGGCAGCAACAGCCCACGCATGCTTCATCCGCTTCAAGAGGTGCGCAAGCGCAACGTTCCGATCATTACCTTCAACCCGATCCGGGAGCGGGGACTGGAGCGCTTCGTCAATCCCCAGTCCCCCACTGAAATGCTCGGTCCGAAATCCACGGCCATCAGCACCCAATATCACCAGGTCGCCATCGGCGGCGACACCGCTGCCGTCATGGGCATTGCCAAGGCCCTGCTGGAGATGGAGGACCGGTCGAAAATCAACGGCGAGCCGCCAGTGCTGGATCACGCTTTCCTCGCGCAACATACCGAGGGCCTGGTCGACTTCATGGAACAGGTGCGGGGCTATGCATGGGCTGAGCTGGAGCACCGGTCCGGCCTGAGCCGCAGCGCGATGGAGGCCGCCGCCACGGTGTATGCGCGCAGCGAGAAGGTGATGATCGTCTATGGCATGGGCATGACCCAACACCGGCACGGCGTAGGTAACGTGCAGATGCTGGTCAACTTGCTGTTGTTGCGCGGCAATATCGGCAAGCCGGGAGCCGGTATCTGCCCGGTGAGGGGGCACTCCAATGTGCAGGGCCAGCGCACCGTAGGGATCACCGAAGACCCGGCAAAGGTGCCCAAGGACAAGATCGAGGCACTGTTCGGCTTCAAGGTCCCTGAGCACAAAGGCCTGACCACGGTCGAGGCCTGCGAGGGCATTCTCAATGGCAGTGTGAAGGGGTTCATCGGGCTTGGCGGCAACTTTCTGCGCGCGGTACCCGACACAAGTCGAATGGAGCCTGCGTGGGCGGGGCTTGGTCTGAGCGTGCAGATCGCCACCAAGCTCAATCGCACGCACCTGGTGCCCGCTGAACACACCTGGTTGCTGCCCTGCCTGGGCAGGATCGAAATCGACCGCCAGGGTGGCATTGAGCAGACGTACACCACTGAAGACAGTACCGGTTGCGTTCACGCCTGGCGTGGCACTGCAGAACCGGCAGGGGAGCAGTTGCGCTCGGAACTGGCGATTGTCGCCGCCTTGGCCGACGCCACGCTGGGCGACGCCGTCGCCATACCCTGGCTGCACTGGAGCCAGGACTACGCACGCGTTCGCCAGGCCATCAGCGAAGTCTATCCGGACATCTTCCATGACTTTGAAACACGCATGTGGGAGCCCGGTGGGTTCCATCGGCCGTTGGGTGCGGCGCAGCGCCAATGGGCTACGCCGTCGGGCAAGGCCCGGTTCATTACGCCCGCATCGCTGGACGAGGATGATGATGTCCTGACCGGGGAGGCGGGCCGCAATGTCCTGCAACTGATGACGCTGCGCAGCAATGACCAGTTCAACACAACGGTGTACGGCTACGATGATCGCTTCAGGGGCGTGAAGGGCACGCGCAAAGTGGTGTTCCTCAACCGCAACGATATCGTACGCCTGGGCTTCGTGCCGGGCGGCTGGGTGCGCTTGCGCACGGCCATTGAACCGGCTGTGCGGCGTGAGGCAGGGCCTTTCCAGATCATCGCCTACGACATCCCGGAAGGGTGCGCTGCGTCTTACTACCCGGAGTCCAATGCGCTCGTCCCGCTATGGCACCACGCCAGACGCAGCAAGGTACCGGCCGCGAAATCGGTGCCCGTGATCTTGATCGCTGCGCAGCCAGATGCCGACGATCTCGAGCATGCCGTGCCCGCAACTGACCAGGTCGTGTAGCGGGTCGTCGAGCAGAGGGAGCCCTATGGAGAGTGTCGAATGGGGGCTGATGGCCGCACGGGCCCAGTTCGCCGTGACCATCAGCTTTCATATCGTGCTGGCGGCGTTCAGCATTGGTCTGGCGAATTTCCTGCTGGTGCTGGAGGCGCTGTGGCTGTGGCGCCGGGAGCAGGTCTATCTGGATATCTACCGGTACTGGCTGAAGCTGTTCGCGCTCAACGTCGCGATCGGTACGGCGTCAGGCCTCATCCTCGAATACCAGTTGGGTCTCAACTGGTCACGGCTTTCCACCCAGGCAGGGGAAATCCTCGGGCCGCTGATGTTCTACGAGGTGATGGCGGCGTTTTTCCTGGAGGCAGGTTTCCTCGGGATCATGCTGTTCGGCATGAAAAAGGTGGGGCCCAAGCTGCATTTTTTTGCCACCTGCGCGGTGGCTGTCGGCTCCATCATCAGTGCGTTCTGGATCCTGTCGGCAAACGCCTGGATGCACACACCGCGCGGTTTCGGCATTGGCCCGGATGGGCGGTTTATCGCGCAGGATTGGTGGGCGATCATTTTCAACCCGTCTTTCCCTTATCGCTTCGCCCATATGATGCTGGCCACCTTCCTGGCCACCGCCTTGCTCATCGCTGGCGCGAGTGCATGGCAGTTGTTGCGCGAGCCCTCCAACCGTCATGCCAGGCTACAGTTCAGCATGGCGATGTGGACCCTTGCCGTACTCGCACCTGTCCAGCTTGTGGCAGGCGATCTGCATGGCGAGAACACGCTGCGGTTCCAGCCACAGAAGGTGGCTGCGATGGAGGGCGCATGGGTGCGCCCTGCACCTGGCGCAGGTGAACCGCTGCGGTTGTTTGCACTACCCGACATGGCCGAGCGGCGCAATCATTTCGAGTTGGCGATTCCACGCGTAGCATCGCTGTATCTGCGCCATGACCTGAGCAGTTCGATCACCCCGCTCACGGAATTCGCGCCGCAGGACATCCCGCCTGTCGCGATTGTGTTCTGGGCCTTTCGCCTGATGGTGGGCCTGGGGCTGCTGATGATCGTCCTCGGCATCACCAGCCTGGTATTGCGCCATCGACAGCGCTTGTACACGGCGCGCTGGATGCACCGTTGCTGCGTGCTGATGGCGCCGGCCGGTTTCATCGCCATGATCAGTGGCTGGGTGGTCACCGAGGTTGGCCGCCAACCCTTTACGGTCTACAACGTGCTGCGAACGGCTGACAGTGTATCGCCTGTCTCCAGGGAGCAGGCCGTCGGCGCTACCGGCGTGATTCTGGTTTTTTATCTGGTGGTGTTCGGCATCGGCTTGTGGGTATTGCTGCGCATCCTGCGTCATCCTGCCAAGGCAGGGGAGCCAGAACCGCAGCCGACCCTTGCGGATGAAATCGACAGGTCATGAGGTGCGCCCATGCTCGAAGGTGACGTGATCGTTTTGCTTTCAGCTGCCGCTCTCGCGTTTTCGGTGCTCAGCTACGTGCTGCTCGACGGTACGGATCTGGGCGTCGGTATTCTCTTGGGGCTGACCCGCAGCGCCGGGCGACGACGCGCCATGGCGGTGTCGATCTTGCCCATCTGGGACGCGAACGAAACCTGGCTGGTGCTGGGTGGCGGAGGGCTGCTGGCGCTGTTTCCGCTGGCGTATGCGGTGCTGCTACCGGCGTTGTACCTACCCTTCATCGTCATGTTCCTGGCGCTGATCATGCGTGCCATGGCATTGGAATTTCGCGATTACACGCAAAGCCCGACCCTCAAGCGCGGCATCGACGCGCTGCACACGTGCGGGTCGTTGATCGCCGGGGGATGCCAGGGCGCGGCGCTGGGAACGCTGGTGCAAGGCATTTCCAGCCGGAACGGGCAATTCACCGGAACCGGCTGGGAATGGCTCAGCCCTTTCGCACTCTACTGCGCGGGCGTGCTGGTGGTGGGCTATGCGTGGCTCGGGGCCTGTTGGCTATATTGGCGAAGCGAAGGTGACCTGCAACGAACATCGCGCAGGCAAGCGCAATGTCTTGCTGCAGCCACCCTGGTGCTGCTGATGGTTCTGCTCATCTGGACGTCTGGCCTGAACCCCGGTTATGCGCAGCGGATTTTCAACCCGGTCGTTCTGGGGGCAATGGGCGGAACAGGCCTGTTTGCCTTCATCGCTTTTGCGCTCAGCTTTCGAAGCCGCTACGACGTAGTGCCGCTGATCTGCGCGCTGAGTGTGTTCGTCCTGGCGTTCACGCTGATGGTCGTTACCCTTTTTCCTCTGATCGTCCCGCCCAGCCTCACGCTGTTCAGCGCCGCGTCTGGCAGGACAAGCCAAACCTTCATGCTGGCTGGTTTTGTCCTGCTGATGCCGGTGACCTTTTTCTACAACACCTTTGGGTTTCGAGTGTTTAGCGGGAAAGTCCATGTGTGGGGGCGAGGCGCACCCTGAGCAATTAGTGCATGGCTCGGCTATGACGAGACCTGTGACTGCCGGTGAACCGAACAGCAATCCGGGTGGCAGCGGGCGCCCGCGAAGAAGCCAACGCGCAGCCTTGACCTTCCAGTACTACTGCACAAACCCTGATAACCTCCATGCTATCGATGTGTCGATGGTTCGCCAGTGTTGGGCTTACCTCACATGACAAGGTATTTGCAGATGCCGATCCTGAGCAGAAGCCGATGACAGGGGTAATGAATGCTTTTCGTAGTGCTGCTTGGCGGTAAACACCCTCGGGCAAGAATCGAGGTGCACGATGTCGCTTTCGTGGTGGCCGATACGCTTGAACAAGCCTACCCGCAACTGCGTGACAGTTGGTTCGGCAGCCTTAAAGGCATGCATATCGACGCCTGGATGGCTGTCGATGGCGTCGAGGGCTGGCGGGTGGAATTGAGCAGCTTGGCGCCATTACCCGATGCACCGCGCCTTTACTTCATCAACCTGGGGGGCTACGAGTCGCAGACGTTCGGCGAAGCGCATCATTATCTGTTGGTCGTGGCCAGGGACAAACGCGAGGCCAAGGCAAAAGGCAAGCGGCAGATCCTGTCACATTGGGCGCAGGCCCACACCGATGCGGTGCTGGACGTTGACGACTGCTTGCCCATTGATGAAGTGGGCGGCCGCTATGTGCACCTGGTTGAAGGGCCGCATGCCGGGATCGTGCAGCGCAACGACTACATCGTCCTGGGATAGCCTTGCCAGCCAGGCGAGCGGCGCAGGCCTGCGAAGGGCTGGCCGCTCGAACCTGGTGCGGGTCAGATCAAGCCTTCGGCTTTCAGGGTTTTCTGCACGGCCGGGCGGTTGGCGACGCGCTGCTGGAATTGCACCACCGTTGGCCAGGGCGAGAGGTCGATTTTCAGCATCGGCGCCCAGTTGACGATGGTGAACAGGTAGGCATCGGCCACGCTGAAAGCGTTACCGGTCAGGTAATCCTTGCCCTGCAACGCCTTGTCGACGAACCCCAGACGTTTGCCGAAGGTTTCGATGGTCTTGCTCTTGGCCTCCGGGCTGGTGCTCGGGTTGAACAACGCGGCGAGGGTCTTGTGCAGCTCGGTACCGATGAAGTTCAGCCATTCCTGCACCCGCGCGCGCTCCAGCGTGCCAGCAGGCGGTAGCAGGTTGGCCTGGGGCTTGTGCTCGGCAAGGTACTGGATGATGGCCGGGCCCTCGGTGAGGACCTCGCCGTTATCCAGCTGCAGGGCTGGCACATAGCCTTTGGCGTTGAGCGTGTAGAAATCCGCGCCGCTGGCCGTGGTATGGGTCTTGAGGTCGACCTTTTCGACGGTGTAGGGCAGGTCCAGTTCGTTGAGGACGATATGCGGCGAGAGTGAACAGGCACCCGGCGAGTAAAAGAGCTTCATGGTCTTCTCCCAGTGAGTGGGCCAGCCGGGATACGGCTGGCGTGGTGAGGCGCTGTACAGCGCTCAGGTTATGACAGCAAAGCAGGGTCTCAGGCAAATCGCTGACCAGCGGCCAGGACAATCACTGCTCATCGATGATTTCCCGGGCCAGGGTCAGGCGGCGCGTGTGGAAGTCGTACTCGTACAGCTCGGCATAGCGCCCCCACTCGATGGCCACCTTGAGCACACGCTCGGCTTCCTCGGCGTCCATGTACTCCGTCAGGCGGTCGAGCACGGTTTTTTCCTGCAGGCCGGCAGGCTCCAGGTGCAGGCTGTCGAGGATGTAGCCGATCAGCGACACGCGGCCCTTGCACTGGCGTGCGAACAGGTCCTGGCGCCGCGCCTGGCGGGCGGTCACGTAATTGCGGCCGTGGCGTGTGAGGCGGATGTCGCCCTCGACCACCTGGGCGAAGCCGAGCAGGCCGAGTGCCTCGTAGATCGGGAACAGGACTTCGTCGGGCAGCTCGGTTTCCTCGGCCAGGTGCGGCAGGTCGGCCTCGCCGTTGAACGGTTCGCCGGCGATCAGTTCGAGCACGCTCTCCATCCGTGCAATATCGGCGTCGGGTAGCCGGTAGCCGAGCTCCACGGCCGGTGGCGCGCCTGCGGCAGCGATGGCCTCGGGGCGCTGGGTCATCAGCGCATAGACCTCGTCGATCAGCGCGCGGACCTCTTCTGAGTCAGCATTGCGCGGGCGCGGCAGGTCGATGTGCAGTTCCGAGCGCACCCGGCCCGGGTCGCTGGAGAGGATGAGGATGCGGTCGGCCATCATCACCGTCTCCTCGATATTGTGCGACACCACCAGAATGCTGCGGGTGGTGATGCGGTGTTCCTCCCAGAGCTCGAGCATATCGTCGCGCAGGGTTTCGCCGGTGAGCACGTCAAGTGCCGAGAAGGCCTCGTCCATCAGCAGCACTTCGGGGTTCATCACCAGGGCACGGGCGATGCCCACGCGCTGGCGCATGCCGCCGGACAGTTCGCGTGGCAGGGCGCCGCCGAAGCCGGACAGGCCGATCAGTTCAAGCGCGGCGTCGGCCAGGCGCTCGCGTTCGGCCGGGTTCACACCTTGGGCCTCCAGGCCGAGTTCGACGTTCTGCTGCACCGTCAGCCAGGGGAACAGCGCGAAGGTCTGGAAGACCATGGCCACACCGCCCAGCGGGCCGTGGATCGGCTGACCGCGGTAGGTGACGGTGCCGCGGTCGGCACTGATCAGGCCGGCGATGATCCGCAGCAGGGTCGACTTGCCCGAACCGGAGCGGCCGAGCAGGGCGACGATTTCACGCTCGCGCAGCTGCAAGTCGACGCCTTCGAGGATGGTTCGCGGCGTGCCGTCGGCGGCCCGGAAGGCCTTGCTCACGCCCTTGAGCTGGATCAGCGGTGGTTGTTTCATGGCAGGTCCTCAACGACGGCTTTCGGCGCGCAGGTACAGGCGGCGCCAGAACAAGCGGTTCAGCAGCATCACATAGATGCACATCACGCCGATGCCCAGGGCAATGCGGTGGAAGTCGCCGGCGTCGGTCATCTGCTTGATGTAGCTGCCCAAGCCGTCGGCCACCAGCGAAGTGTCGCCCCAGCTGACGTACTCGGCGACGATACTGGCGTTCCACGAACCGCCACTGGCCGTGATGGCGCCGGTGACGAAGCTGGGAAACACCGCTGGCAGGTATACGCGCTTCCATTTCAGCCAGCCGCGCAGGCCAAGGTTGTCGGCGGCCAGGCGCAGTTCATAGGGAATGGCCGCAGCCCCCGCCACCACGTTGAACAGGATGTACCACTGGGTGCCGAACACCATCAGTGGGCTCAGCCAGATGTTCGGGCTGAGCTGGAAATGCACCAGCAGCAGGACGACCAGCGGGAACAGCAGGTTGACCGGGAAGGCGGCGAGGAACTGCGCCAGCGCCTGCACCTTCTGCGAGTAGCGCGGGCGCAGGCCGATCCAGATCGACAGCGGCACCCATACCAGCGAGGCCAGGCCAATCAGCAGCATCACCCGGCACAGCGTGATCAGGCCCAGGCCGAGCACGTGCAGGGCTTCGCCCCAGCCGACGTCCTGGTGCACGAACAGCCCCAGGCGGAAAAAGGCAAAGGCGCAGGCCAGCACCAGGAGGATGTCCCAGGCGCGTGGCCACCAGGCCGGCAGGCGCAGCCACGGGCGCCGCGCCACGGTGCCGTCGTGGCGCTGGGCGAACCAGCCCATGGCTTTCTGCACGCCCTTGGCCAGCTGCGCACTGAAGGCGCTCAGCCAGCGGCTGCGGCGCCCCCAGTCAAGCACCCAGGAGCGTTGCGCGGTGTCGCCTTGGGTGTCTTCGAAGCGGAAGCGGTCAGCCCAGGCCAGCAGCGGGCGGAAGAACAGCTGGTCGTAGAGCAGGATGCCGGTGAGCATCGCACCGATGGCCCAGGCGATGGCACCGAGGTTGCGCTGGTCGATGGCCACGGCGATATAGGAGCCGATGCCGGGCAACTTGATGTCCTGCCCAGCTACCGAGATGGCCTCGGCAGCGACCAGGAAGAACCAGCCACCCGACATCGACATCATCATGTTCCACAGCAGGCCAGGCATCGCGAACGGCAGCTCCAGGCGCCAGAAGCGCTGCCAGGCCGAGAGACGGAAGATCCGCGCAGCCTCGTTCAGCTCCGGCGGCACGGTGCGCAACGACTGGTACAGGCTCAGCGCCATGTTCCACGCCTGGGAGGTGAAGATGGCAAAGATGGCCGCGCATTCCACCCCCAGCAGGTTGCCCGGGAACAGCGCGATGAACGGCGCAATGGCGATGGCCTGGAAACCCAGGATGGGTACCGACTGGAGTACGTCCAGTAGCGGGATCATGGCTTTTTCGGCGGCGCGATACTTGGCCGCCAGCGCAGCGAAGACAAAGGCAAACAGCAGCGAGAAGCCCAGCGCGATGAACATCCGCAGGATGGTGCGCATCAGGTAGTAGGGCAGGTTGACCGGGGCGAGGGCAATCGGCAGCGCCTCGCCGACCACGAACGGCCGGCTCATCTGCATGGCGCCGTAGGCGGCCAGCACCAGGACCACCAGCACCAATGGCAGAAGGATCCAGTCCCAGCGGTTGGGCGCTACCTCACGCAGGCCTGGCGATGGGTTGAACAGGCGGGCCATGAACAGGTCTCGATCGTCAGGGTGTGGAAGGGGCAGGTGCCAGCACCTGAGCCAGTATGGTTCAGGTGGATGACAGGTCAATGTGTCGAAAGCGGATGGTCAGATGGCAGTGCACACGCTGTTCGGATAAGGTTCGGCTGTCTGCCATGGAATGTCACGTGAAGGCACGGGGGTTATGGATAACTTTTTTGACATGCACATACGCAAGCTGACCTGCGCCGATTTACCCATCGTCAGCGCCCTGTGCCTGGAGGCATTCACGCTGGCGGTGGCACCCTCGCTGTCCGAGCAGGGGGTGGAGACGTTCGCCAAGGTTGCTGCCGAGCAAGCGTTCGCCGAACGCATGCAAGGCGATAACCTGATCCTGGTCTGCGAAGTGGATGGCAACCTCTGTGGCCTGGTTGAGCTCAAGGAAGGCCGTCATGTAGCGATGCTGTTCGTGGCGCCTGCATGGCAACGCCGGGGTGTGGGGGCGCGCCTGATGAATGAGGTTCTGGCTCACGTAAGGAGCCAGGTCCTGACCGTCAGGGCTTCGTTGAGCTCAGTGCCTGCATACCAGCGCTACGGTTTCGTTTTGGCCGGGGAAGTGGGCGAGTTCGCCGGGCTGGTCTATCAGCCGATGGAGAAACTGAGATGACTGGTGAAGTGTTTACCCCGTTCCAGCCCCTCGCCGCCGAGTTGCTGAAATACCTGCCGGCGAGCCAGCAAGATGGCTCCCACGACCTGTCCCATATCCATCGCGTTTGGGTCAACGTGCAGCGGATACAGCGGGTGGAAGGCGGTGATCTGCAAGTGCTGCTTGCAGCGACGGTGCTGCATGACTGTGTCGCGGTAGAAAAGAACTCGCCACTGCGTGACCAGGCGTCGTCGCTGTCGGCGGACGAGGCGGCGTCAATCCTGGCTGATCTGGGCTGGCCTTCGCAGCGCGTCGAGCAGGTGGCGCATGCCGTCAAAACCCACAGCTATTCGGCAGGTTTCGCGCCGCAGACGCTTGAGGCCAGGATCCTTCGGGACAGCGATCGGCTGGACGCTTTGGGTGCGGTAGGCATTGCCCGGTGTTTTTACACGGCTGGGCGAATGGGGTCTTCGTTGTACGATTTCGAGAATCCCGTTGCGCGGGGCAGGGAGTACCGGGATACGGTGTATGCGATCGAGCACTTCCACACCAAACTGCTGAAACTCGCCTCCGGTTTCACAACCGGCGAAGGCGCTCGACTGGCTGCCGAACGCCATGCGCGGCTTGAAGCATTTCTTGCAGATTTCATGGATGAGGTTGGCGAGGGCTAGGCGCTGGGGCTATCACCATTCAATGGCTCGTCCATCCCACGCCCAGAACCCTCCGCTGTCCGCAGGCCCCAACCGTCCGACCTGCTCGATGACACACTGCGCGGCGAAAGCAGGGTCAAACAGCTTGCCCGCTGGCACATTCCCTTGAAACGGCCGCGACAACGCTGTGTCCGTGGTCCCGGGATGCAACGCCAGCACGGTGGAGGCCGGATTAAGGCGCCTCAGTTCGATGCTTGCCGTGTGCAGTAACTGGTTTAGCGCGGCCTTGCTGGCTCGATAGCTGTACCAGCCACCCAGGCGGTTATCGCCGATCGACCCCACCCTGGCTGACAGCGCGGCAAAGGTGGCGGGCGCCTTGCGCAGCAAGGGCAGCAGGTGCTTGAGCAGCAGGATCGGTGCGAAGGCATTGCTCGCGAAGCTTGCCTGCAGGGCGGCCAGGTCCAGCTGTGCCAGTGATTTCTCTGCCTTGGCGCCGTCCTGATGGAGGATGCCCAAGGTGCTGATGACCAGGTGCAGTTGCTCGCAGCTACGCCCGAGTTCTGCTGCCAGCGCCGCGAGTGCTCGCTCGTCACGCGCGTCGCAATCCATCAGCACCAGGCGCTCGCCGTATTGCCTGGCGAGTGCGGCGAGGTCGTCGCTGCCCTTGGCGTTGCGCGAGACCGCCCATAGCCGTGCCACCTCGTCACGCCCCAGCAAGGCCGTACACAGCGCCAGGCCGATGCCACGGCTTGCGCCCGCTACCAGGACATTAGCCTGGCCGTTGAGGTTGGGTATCAGGCTCATGCGGCACCTCACGCGAGTGAATTGAGTACCAGTCTGGCATTGAACTCGCCCTGTGACGCGCTACGCTTTTGGCAGGCGTCTTTCCTTTTGCCAAACCTCCGCCCGTCAATGGAGTGAGTGAGCAGATGATTCGCAAATCCCTCCTTGTGATTGCCATCGCTACCTTGCTGGCGGCCTGTGGCGACGATTCTTCCCACTACGCGGTCTCTGATGAGCACTGCCAGCCCGATCGTTTGAAGACGCTCCCCAACAATGCCAACCGCGATACGCTGGTCGAAAAGTGCATGCCTCGGCAGTCGCCGTGAGGTCACTTTGCACTACGTGAATCGCACCGCTCAAACGCTTTTCAGGGCCGAAGTCGAGTCGCTTTCGAACGGTCGACTGCAAATCAAAGCATGCAGCGTGAGAGTCGTCAGTACCCGGCATGTTGCCCAATCAAGCGAAGTTAGGTGGTTTATCAAAAATAGATAACTTTACTAATTTCGGTAATCATGGACCCGATCACTAATCCTTATTCACCGGGCGCTGGTGCCCCGCCACCCGCATTGGCCGGCCGCGATGCGCTGCGCAGGCAGGTCAACATCGCGATCGCGCGTATCCGCCGCGGTCGCGCGGCGAAGAGTGTGTTGATGGTCGGCTTGCGCGGTGTCGGCAAGACGGTGCTACTGGAAAAGATGCGCGTCGAAGCCGAGGCAGAAGGTGTTCACGCGATACGCATGGAGGCACCGGAAAATCGCTCGCTTCATGCTTTACTGGCGCCTCAACTACGTTTGGCGCTGCTTCGGTTGAGCAGGGTTGAAGCCGCCCGGGATCTGGCTCAGCGGGGACTCCGAGCGCTTGCAGGTTTCGCCAAGTCTCTGAAGGTCACCTACGCAGATATCGAAGTGGGCTTGGACCTTGATCCTGAGCCCGGCCTGGCTGACAACGGGGATCTCGAGAGCGATCTGGCAACATTGCTGGAAGAGGCCGGCAAGGCTGCGCAACGTGCGGATACCGCGCTGGTGATGTTCATCGATGAGCTCCAGTATGTTGCTGAAAATCAGTTGGCCGCTCTGATCACGGCCTTGCATCGCTGCGCACAAGGTCAGCTTCCCGTGACACTGGTAGGTGCTGGCTTGCCTCAACTGCGTGGTCGATGCGGGAACGCAAAATCTTATGCTGAACGACTTTTCGATTACCCCGAGATCGGTCCGCTGGCTTCAGATCCAGCTTGGCCGCGATATCACCAGAGCGATGAGGACCCGGTCCCAGATCAGCCAACGCTTGCGCCACTTCGCAGTGCATTGATCGAGAAGGGGATGATCTACAGCCCGAACCACGGCGATACGGCATTTACCGTGCCGCTATTCGATGAGTTCATGCGCCGTATCATGCCGGGCGAAGCGTGGCGGACGACGTAGCCGGACTCTCCGGTGGCAGTTGTTCAGCACCACTCAACGGCTTCTCTTTGTTCGCCACGCCGAAGGGTATATGCACCATCGGCAGATCCCCCGCCGCTGACGTCAGGTGACTGCGCTGGTCGTCGAAGAACATGTGCGGCTTGAGGATCGACAGCACCCGGTCCTTCTCCATCCCGCCAAGGAAGAACGACTCATCCGGCGAAACGCCCCAGTTCTTCAGCGTCGTCACCACCCGTTCATGGGCCGGCGCATTGCGTGCCGTGACGATGGCGATGCGCAGGATGCGCTGGTACGCAGGGTCCTGCGCCAACTTGCGGTCTTCCAGTTTGCGAATCAGCGATAGCTTGCGGTACAGATCTGCCAGCGGCCCAGGCTGATGCGGTATAGCCTTGCGATCTTGCTCATGGGCCTGGAACTCATCCAGGTTCAGGCGCTGCTTGTACACGCTCTCCGCCTCGTCATCGGCAATCACGCCATCGAAGTCGAAGGCCACTCGCAGCTCGGTATCGATCTCGTCGTCGTAGATCTTCGTCGGCAGCACCAGGCCCGCCGGGTAGTCGGCGTCGATTGCACGCTGCACGTCGCCTTCATGGGCGCTGAGGAACAGCGAGGCATTGAACGCCGGGATGTATTCGTAGGGTGAACGGCCGGACATGAACGCGGCGCGGGTGATGTCCAGGTTGTAATGGTTGATCGAGCGGAACACCCGCAAACCGGTTTCCGGCGAATTGCGCGAGAGCAGCACCACTTCCACCGGCAGTTGTTCGGGGAAGGCCTTGTTGATGCTCAGGAAGCGGCGGATGAACGGGAAGGCGACGCCCTTGGGGAAGGGCACGTCGAGGTTTTCTTCCTGGTGCAGGCGATACGCTTCGACGCCCTCGCACTGGTAGATGTTGTCGGAGACGGTCAGGTCGAACAGGGCGCTGGAGGCGACGCCGACGACGAGTTTCTGTTCGATGGGGTAGGGCATGGGCTGTCCTGAGAAAGGCGGGGACCAGCCACCATCATAGGCCAACGCCATGCTAATCTGCGCCCGAGTTCAATCAAGGCCCGAATTCGCATGCCGATTGCCGACAATCTCATTGCATTTACCCTGGCAGCCACGCTGCTGACCCTGACCCCAGGCCTGGATACGGCGCTGATTCTCAGGACCGCTACGGTAGAGGGCCGCAAGGAGGGCGTGCGCGCCGCTTTGGGCATCAACGCTGGCTGCCTGCTGTGGGGCGCAGCCGTTGCTTTCGGCCTTGGCGCATTGATCGCGGTATCGGAGCTTGCCTACAACATTCTCAAGTACTGTGGGGCTGCCTACCTGGCCTGGCTTGGCCTCAACATGCTCTTGCGCCCACGGCAATCGCTGGCACCTGCCGGGGAAGATGGCCAGCGTGCTGGCAGCTGGTTTCTCAAGGGCTTGATGGGCAACCTGCTCAATCCCAAGGTCGGCATCTTCTATGTGTCGTTCCTGCCCCAGTTCATTCCCCAGGGCCAGCCTCTGGTGGCCTGGACCTTTGGCCTGGTCAGCATTCACGTGGTGCTAGGCCTGCTGTGGGCGATGCTGCTGATTGGCGCAACCCGGCCGTTGGCGGGCCTGCTGCGACGGGACAAGGTCATCCAGTGGATGGACCGTGCGACCGGCCTGGTATTCATGTTGTTCGCGGCTCGGCTGGCGCTGGGCAAGCGCTAGGTGCAGAGCGCAGTGAGCTACATCACCAGCACGTTGAACGAGCCATCCAGATCGCATTCCCGACGATCTCCACCCATGTCCTCAGGGAGAAAACCGGTCAGGTCATAAGGCAGTAGCACTGTATCCAGCGCGAGGGAGAAGGGCACGTCGATCAGGCCCACCAGGCCGCCGGGGCCGTTGCGCGTGGCAAAGTTCCAACCAAAGCGTGTGCCTGGATACACACAGCGTTCGCCATCGAGGTGAGTGAGCGTACTCCAGCAGCCACTCACCATCAGCGGCAGGGTGAGCACCAGGCACTTGGCAATCCTTTTCATAAGTGTTGTCACACGTTCCTTGTCGTTCATTCTTGTTGCCCCTCAACCAGCCGCAGCTCCCCATCCCGATACTGCACTTCGCGCCCCAGCCATTCGCTGCTTACCTGCGGCAGCACTGCCGAGGGTTTGCGCAGTTCGCGCAGCAAGGTCGAACCATGGGACAACCGCCCACCCATGCGCGCAATCACGGCCCGTGCGGCCTGATAGTGGGCATGGCGGCCGGGGTCGAGGCTGTCTTCGAGGAGGATGTCCTGGCCCAGGATGCCTTGCACCTGGCCAGGGTAGATCATGAAACCGGTGGCCTGTTCGCTGCCCTGGCTGCCGTCTTGCCAGAAGCTGCCGTCGCGCGTGCGCACGTCAGGATGCGGGCCGAACCAATCGGCACGCTGGGCTTCAGGCATGGCGTGGTGCACGCGGAAGAAAATCCGCATCAGGTTGTCCCGGTACCACTCGCGCACTTGCAGGTAGTAACCCCGCAAGCCGGGCAGGCCGAGGCGATGGGCCAAGGTAACGGCGGATGGCCAGGCGGGCAGCGGCTGCAGGGGCAGTTCGGTCGGCGCCGGCCGCGGTGTGCCGGGGTCGGTTTCCCACGGCAGACGGTGGGGGCTGTGCTGCAGATCGTTGTAGGCGGTCGCTGGCCGGCCCAGCCAGGCACCGCCGCTGCTGGCCAGGGCCGTGGCGATGCACAGGTTGCCCTGCACCACGAAGACATAGAAGCGGCTGAACCAGTCTGCCAGTTGCTGGCCGTCAGCGCCGGCGGCCTGCAGTTGCGCCAGTTCTGCGTCGAAGCGTTGCAGGCCCGGGGCCAGGGCTTGCAGGTGGCTGCGTGCAGCATGCTGCATGCGCCACAGGCGCGGCACAGCGCGCAGCAAGCGCAGCGGGCGCCAGGGCAGGGCGGGGGTGGCGCCGCCGACTTCGCCCGCGTAGCTGGCAGCGGAGATGCCCCAGTCGGCCAGGCGGGCAAGGAACAAGTCGTTGTTGATGTAGGAGGCACCGCCAAACACGGCGGTGAAGGGTTCGTTGTCCTGCAGCACCCGGCTGTCCCAGCGCGCCATGATCGCCGGAATGCTGGCGGCGGCGCGGCGCTGGGCGTATTCGACGAAGCGGCTGGGTTGCGGCGGCAGGATTTCGGCGATGTTGGCCGAGGTCAGGTGGCGGCGCCAGCCGTGCTCGCTGATCGGGCGATACTGCAGCAGCCACAGTTGGTGGCCGTCCCACGCCCATTCGATATCGCCTGGCACGTAGTGGAACACTTTCAGCACGCCTTGCAGGAAGTCCCAGAGGGCGTTTGCTGTCAGGCCATGCACGTTGGCGAAGTGGCCGCTTTGCCAGGCAGCGCCCAGGCGCGACAGCGTTGCGCGCCGGGGACTGGCCTGGCCGTCGGCCAGCGCTTCCAGATGGCCTTCGAGCCACTCCAGTTCCACCGAGAGGTGGCGCACGAAGGCGATGCCGGACACCGTCGGCTGGATGAAACGCTGCACCACCACTTCCTCGACGCCGGCGTCACGCAGTGCCCTGACACGGTCGGCGACGGCGTGTCCAGGCACGCGCAGGTAGGTGGTGCTCAGGCCGGCATTGGCGGCATCGGCCTGATCCTCGGCATAGCTGGAGGAACGCACGGCCCACAGGGCATCCGGGGCCGAGGCAAGCAGCCTGGCCAGGCGCGGGTCGTTGCTATCGTCGAGGCTGAGGGCTTCGGGCACGGCTTGCCCTGCAAGCGCCGCCAGTTGCAGGCGGCCACCCTTGGTATGGGCGACGAAGCCTTGGGTACCCGACTCCAGCCAGGCGGCAAATTCGGCTGGTGCATCGATCCACGGGTAGTGGCCCCAGCCGGGCTGCAGGCTGATGCGCAGGTCGGCGCGGGCGAGGATCGCCGACCAGGCGGCGGCCTGGGCGATCCCCAGCAGGCGGTCGTGGTCGCCCCATACCAGCTCGACAGGGGCGGTGACCCACTCCAGTAGCGGCAGCGCGGTGTCGGCGCGCAGTTGTGCCCAGGAGGGCACGAAGGCGCGGCAGCGGGCATAGCCGGCACCCATGCGCCGGTACTGTGCGGGCGTCCAGCGCTGGCTGGAAAACTTAGTGGCGAACCAGTGCGGCTTATGGCTGAGCAGCCAGTGGATGGCCTTGCGCAGAGGCAGCGGCGACATCAGCGCGGGCAGGCGGCGTTGCCAGAGGAAGGCGCCGACCGGGGCCAGCAGCACGCTGCGGCTGAAATGGCCGGGGCTGCGCTGCAGCGCATGCAGTACGATCAGCGCGCTGACGCCAACGGCCATGATGGCGTGTCCGCGTTCGCTCAGGCTTAGCAGGGCTTGCGCGTACTCGTCCAGGTCCGCGCAGGGCGGCGCGGAGTTGTCGCCGAAGCCGGGCAGCTCCAGGGCCTGCACCCGGTAGTGCCGGAAGTGCGGCACGGCATCGTCCCACCAGTCGGCGGCGCTGCCGTTGCCGGCAAGCAGGTACAGCAGGGGCTTGCTCATCGCTGCTCCTCAGGCCAGGTCGCGCAAGGCGCTGTCCAGGGTCGGATACCGGAAGCGGTAGCCGGCCTGCTCCAGGCGGCTCGGCAGCACGCGCTGGCCGTCGAAGAACAGCTCGGCCATTTCCCCGGCAAGCGCCCGAACCGGTGCGGCCGGAACATGCAGCCACACCGGGCGCTTGAGCAGTCGGCCGACAGCTTGGGCGAAGGTGGCCTGGCTGACCGGCTCGGGGGCGACCAGGTTGTAGTTGCCCTGCATCTCGCTGTCGACCATGCTGCGCGCCATCACCGCCAGCACGTCGTCACGGTGTACCCAGCTCATGATTTGCCGGCCATCGCCCATGCGCCCACCCAGGCCCAGGCGGAAAGGCATCAGCAGGGGTGGCAGGGCACCGCCAGGGCCGAACACCACGCCCAGGCGCAGCACCACCTGGCGAACGCCGAGGGCGCTGGCCGGGCTGGCGGAAGCTTCCCAGCGGTCGCACAGCTCGGCCATGAAGCCGTCGCCTTTGCTGGCGCTTTCGTCCAGTGGCTGGCTAGCGTCGCGTACACCGTAGTAACCGATGGCCGAAGCCTGGATCCATAGCGCCGGCTTGTGCCGGGCCTGTCGCGTCCAGCGCAGCAAGGCCTCGGTGGTGCCGACCCGGCTGGCCAGCAGCTGCGCCTGGCGGCGCGGTGTCCAGCGTGGCCCGGCGACGGGTGCCCCAGCCAGGTTGATGACCACGTCGAAGCGCTCGTCATGGCTGAGTTTGTCGAGGCTGCGCAGGCAGCGGGCGCGGCCGTCGAACAGGTAGGCGGCGCGCAGCGGGTCGCGGGCCAGAACGCTGACGCTGTGACCGGCATCGAGCAACTGGTTGACCAGGGTTTCGCCGATGAAGCCGGTGCCGCCAGTGACCAGCACCTGCTTGTGGGCGCTGCCGGCGAAAGGGTTGGTCGGCGGCCCCTGGCGGTGCAGGCGCAGCGTCGCCAGCGCATCACGAATCCCCGACGCGGTCACGCCAAGGGCGAACAGAGTCAGCAGCCAGCCGCGCCAGCCGAGGTCGATGGCCACCAGGCCGCTGGGCAGGCTCGACCACTGCAGCAACTGCAGGCCGTACAGCGCGAAGAAGGCGCCGGCGTTGATCGCCAGCACGGTGTGCATGATGCGCTCGATGGCCGGCAGCTTGCGGCTGCGGTCCTCGACCACGAAATCCCACAGGGTCAGGCCGATCTCCAGGGTGAAGACCACCGCCACGATAATCGCCCAGACGCCCTGGAACGCTACATGGGCGATACCGAGGAACAGGATGCCGTAGCAGCACGAGCGCACTGCGTGGATCGCCAGCTCCAGCCGCGCACTGTAGCGCTGGGGCAGGGCAACGGTCAGTTCATGGTGGTAGATAGTGTCCAGCGCGCCCAGCAGTCCTTGGATAAGCAGCAGGTTGAGGGCCCAGGTGAGGATCGGCAGTTCAGCCACGTTCAAGTCCTTTCAAAGTGGTGGTGGGGCGGTCGCAGCGATACAGCCACAGCAACGGTGGCAGCAGGGCGAGCAGGGCCAGGCCATCGATGACCAGATGCGACCACATGCCGGCCTGCAACGACACCAGCATGTCCTGCGGTGCCCACAGCACGATGCCGCATGCCAGCCAGGCCCAGGCGCTGTGGCTGCGCAGGCGGTCGCCCAGCTGGATCAGGCCGAGCATGTACAGCGAGTAGCTTTGCAAGGTGGCGCCGAACAGTGCGAGCCACCACACCTGCTGCTCGCGGGCAGGCGCAGGCGCTGCCTGGCCCCAGAACGCCTGCTCGATGCTCAGTTGGTATGTGCCCAGTAACGCGCTATGGCCGGCCCAGGTAAGGCCCAGGCCAATCAGTAAGTGCATCAGCGCTGCGGCTTGCAGCCAGCGTACCCATGCACGGCGCACATCGCATCGTGCGGTAAAAGAGCGGAGCATTCCTTGTCCTGTCGGCTTCCGTGACGGCGGCCAGTGTACTTGATTTGCGCAAGTGGTCGTAGGCGCTGGCTTTTTGCGCCACTGGTCGAGGCGCTGGCACTCCAGCCCTTCGCATTTCTTCTGAGTTAAAGGTGCAGATCCGCTGCACCGCAGACCGGAGACCCACCATGACGACAGATACCCCGAAAAAGCAGGATGTGGGTGAAGCGTGGTCGCAGAGGCGACCGGAAGACTGGAACCCGCCGCCAGGCAATCCAGGCTCCGATCAGGACGCACAGCAGCAGCGGGAGAATGGCACTGCGCGCACGAACGAGGATGTCGAAGTTCCGCTGCCGGCGGACGACGAGGCCCCGGTCGAGGAAGACATGCAGGATGTGGATGCCAACAACTCGGTGTCCAGCGAACACCCGGAACCTCGTTGAGCGCTTGCGGTGGCGGTCGGTATCCTGTGAGCGGGCGAGCCCGCGAAAGAGGCGACTCGGTGGATGGCACCGGCTCTGCCGGTGTTCGCGGGCGCGCCCGCTCCCACAGGGAGGGCGTCAGATGCCGAAGGGGGGCACGCCAGCCCCCTCATCGACCCGGTCTATCAAGCCATCCACCCTATCAATTTGACTGCGACATTCTGCCTCAGTAACGTGCGCGGCTCTTCGTTGCAGCGCCAGAGACCACCTGTTTTGCCTTCCCCCTGAAGCACCTCGCATCACTTCGCCACCCGTAAATTCCTGACTGCCGGCATGCCTCTGGGCATGCCTGTCGTCCCTGCGTTCGAGTTTCCGAAATGTCTGTCAATGCCCCCTCCCGAATCACCGAACTCGTCATCGAGGCCGGTACCAAGAAAGCCCATTTGCCTACCCGCGCACTGCTCATCCTCGGTTTTCTTGCCGGTGGCTTCATCTCGATGGGCTTTATCCTGGCTATTCATGTCAGCGCGATGATCCCCGGGCAATGGGCTTCGCTGGGTAACCTGCTGGGTGCTGCTGTGTTCCCGATTGGCCTGATCCTGGTGATCCTGGCGGGCGGCGAACTGCTTACCGGCAACATGATGAGCCTGCCGCTGGCCATGTTCGCCGGGCGCATTCGCCTGGCGGCGGTGGCACGCAACTGGTTGCTGGTGACCCTGGCCAACTTGCTCGGCGCGCTGTTCGTGGCGTACTTCTTCGGCCACCTGCTTGGCCTGACCGAGGGCGCCTACCTGACCAAGACCGTGGCCGCCGCCACCAGCAAGGCCAGCGCCGACTTCGTTCATGCCTTCGTCTCGGGTATCGGCTGCAACTGGCTGGTGTGCCTGGCGGTGTGGCTGGCTTTTGCCAGCCGTGAGATGAGCGGCAAGATCCTCGGCATCTGGTTCCCGATCATGGCCTTCGTCGCCATCGGCTTCCAGCACGTGGTGGCCAACATGTTCCTGATCCCGGCGGCGATTTTTGCCGGTTATCTGAGCTGGGGCGCGCTGGCCGAGAACCTGCTCGCGGTGTTCCTCGGCAATGCGGTGGGCGGGGCGATCTTCGTCGGCCTGGCGTACTACGTGTCGTTTGCTGCGACGGCCCAGGAGCAGGCCACGGTGCCGTAAGTGCCTTTAAGTCGCCGGCAAGGCTGGGTAGCATGGGCGCCTCCTGCCTTTCCGGCTGTTCTGCCGTGCACCGCCCAGGCGTTGATTCGCGAAGCGGGCATGCATGATGCCGACATAAGTGCGGTATCGGCTTCGTGCAGACCGGGCGTTCGCCGCTGGACGGCGAAGGCCGGCCGTTTCCTTTGTTGCACATGGCCTTGCCTGACCCGGCGTAAGCCATATCCCTTGAGCCTGCAGGTCAGCGCCGCACCGTCAGCGCCTGCGGATTGGCGACGTTCTGCGCCGCGCCTTGGGCAAACGCCACCACGTTGTCAAAGGCGTCACCGAAATACAGCTCGTAGCCGTTCTTCTCCACATAGCCCAGGTGCGGCGTGCTCAGCACCCGTGGGTGGGTGAGCAGGGGGTGGTTCGGCTCGAGTATCGGCTCCTGTTCGAACACATCCACCGCAGCGAAGCCCGGCCTGCCGGCGTCGAGCGCCTGCAGCAGGGCCCCGGGTTCAATCAGCTCGGCGCGGCTGATATTCAGCAGCAAGGCATCCACTTTCATCCGCGACAGGTCGCTGAACGTCACCCGATGGCGCGTTGTCTCTGACAGCCGCAGGTTCAGGCTGACAATGTCCGCCTCGGCAAAAAAAGCCTCGCGCGATGTCGCCGCCCGGTGCCCATCGGCCTCGGCCGCCGCCCGGCTGCTTTCGCTGCCCCACACCAGCACGGGCATGTCGAATGCCTGGGCGTAGCGGGCGAGCCGCTGGCCGATCTTGCCGTAGCCCCAGATGCCCAGCAGCTGCCCGGCCACCGCCTGGCCCAGGTTGACCTGCCAGTGGCCTTGCTTGAACGCTTCGATCGCGGGCACCAGCTGGCGCCGGGCGTTGAGCAGCAGCGCCCAGGCAAGCTCCGCCGGCGCCACCGGCGAGCCACGGCCTTCGCTGACGACGATGCCGCGGGCGGTGCAGGCTTCCAGGTCCAGATGGCCGGCGACCTTGCCGGTCTGGCTGATCAGCTTGAGGTTGGGCAGCCGGTCGAGCAGGGCTGCATCGATGCGCGTGCGTTCGCGGGTGAGGACCAGGGCGTCGGCATCGGCGAAGCGGGCGGCCAGCTCATCCAGGGAGGCCGGTGGCTTGTCGTGAAACACGCGAACGTCATGCCCAGCGAGGCGTTTGAAGCATTCGAGCGAGCGAATGACGTCCTGGTAGTCATCGGGAATGGCAATGCGCATGGTGGTCGGCCCTGGCGGTCAGTGTGGAAAGGGGTTGGCCCGACGTGGCACCACCCTGGCCATACACTTGAGCACAACACCCAGCACCACCGCCACCCCGGCGCTGACAAATATCGCCTCATGCCCGGCGCTCTGCTGGACCTGGTGGTGCATCGCCAGGATGTGCGCCGCTTCATGGGCTTTTTGCTGGCCGGGATGCAGGCGGGCCGGCCCTGACCGGTAACGGCCTCATCCGCCTTCGCTCAGTGCCCCGATCACCTGCTCGACACTGGCCTTGAGCCCGGCCAGCGCATTTTCGGGGTCACTGTCCACCACCAGCAACCTTGCCCCGGCCGCCTCGATCACCTTGGCCACCGCTGCATCCGGCTGCCGATGGTGCAGCACCAGCGCCACATCCTGCTCCGTGAGGTTCTCGCCCAGCGCTCTCAGCGCCGCCTCATCCCATTTCCCATCCGCAGGCAGTGGCTGTTCCACCACATCCAGGTTCAAGCCGCTGGCCAGATAGCCCAGGCGCTCCGACAGGCTGACCACGCTCAGGTTGTCGACCTTGGCCAGCTGCACCTGGCTGCTGGCAGTCAGCTCCAGCAACTGGCGCTTGAGCCTCGCCAGGTTGCCCTGGATCCTCTGCTTGTCGGCGGGCACCAGGCGCTCCAGGTCGTTGGCCAGAATATCGGCCATGCGCCCCAGGTTGGTCGGGTTCAGCCAGGGATAGGCGGCATGGGCGTCATCGCCGCTCACGGCGATGCCCGGCAGCGCGCCATCGAGCGGCCGCGCCGCATCGATCTCGACGATACGGATGTTGCTGCGTCGCGCCAGCGGGTAGAGCGGGTCGTCACGCCAGATCGAACGCACACCGATCACTGCGTCGGCCTGCTGGGCGGCCTTGGCCAGGCTGGCACTGCCACGGCTGCTGAAGTACGACGGCTGGCGGCTGGCCGGCAGGTTGGCGGGCGCGGCGCGCGTGAGCTGCACGCGGGTGCCGTCGAGCAGGGCGCTGGCCAGGCTGTGGGTCACGGGTAGGGAGGTCAGCACTTGGCTGGCCGAGGCGAGCGCAGGCAGGCTGGCCAGGGCGATGGCCAGGGCCAGGTGTTTGAGTTTCATGCCGGGTTTCCTTGCAGACGTGGGACGAGGGCGCGGGCCAGCGCGGCGAGGGCGAAGCAGATACCTGCCACCAGAATGATTGCGGCGCCCGAAGGCACTGGCAGGTCAAGCATGATGGGCAGCAGGATGCCGAGCAGCGTGCTCAGGCTGGCAATCAGCACCGCCACGAAGAAAAAACCCTTCAGCGACTGGCTGACCAGGCGCGCCGCTGCTGCCGGGATCACCAGCAGGGCGCCGACCAGAATCGCCCCGATCACCTTCACCGAAGCCACTGTGACCAAAGTCACCAGCACCACGAACAGGTAGTCCAGCACCTTCACCGCCACCCCACGCACCGCCGCCAGTTGCGGGTTGAAGCTGGCCAGCATGATGCGGTTGTACAGCGGCAGGGCCAGTGCCAGCACCAGCATCGCGACGATGCCCAGCACCAGCAGGTCCTGGGAGCTGACGGTCAGTACCGAGCCGAACAGCACATTCTCGAGGATATGCACGTTGATCTTGCCGGCGAGCATCAGCAGCAGGCTGGCGCCAAGGGCCAGCGACACGGAAAGGAACACGCCGATCAGCGTGTCCGGTGCCAGCCCGGTGCGGTTGCGCAGGAAGTTGAGCAGGATGCCGAACAGCAGGCAATAGCCGAACAGGCTGCCATAGGGGCCGGTATAGGGCTCGCCGAGCAGGATGCCGATGGCGACCCCGGTAAGCGCGGCATGGCCGACCGCTTCCGAGAAGAAGGCAAAGCGCTTGACCACCACCAGGGTGCCGAGGCCGCCCAGCACTGGGCCGATCATCAGGCCGGCCAACAAGGCATTGATCACGAAACCGTAGGCCAGCGCCTGCGGCAGGTAGCCAGCGTCGGCCCAGGTCTGGACCAGCTGGCGGAAGGCTTCGAAGCTCATCAGGCAAGGCTCTCGCTGCGAGGGTGGACAGAGAACAGGCCAAGCAGGCGCTCCGGCGTCAGCGCCTGGGCCGGCGGGGCGTCGAACAGCACCTGGCGGTTCAGGCCGGTGACCCGGTCGGCCAGGCGCAGCACGGCCTCCAGATCATGCTCGATCCACAACACGGTGGTGCCGGCCTGGCGCCAGCCTTGCAGCAGTTGTTCGAACACCTGGATGCCGGCTTCGTCGAGCGCCGACATCGGCTCGTCGAGCACCAGCAACTGCGGTTCCGGTATCAACCCCTGGGCGAGCAGCACGCGCTGCCGCTCGCCACCGGACAACGCGCCCATGCGCCGCTTGCGCTTGGCGAGCATGCCGACCCGCGCCAGCGCCGCATCGATCGCAGGCTGCACGCGCCGCGACAAGCCAAGGAACGCCGGGCGCCGTTGGCACAGGGCAGCCATGAAGTCGTCCACGGTCATCGGCAGCCCGCGGTCGAACTCCAGCGCCTGCGGCACATAGCCGATCACTTGCTGCGCGCCTGGCCAGTGCAGGGTCAGCTGGCCCTGGTGCGGCATCTGCCCAAGCAAGGTCTTGATCAGCGAACTCTTGCCGCCGCCGTTGGGCCCGACGATAGCGTGTACGCTGCCGGCGGCCACGCTGAACTGCACCTGGTCGAGAATGCGCGTGCGGCCCAGGGTCAGGTCGATGCCGGCAAACTCGATGCGCGGCCCGGCGGGTGCGGTGAGGTGCGCGGCAGCGGTCATGCGCGGTTCTCCTGGATGGCGCGGACCACGGTGTCGAGGTTGCGCTTCATTTCCACTTCGTACTTGTCCTGGGTGTATTCGCCATAGGAAATGTGCGTCAGCGGGTACAGGCGCACGCCGGCTTCACGCTGGATGGTCTCGACATAGGCCGAAGGGAAGTCCATCTCCGAGAAAATCACCTTCACATCCAGCGCCTTGAGCTGGTCGATGGTCTTTTTCAGCTGCGCCGGGCTTGGTTCGATGCCGTGGGCGGGCTCGACCACGGCGGTCACTTCCAGGCCGAAGTCACGCACCAGGTAGTCGTAGGCGGCATGGATGGTGGCCACACGGAAGGTGGCGCTGGGGGCTTCGCTGACCTTGGCCAGGGCTTCGGCACGCAAGGCGCGCAGGCGCTTGGCATAGGCACGGGCGTTCTGCGTGTAGAGCCTGGCGTTGTCCGGGTCGAGCTTGCCGAGCGCCCGGGCGATGTTGTTGACCTGGGCGATGGTGGTGCTGATCGACAGGAAGGTATGCGGGTTGACCACCTTGCCGGCGCCCCGCGCGGCGATCCCGGTGGCGGCCAGCAGCGGTACGTTCTGGTTGGCTTCGATGGTCTGGATGCCGGGCTTTTCGCTGGCGGCGATCATGCGGTCGGCGAAGTCGTCATGGCCCACGCCATTTAGCACCACCACGTCCAGCGTGCCGATGCGCTTGATATCTTCGGCGCGGGGTTCATAGGCATGCGGGTTGAAACCCGCCGGAATCAGCGGCACCACTTCGGCCTTGTCGCCGACGATGTTGCTGACGTAGCTGTAGTAGGGGTGCAGGGTGATGCCGATGCGCAGGGGCTTGCCGGTATCGGCCAGGGCCAGCGCCGGCAGGGCGCAGGCCAGGAGCAGGGCTAGGGCTTTGCGGAACATGGGGAATCCTTGGGTTCAATGACGGTGTTCGCGGGTGACCCCGGCGTCGTAGTGGCTGACCACCTGCTGCCAGCCGGCGGCGATCAGTGCGGCCTGGCCGAGGTCGTCGGGGAGCAGGGCGGTGCTGTCGCGGCGCAGCCACACGTCAACCTCGGTGCTGTCAGCGTCGGGCAGGATCAGCAGGAAACTGCCGGCCACCTGCGGCGCCTGGCTGCGGCCCAGGTAGGCGCCAGTCGCCAGCCACTGCCACTGGTGGTTGCCACGGCGCAGGCTGCCGGCATCGGCCACGAACGGTGGCAGGCCTTGCTCGGCCAGGGCCGCAACGCTGGGCGTGGCGGCGCTTTCCTGTCGAAGCAGCTGTATTTCGTCGAACGCCACGCGCAGGTCGGTGTAGATGCCTTGTTCGGCAGCACTCAGGTCGCGGCGGGCGTCGATCTGGTGGCTGGCGATGGCCTGCTTGTCCTCGCGCTCGCCGCGCAGCAGCACGACGCTGGCGGCGAGGGCAACGATCAACAGGCTGGCCAGCAGCACATGGAGGGTTTCGTGCCCGGCGCCGGCCGGGCGCACCACTTGGGCCTGGCTCATGGTTGGGCGGCTCATGGTTGCGCGATGTCGGCGTGGTCGACTTCCACGACGTGGCCAGGCCCTGCGTCGAACAGCACGTAGAACTCGCCGTCGGGGCGTTTGAAGGTCAGGCTCGAATCGTCACCGAGCTTGCCACCGACCAGCACCTGCTCGTCGTAGCCAATCACGTCAAGGGTCACCCCAGGCGCGCCGCTGCCATCGGAAAACCCGCCGGTGCATTTCACCTGGCCACCGGCCACTTCCTCGCATTCGCACATCGGGTTGTGGGCCAGGGCCGGGCTTGCAGCCAGTACCAGCCAGGGCAGCGCGAGCCTGCGCATCAGGTGTTTCATGGTTTGCCTCCTTGTTTTTCGAGCCAGGCCACGGTGGCTGGCGAAGCCTTGGCCAGGGGGACCGAGGCCTGGTGCAGGCTGCCGTCCCAGCCTTCGAGGGTGATCCAGACCTGTGCGTCGGCGCTGGTGCGCGGCGGTATGGGCAGGTTGGTGACCATGCGGTATGGCGCGCCGAAGAAAATGGTGCCGGCGGCGCGCAGGCTGCGCGGCTTGCCG
This sequence comes from Pseudomonas sp. 382, assembly GCF_002759075.1. Taxonomy (NCBI): domain Bacteria; kingdom Pseudomonadati; phylum Pseudomonadota; class Gammaproteobacteria; order Pseudomonadales; family Pseudomonadaceae; genus Pseudomonas; species Pseudomonas sp. 382. The sequence continues at coordinate 128,248 of NZ_PEMX01000008.1, forward strand.
ATGCGCAGGTAGACCGCCTTGACGTCATTCACACAGGCCTTGCACAGCGCCGCGTTGAACAGCTTGAAGTGGCCTGCGGGGCCATCGGCGCGCGGGGCTTCGTTGCGCAGCTCGGCGAGGTCCAGGCTGTACGGGCCGACCTGTATGCCGTGGATCGGGTTGGCACCGAGCCCGGCGTCACCACGGAACAACCTGACGTCGGCGAAGTACTTGGGCATGAAACCCAGGGGAATGAGGATCAGCAGGATGTTCAGGTGAAAGCGCCACTTCAGCCACCATTGCTTGAGTGGCCGGCCAGGCAGGGTTAGGGCACGGCTCATGGGCGCACCTCCAGGGTGGTTTCGCGGCGTGTGCTGTGCGCCGTGCGCTCGCTGCGCTTGAGCGCGGCGGCGGTTGCCTGGGCGGTGCGTTTGGTCCAGATCAGCAGCCCGCTGAACACCATCAGGGTCAGGATCAGGCCGAAGAAGAACCAGATCAGCTTGATCGGCAGGCCACCGAAGTCGCCCGTGTGCAGCGGGCGCATGGACTCGGTGACGAACTCCAGGGCCGAGCGGTCGCTGAGCAGGAACTGGCTGTCGACCTGGCGTGTATACGGGTTGACCGAGGCACTCTGGAACATCAGCGGGTACCAGCCACGCCCGCCCATTTCGATGTGGCTGTAGGCGGTAGCCGGCAGCGAGACGGAGGTGATCTCCAGGCTGGGGATGGCCAGGCCGGCAATGCGTGCGGCCTCGTCCAGGTCGATGCGTGGCGCCGGGCTGCCGTCGACGGTCTGTGGCACCTGCTCGCGGGCGATCACCGGCACGATGGGCTCGCTGGAAATAGTGATCTGGTTGTCGAACAGGATCGCCCGGATCAGGAACCAGATGCTGGTGATGGAAATGACAGCGATGAACCAGATCGACCAGACCCCGGCCAGGCGGTGCAGGTCGCCCCAGAAGATGCGCGAGCCATGGCCGGTGCGTACCGGCTTGAAGAACCCTTTCCAGAATTTCTTGTACACCACCAGGCCCGTTACCAGCGACGCGAGCATTGGCAGGCCGAGCAGCGACACCAGGTACCAGCCCCAGCTGAAGCCGTTGGTGAACGGCACCAGCCACCAGCCGTGCAGGGCCCGGGTGAAGGCTTCGAAGTTGAAGTCCGGCATCTTGCCCTGAATGGCCCCGGTATAGGGGTTGACGTAGAGCATCGGGCTGGAGCCATCGGCGTAAGTGACCTGCGCAGTCAGCGCGAAGTGCGCGCCATCGGGCTGGCTGAGCGAGTTGACGGCCATGTCTGGTTCGGCCTTGTGCAGGGCATCGAGCACTTGCTGGAAGCTCAGGCGTTCGGCGTTGTCATCAGGCTTGCTGGCACGCACGTCGGGGTTGGCCAGCCAGACGATTTCCTGGCTGACCACGGCCAGCATGCCGGTAAAGCAGACGATCAGCACGAAGAACCAGATCGGCAGGGCGAGCCAGCTGTGGACCAGGAACCACAGCCTGGACTTGGATTTTTTCGGTGATTTGGCCATCGGTCAGTCTTCTGAAAAAAGGGGCGAGCACAGGCCCAACCAAAAAAGGGCTGTTGTTCAAAAGACGAATGAGAATGAAAATCCTGAAGAATTAAATGCAAGCAAATGTTTCGGAGGGCGCGCGCCGACAGGGTGCTGGTGGCGCCCTGTCGGGGTGGTAGCTACGCCAATCAGGCGCTGGTCAGGACAACGGCAGGTTGTGCCTTGCCCTGCTGGCGCGCCAGATCGTGGTACAGCGCCTGGCCGATCTCGGCGGCACGGGAGGGCAGCACCGACAGCAAGGTGTCGCTGAGGCCATGGCTGTTCTCGCAGAAGCCTTGCAGGTAGACCGAGGCCTGCAGGTCGGGGCTGGCCAATACCCGGTAGTTGCGGTCGACGCTGAAGTCTTCCAGGTAGTCGGCCAGCGGGGCGAGCAGGTCGCGGTGTGAGCGGCGTTCGTAGCCGGTGGCGAGTATTACCGCGTCGTAGCGGTGGGTCTGCTGCTGGGCGGTGGCCAGGTCGCGCAGGGTCAGTTCAATGCCGTCGCGGGTCGCCACCACGGCTTCCACCTGGCGGCGGCACAGCACGTTGTGGCGGAACTGGTGGGCGACTTTCTGCCGGTAGAGGATGCCGTAGATGCGCTCGATCAGGTCGAGGTCGACCACCGAGTAGTTGGTGTTGTGGTATTCGCCGAGCAGCTTGGCGCGTTGATCGGCCGGCTCGTTGTAGACCAGGTCGGTGTAGTCGGGGGCGAAGATCTCGTTGACGAACGGGCTGTCGTCGGCCGGCTTGAGGGCGGAGCCGCGCAGCACCATGTCGACCTTGACCGACGGGTAGCTGTCATTGAGGTCGATGAAGGCCTCGGCGGCGCTCTGGCCCGAGCCGATCACGGCAATGCGCATCGGCTTGCCGGCCGTGCAGGGTAGCTTGTTCAGGCTGCTGAGGTACTGGGAATGGTGGAAAACCCGTGGATCATCCTTGAACGCGCTGAATTTCTCGGGGATTTTCGGTGTACCGCCGCTGCCCACCACCACCGAGCGCGTCCTTCGGCTGAATTCGCGGCCTTGGCCATCATGTGAGACCAGGCGCAGGTGCTCGACACGGCCTGCCTTCACTTCAGGTTCGATGCGCAGCACTTCTTCGCCATACACCGCCTGGGTGGCGAAGTGCTCTGCGGCCCAGCGCAGGTAGTCGTTGTACTCCAGGCGGCAGGGGTAGAAGGTGCCCAGGTTGATGAAGTCGGCCAGGCGCTGCTTCTGGTGCAGGTAGTTGACGAAGCTGTATGGGCTGGTCGGGTTGCGCAGCGAGACCAGGTCCTTGAGGAACGAGATCTGCAACTCGCTCTGGGTGGCGAGGGTTTCGCCGTGCCAGCGGTATTCCTTCTGCTTGTCGATGAACAGCGCATCGAGGGCGTGGCCCTGGCTCTGGGCAAGTTCTTCCAGGGCGATGGCCAGGGCCAGGTTGGACGGGCCGAAGCCTACGCCGATCAGGTCCTTGATAGTTTCCGGGTGTGCAGACTGGCTCATGGCTGCGGTTCCATAATGGGTCGAATGTGGGCGCATGCCGGGGCTCCGGCGTTTGTACATGGGTGGAACGAGCCAGCGTCGGGTGAATTTACTGCCCGCAAGCGTGCCTGCGGCCAGCCGGGCCTAAAGGCTTGCCGCTTTCGGCCGATACGCAGGTCAACTCAAGGACCCTTTGCAAGGCAAGGAGAAACACATGGTAGGTATCGCGGCAGTCAGCATCAGCAACACCTCGACCCAGGCCGGCAGCGCTTCGCAGGCCAGCGACACGGAAAAGACTGAATCGGGCAGCTCGACGCTGCAGGTCGACACCTCGAAGCTGCGTGGCGATGGCCAGGCCAAAGGTGCCGAGGGTGCGCAAGGCAGCAGTGGCAGTGACGAGCCCTCACACATCAAGCAGTTGCGCGAGATGATCAAGAAACTGCAGAAGCAGTTGGCCGACGAGCAGAAACAGCTGGCCATCCTGATGGCGCAGAAAACCGACGAAACCAGCAAGTTGGCTGCAGTCACGGCCAAGCAGGCCAGCATCGCCACCCTCAGTGGCGAGATCATGACGGCTACCGCGCAACTGCTGGAAGCGTTGCAGAAGTCAGGCGGCAGCAGTGCCGGCGGGATGGTCGATACCCAGGCCTGAACATCCTGAACGGGCCTCATCGCCGGCAAGCCGGTGATGAGGCTGACAAGGCCTGCCGTCACTCCGACGCCAGGCGCCCCTTGCCGTGCTTGTCGGTCTTGTATTGCATGGCCACTGCTGGTGCCGGCTTAGTCGCGCCGGTCTCCAGCCACTGACGCATGCGGGTGGCGTCGGCGAAGTGGGTGTACTTGCCGAAGGCATCGAGAATCACCATGGCCACCGGGCGGTTGTCCATCCTGGTCAGCAGCACCAGGCAATGGCCGGCTTCATTGGTGAAACCGGTCTTGGTCAGCTTGATGTCCCAGTTGCTCTTGTTCACCAGGTGGTCGGTGTTGCGGAAGCCCAAGGTGTAGTTGGGCTTGCGGAAGGCCACGGTCTTCTCGCGGGTGGTCGACAGCTCGCTCAGCATCGGGTACTTGCGCGCGGCCATCAGCAGCTTGGACAGGTCACGGGCGGTGGAGACGTTCTGGGTCGACAGGCCGGTCGGTTCGACATAGCGGGTGTGCGCCATGCCCAGGCTGCGGGCCTTGGCGTTCATCGCCTTGATGAAGGCCGGGTAGCCCCCTGGGTAGTGGTTGGCCAGGGTGGTCGCGGCACGGTTTTCCGACGACATCAAGGTGATCAGCAGGGTTTCCCGGCGATTCAGCTCGCTCCCCAGGCGTACGCGCGAATACACGCCTTTCATGTCCGGGTTGTTGGCGATGGTCATGGTGAGCATCTCATCCATGGGCAGCTTGGCATCCAGCACCACCATCGCCGTCATCAGTTTGGTCACCGAGGCAATGGGCACCACGCGGTCGGCGTGGCTCGCATACAGTTCCTGGTTGGTGTTCAGGTCGATCAGCAGGGCGCTGCCAGACGCCAGGTGCAGCTTGGACGGGTCGCGCTGGACTTGGGCCGGGGGTTGTGCAGCAGCGGTCGACGGAAGGGTCGCAGTACCTGTGAGCAACAGCAGCAGGCTGAGGATGGACAGGGATGTTTTCACGTTGAGGCTCACTAAAAGTTGGTATGTCGTTGGCTGTGCAAGGGTTTTCCCCCAAAAAACCGCTGCATTGTGGAGTATGGCCGAAGTGCTGTCGATTGCTCGTTGAGCCGACCCCACGAAATGAAAAAACCTTCATGCTGTATCGGTTTTCCTGCCGCCATTCGTCGGTTCGCCGGGGCAAAAAAAGACCCGCCAGGTAGCGGGTCGGAAGGGACGTTGGGAGCAACGCGCAACAAAATCCGGTCAAGCGATCAGGCAGTCGGCCTTGAGCTGTTCAGCCAGGGCCAGCGCCGAGGCCCGAGTAGCCAGCGGGCCGCTGACGGCCTCGCCATTGCTTACCAGGTACCAGCAGGCCAGCAGGCCTTGCTCACGCAGTGTGACGGGGACAGCAGTGCCGACGACGGACATGATCTGAATAGTGGCCATGGGGACCTCCTGTGAAACATGTGCCCACCTTACGCAGCCGCCGGCACGGTTTGAAATCAACATGCTCAATAGTGCTCATCAGTTTTATCAACGGTCACCAGCGTGGCGGGCCGTAATACACCGGTGGCGGGCCGTAGTAAGGGCGGTACGCTGGCGGTGGGGGCGCCGGTACGTAGTACGGTTGGTAATACACTGGCTGCGGCGGGGCCTGTACATAGACGGGCGGTGGCCCATAGTAGGCGGGCTGGCGTTCGACATAGACGGTGCGGTCGTGGCCACCGTACACCGTCGCCCCGACCACGGCCCCGACCACGGCAGCGCCGAGCAGTGGGCCTGGGCCATACCAGCCATGGCCGCCGCCGCCGTGGGCAGAGGCTTGCCCGCTGATGGCCAGGGCACCGACCAGCAGGGCGATTCCGGGGAGATGACGGATCATGAGACTTCCTCACAAGGTAACCCCACGCTCGGGGCCTTGATAGTATGAGTCCGGTCTCTGTCAGCCGAGCACAGGGGAACGGTAAAGGTTATGTAAGGGGCGACCAGTGGTGGCGTCTGGTACCCTGCACAAACGTTTCAGTCATCAAAAAGGAGCGGGTCATGGCGGCAACTCCCAGCAGAGACACAGTACTGTGCATTTCCCTGGCCGGGCGGCCTGGCACCTTCGGCGTGCGTTTTCATAATCACCTTTACCAACAGCTTGGGCTGGACTTCTACTACAAGGCCATGACTACCGACGACCTGCCGGCAGCCGTCGCCGGCATCCGCGCCCTGGGCATCCGCGGTTGTGGCGTGTCGATGCCGTACAAGGAAGCGTGCATGGCGCTGGTCGATGAAATCGACCCGTCGGCTGCGGCGATCGAGTCGGTCAATACCCTGGTCAACGACGCCGGCCATCTGAAGGCCTATAACACCGATTACCTGGCCGTGCGGCAACTGCTGGCCGAGCATCAGGTCGACCCCGCCACCGCGTTCGCCCTGCGTGGCAGTGGCGGCATGGCCAAGGCCGTGGCCAGTGCCTTGCGCGATGCCGGGTTTCGCGAAGGCCTCATCGTCGCCCGCAACGAGCAGGCCGGTCGGCAGCTGGCGGATGTCTGCGGCTATCGCTGGGTGGCCGAGCTGGGCGACCTGTGCCCGCCGATGCTGGTGAACGTGACGCCGATCGGCATGGCTGGTGGGCCGGAGGCCGATCAGCTGGCGTTCAGCGAGAATGCCATTGCGGCGGCCGAGCGGGTGTTCGACGTGGTGGCGATGCCGGCGCGCACGCCATTGATCCAGCGCGCCGAGGCACTGGGCAAACCGGTGATCACCGGGCTGGAAGTGATCGCGTTGCAGGCGTTGGAGCAATTTGTGCTGTACACCGGGGTGCGACCAACCCGCGAGCAGGTTGACGCAGCGGTAGCCTATGCACGGGATGCCTGATGTCCCCGATCTCCTGTAGGAGCGGCCTCGTGTCGCGAAAGGGCCGCTAAGCGGCCCCTGGGTATCAGCGAAAATGCTGGAATCGCCGGGCCGCTTTGCGGCCCTTTCGCGACACGAGGCCGCTCCTACAAGGACCGCGCAAGTCGTCAGAAGGCTTTGTGGCCTTTATCCAGCTGCTCGTCCACCAGTGCCCGGCCATGGGCCAGCGACACATGCTGTGCATTCTCAAGGTCCGAGAAGAACTTCATGGGCATGGACATGCGCTTGCTGGTATGCCCCTGTGGGTCAGTGATCAGGCAACCGGCGACATAGGGCAGGGGAGAGTCGGGGTGGGGCATCACGCTGGCGGTGATGGTGTGGTCGCGGTATTCACAGTGAAGAGATTGCATCGTCCTTACCTCGCTGTGGCATGTGAAGCAGTTACCTTCATATACCACAGCAAGGGGCCGGGAGTTCCCGGCCCGACGAGCGCGAGCTGACGGCGATCAGCCCTTCAGTTCGGTCGGCTGGATCACTTCCACCCAATAACCGTCCGGGTCCTTGACGAAGGCCAGGTGATTCATGCGGCCATCTTGCAGGCGCTTCTGGAAGGGTACGTCGAGGGCTTCGAAACGGGCGCAGGCTTCACGCACGTCCGGCACCGAAATGCAGATGTGGCCAAAGCCGCGCGGGTCGGTGTTGCCGTTGTGGTAGGCGAATTCCGGGTCGTTTTCGGTGCCGTGGTTGTGGGTCAGTTCCAGTACGCCCGGGATCGACTTCATCCACTGGTGGCGCGCGGTGTCGTCGGCAGGGATTTGCGCCGGGTCGACCAGGGCCAGGAAGTACAGGCTGAAGGCCGCTTCAGGGAAGTCACGCTTGTCGACCAGGCGGAAGCCCAGCACGCGGGTGTAGAAGTCGAGCGATTTCTCGATGTCCTTGACCCGCAGCATGGTGTGGTTGAAGACGAACTGGGCGGTGGCGGCGTCTGGCTGCGCGGTGACGCCAGGCAGGGTTTGCAAATCGTGCAGGCTCATGGGGACTCCAGAGACGGGGCTGGCAATCAGGTGCCAGCGAAACAGACAGGAGGCCATGATACGGCAGTGAAGCGTTTGCGCAAATAAAAGCGCCCTGCTCGAGGGGAGCAGGGCGCCGGGATTAGAGGCCCGCATGTGCGGGCGCGTGATGGGGTCGCTAGTCCTTTAGCTGTCTCGATACTGCTGCAGCCGTTGTGAAAAAAGTGTGAAGTGGGTGTTGACGTTTCATCAGCGAACCCAGCTTTCCACGGTAGCGGCCCCATACTGTTCTTTCCACGCCTTGAGGCCGCGGTGGTTGCCACCTTTGGTCTCGATCAGCTCGCCGGTGTGCGGGTTTTCATAGACTTTCACCACGCGCGGGCGGCGCTGCTGTTTCGGTGCGCTGGCCGTGCTACGGGTAACCGCCTTCGGGTCGAGGATGGCGATGATATCGCGCAGACTTTTGTCATAGCTTTTCATCAGGCCGACTAGTTTCTGCTCGAATTCGATTTCGCGTTTGAGGCCGGCATCCTTTTTCAGCGCCTCCAGTTGCGCCATTTGTTCCTGGAGCGCTTTTTCGGCAGCACGAAACTCTGCAAGTCTGGACACTGTAATCACTCCTGTACGTCTTCGTGGCACGGCGTGACGAACATTGAGAAGGATTAAACGCCAGCCACGCGGGTGGGTAAAACTGTTCGCTGACATCGAGTGTAGACACTTGCAGGAATCCGGTAAACCGCAAACTTTTTATAAGTAATCGGGAACTTTTGAAGTTTTCCGGGCGGTAATGCAGGCGTTTTTTCGATGACTCTACGTGGGGTTCTAGACCATGGTCCAATACCCCGTTGCAGCGCGTTCGGGCGATGATTTCAGATGATGGCCGACGCATGTTCGGCCGCGACGCATTCGCGTGGCGCAGAGGCGTCACGATTTGTTTTTTTCGCCTTTCTCTGGATGTTCCCTCGCATGTTTTCCCCCCTCCCTCTCGCCTCCGGGCGCCGTGTTGCCGGCGTGTTCCTGTTGTGCACCGGTGCGCATGCCCAGGCCGCCGGTTTTCTTGAAGACGCTAGTGCCAAGGTTGAAGCACGCACGGTCTATTTCAACCGGGATTTTCGTGACGGCCACAGCAGTTCCAGCCAAGGCGCGTCAAAACGCGAAGAGTGGGCGCAAGGCTTCATTCTCAATGTGCAGTCGGGTTATACCCAAGGGCCCGTCGGCTTTGGCGTGGATGCACTGGGCATGTTAGGCATCAAGCTCGATTCCAGCCCGGCCGACAGTAACAGTGGTTTGTTGCCTTCATCCGGCCACGATCCACGGCACTCCGCCGATCAATACGCGAAGATGGGCCTGGCGGCCAAGGTCAAGGTTTCCAGCACGGTGCTGAAGTATGGCTCGATGATGCCGGACGTGCCGTTGTTGAAGTACAACGATGGTCGCCTGCTGCCGACTATGTTCCAGGGTGCGATGCTCACCTCCGAAGAACTGCACGACCTTAAGTTCACCCTGGCCCGCCTGGACAAGTACACGGCGCGTGATTCCACCGATCGCCAGGATATTCGCGTGCATTGCAAGAACAAACGCTATGCCTGCGATATCGAAGCCGACCACTTTGACCTGGCCGGCCTGGACTACCGCTTCAACGACCGGCTCAGTGCCCAGTATCAGGTCGCCAAGCTGGAAAATATCTACCGTCAGCATTTCCTTGGGCTGGTCGCCAATCAGCCGCTCGCGGTCGGCAGCCTGTCGGCGGACCTGCGGCTGATCAAGAGCGATGACATTGGCAATGCCCGCGCTGGCGAGATCGACCACCGCGCCTTCAGCGGCATGCTCGGTTACAGCCTGGGTGGGCACAAGGTCAGCGCCGGCTGGCAGCGCATGTATGGCGAAAGTGCCATGCCGTACCTCGATGGCAGTAACCCGTACCTGGTCAACTACGCCCAGGTCAACGACTTCGCCGCTGCCCAGGAGCGTTCCTGGCAACTGCGTTACGACTATGACTTCAAAGCCCTCGGCATGCCCGGCCTGAGTTTCTTCACCCGCTACATCAATGGCGACCACATCAAGGTCCCGGGCAGCACTGCCGAAAACAAGGAATGGGAACGTGACACCGAGCTCAAGTACCAGGTGCAGAGCGGCACCTTCAAGGATGTCAGTGTGCGCCTGCGTAACTCCACGTACCGCAGCAACTACGAGCGGTGGGCGCGGGACATGGACGAGACGCGGGTGATCGTCAGCTATAACTTCTCTATCTTCTGAGTAGACAGGCTGGGCGCGGTCATGAAAGACCTTCTGTTGATCGGCATCGGCCCGGGCGACCCGCGGCAGGTTACCGTCGAGGCGGTCGAGGCACTGCGTCGCGCCAGCGTGTTCTTCGTGCTCGACAAGGGCCCCGGCAAGGGTGAGCTGGTCTGCATGCGCAAGGCGATCCTCGAGCGCTATCGGCCCGAGGGCGGCTACCGCCTGGTGCAGGTGGCGGACCCGCAGCGCGATGCCGAGGCGGACGATTACCCAAGCGCTGTGCATGACTGGCATCGCCAGCGCGCCACGCTGTATGCCCGGTTGATCAGCGAAGAGATGGGCGCCAAGGATATTGGCGCCTTTTTGCTGTGGGGTGAGCCGGGGCTCTACGACAGTACCTTGCGCATGCTTGACCTGGTTCGCCAACGCGGCGTGGCGCTGCGCTTGCAGGTGATTCCGGGGATCAGCAGTGTGCAGGCCCTGGCGGCGCGGCACCAGGTCCCGCTCAACCGCATAGGCGAGCCGCTGACCGTACTGCCAGGGCGACGCCTGGCAGAGCAGGGGCAGGTGGACAATGTGGTGGTGATGCTCGACGGGCAATGTGCATTTGCCGCGCTGGAGGATCCGGCGCTGGTGATCTACTGGGGCGCTTACCTGGGCACTGAGGATGAGGTGCTGATCGCCGGGCCTTTGCTGGCCGTGAAGGCGCGGATACTGGAAACGCGTGAGCGGGAACGGGCGCGCAAGGGGTGGATCATGGATACCTACCTGTTGCGGCGGGAGCTGTGAGGTGGGTTGCTTGTACCGGCCTCTTCGCGGCTAACGCCTAGAGCCTTGCAGCGTACCTGTGTGTGGGCTTGTCCCGCGAAGCAAGCGCCGCCGACATCAAGGCGTACCGAGAATCTGCACCACCTTGTCGCGGAGCTGGTCGATGGTGAACGGCTTGCCGATCATGTGCATGCCCTGCGGCACGTCGAAACTCTCGGCATAGCCACTGGCAAACAGCACCGGCAGCGCCGGCCGCATGGCACGGGCCTCGGCTGCCAATGCTTCACCGCGCATATCCGGCAGGCCGACGTCAGTCACCAGCAGGGCCAGTTGCTGGCTTGCGTCCTCGATCACCTTCAGCGCCGCCGTGGCATTTTCCGCTTCAATGGTGCTGTAGCCTAATTCGTCGAGCACTTCGACCATCAGCATACGTACGATGTCGTCGTCTTCGACTACCAGAAGGTGCATGGTTGGTTTCCTGTTGAAAGAGGCATGTCTCTACTCTGTGCGCCAGGCAGTGACAGAAGTTCCCGAGGATACCGGACTGTTGCTTAGCGATGGAACGATTCTTACACGCAGCCTTCAAATACTGGCTAAATGCCCTGCCGAGGCCGCCCAAGCGGGTTAGACTCGCTTGTTAACCGGTGAGCGCAGCGGCAGACAACTACAGGCTTGAGCCGCCACACTTTTCCAATGGACTTTTTTCGCGCGGGCGTTATCAGATGATTCAAGCAGCCTCGATGGACCAGCAGAGCTTCCGCAAGCTGTTGAGCCGCAATATCGGCTTGCCCCTGGGGGTGGGTCTGCTCGGCGCCGTGGCCTTTGTCGCGGTGATCAACTACCTGCTTTCGGCCATGCAATGGGTCGAGCACACCGATCGGGTGATTGGCAATGCCAACGAGACGGTCAAGCTGTCGATCGACATGGAAACCGGCATGCGCGGTTTCCTGATCACCGGTGACGAACGCTTCCTCGACCCCTACGAGGTGGCCAAGCCACGCATCCTGGGCAGCCTGCAGAGCCTGCGCGGCATGGTCGAGGACAACCCGCAGCAGGTCGACCGCATCGACCGGTTGATCGCGTTGCAGAACGCCTGGAACGATTTCGGCAGCGAGATGATCAATCAGCGTCGCAATGGTGGTGATTATCGTGAGTCGGTGGCCAATGGCCGCGGCAAGCGCATCACCGACGAAATACGCAATCAGTTCGAGAACCTGATCGACACCGAGCAGCAGTTGCGCACGGCCCGTAACGAGAAGGTCAGCGCGGTCACTGTGACGGCGATTTCCGTCTTCGTGCTGCTCATTGTCGGCCTTAGTGCCTTGCTCGCCTACTTCGGCCGTCGCGATCTGATGGCGCTGTCGGACAGCTACAGCGAAAACCTGCAGGCCCAGCAGCGCTTCGCCGAGCGCCTGGAGCACCAGGCCTGGCTGCGCAGTGGCCAGACACAGCTGTCGGAGCAGGTGCTGGGCCAGCTGACCTTGCCGATGCTGGGCGAAAACATCCTGCGTTTCTTCGCCAGCTACCTGGGCAGTGTGGTCGGTGCACTTTACGTGCGTGACGAGCACGGCCGCCTGGTGCGCGTGGCCAGCTACGGCCTGGGGGCCGAGGAGCAGGCCCGCGAGCAGGTGCTGGGTGACCACGACGGCTTGCTGGCGCGAGCCGTGCGCGAAGGGCGGCTGTTGCGCCTGGACAACTTGCCGGAAAATTACTACCACCTCAGCTCCGGCCTTGGCAGTGGTCTGCCGCGCAGCGCGCTGTTGATGCCGGCCACTCACGACGGCCAGATCAACGGCGTGATCGAACTCGGCTTCCTGCGCCCCTTGCAAGAGCGTGACGACGAACTGATGGAGCGCGTGGCTGGCAACCTCGGTATCTCCATCGAAAGCGCTCGCTACCGCCAGCGTCTGCAGGAAGTGCTGGCTGAAACCCAGCAGCTCAACGAGGAACTGCAAGTCCAGCAAGAAGAACTCAAGACCGCCAACGAAGAGCTCGAAGAGCAATCGCGCGTGCTCAAGGAGTCGCAGGCCCATCTGGAAACCCAGCAGGCCGAACTCGAACAGACCAATGAGCAGTTGTCCGACCGCACCCAGGCGCTGGACCGCAAGAACGAGGAACTCAGCCAGGCCCAGGAAGAGCTGAAGGCCCGTGCCGAAGACCTGCAGCGCTCGAGCAAGTACAAGTCCGAATTCCTCGCCAACATGTCCCATGAACTGCGCACGCCGCTGAACAGCTCGCTGATCCTGGCCAAGCTGCTGGCCGAGAACGGCGAGGGCAACCTCAGCGCAGAGCAGGTCAAGTTCGCCGAGTCGATCTATTCGGCAGGCAACGACCTGCTGAACCTGATCAACGACATCCTCGACATCGCCAAGGTCGAGGCCGGCAAGCTCGAAGTGCGCCCGGAAAACACTCAGCTCGAACGCCTGGTCGAAGGCCTGCGCGGGATGTTCCTGCCGCTGGCCGAGCACAAGGGCCTGGGCTTCGAGGTGACGGTCGAAGCGCAGGTGCCGGCCACCTTGTTCACCGACCGCCAGCGCCTGGAGCAGATCCTCAAGAACCTGTTGTCCAACGCCATCAAGTTCACCGAGCGTGGCCAGGTCAGCCTGAACATCGGCTATCAGGCTGGCAGCGGCATCATCTTCTCGGTTCGCGACAGCGGCATTGGCATCGCCGCCGACCAGCAACAAGCGATCTTCGGCGCCTTCCATCAGGTCGACGGCACCAGCAACCGCCGTTATGGTGGCACCGGCCTGGGCCTGTCGATCTCCCGTGACCTGGCGCATCTGCTGGGCGGGCAGATCAGCGTCGACAGCAGCCTGGGCCACGGCAGTGTGTTCAGCCTGATCATGCCGGAACGCTACGAGTCGCAGAGCGAGGAGGTCGAACCGTTGAGCTTGCGCCCGGCCGTCGACAGCCTGCCGCCGGCGCCGCCGGTTGCCGCTCCGGCCCTGGCCAAGCGCCCGGCACCGGCCTTCAGCGATGACCGCGAACGCGCACCGTTCGACAACCGCTGCATCCTGGTGGTCGAGGACGAGCCGAACTTCGCCCGCATTCTCTTCGACCTTGCCCACGAACTGGGTTACAGCTGCCTGGTCGCGCAGTGTGCCGATGAAGGCTTCGAGCTGGCCGAACAGTACATCCCCGACGCGATCCTGCTGGACATGCGCCTGCCTGACCATTCCGGGCTGACAGTGTTGCAGCGCCTCAAGGAACAGGCCGCCACGCGGCATATCCCGGTGCACATCATTTCGGTCGAAGACCGGGTCGAGGCGGCCATGCACATGGGCGCGGTGGGTTATGCGGTCAAGCCGACCAGCCGCGAAGAGCTCAAGGAAGTGTTCGCCCGCCTGGAAGCCAAGTTGACTCAGAAGCTCAAGCATATCCTGCTGGTGGAGGACGACGACCTGCAGCGCGAGAGCATTGCCCGCCTGATCGGCGACGAGGATGTCGAAATCACCGCCGTGGCCATGGCCCAGGATGCCCTGGCGCTGCTGCGCGAGAACATCTACGACTGCATGATCATCGACCTCAAGCTGCCCGACATGCTCGGCAACGAGCTGCTCAAGCGCATGACTGCCGAGGACATCCGTTCGTTCCCGCCGGTGATCGTCTACACCGGGCGCAACCTCACCCGCGAAGAAGAAGCCGACCTGCTCAAGTATTCGCGCTCGATCATCATCAAGGGTGCGCGCTCGCCGGAGCGCTTGCTCGATGAAGTGACGCTGTTCCTGCACAAGGTAGAATCGCAGCTGTCCCACGAGCGCCAGCGCATGCTCAAGACCGCGCGCAGCCGCGACAAGGTCTTCGAGGGGCGCAAGGTGTTGCTGGTTGACGACGATGTGCGCAACATCTTCGCCCTCACCAGCGCCCTGGAGCACAAGGGCGCCATGGTCGAGATCGGCCGCAACGGGCGTGAAGCCATCGAGCGCCTGGAACAGCACGATGACATCGACCTGGTGCTGATGGACGTGATGATGCCGGAGATGGACGGTTTCGAGGCCACTCGCCTGATCCGTCAGCAGCCGCGCTGGCGCAAGCTGCCGATCATCGCCGTCACCGCCAAGGCGATGAAGGATGACCAGCAGCGTTGCCTGCAGGCTGGCGCCAATGATTATCTGGCCAAACCGATCGACCTGGACCGCCTGTTCTCGTTGATCCGTGTATGGCTGCCGCAACTGGAGCGAATTTGATTAGCGAACGCAACACCGACATCGAGATCCGGCTGCTGATCGAGGCGATCTACCTCAAGTACAGCTACGATTTCCGCAACTACTCCGGCGCTTCGATCAAGCGCCGGATCCTCCATGCCCTGCGCCAGTTCGGCTGCCTCACGGTGTCGGCGCTGCAGGAACGGGTGCTGCACGACCCGGGCATGTTCATGCAGTTGCTGCAGTACCTGACGATCCCGGTCAGCGAGATGTTTCGCGACCCTGGCCACTTCCTGGCCCTGCGCCAGGAGGTGGTGCCGCTGCTGCGCACCTGGCCGTCGATCAAGGTGTGGATCGCAGGCTGCAGCACCGGTGAAGAGGTGTACTCGATGGCCATCCTGCTGCGTGAAGAGGGCCTGCTCGAACGCACCATCATTTACGCTACCGACATCAACCCGCATTCGCTGGACCGCGCCAAGCAAGGCATCTACTCGATGCAGAGCATGCGCGAGTATGAAGAAAACTACCGCCTGGCCGGGGGCCGCCGGGACTTTGCCGAGTACTACACCGCAGCCTACGGCAACGCCATCATGGACAGCAGCCTGCGTGACAACGTGACCTTCGCCGACCACAGTCTGGCCACCGACAGCGTGTTTTCCGAGACCCAGCTGGTGTCCTGCCGCAACGTGCTGATCTACTTCAACAAGGAACTGCAGGACCGCGCCCTCGGGTTGTTCCACGAGTCCTTGTGCCACCGTGGTTTCCTGGTGCTCGGCAGCAAGGAGTCAGTAGATTTTTCGGCCTACAGCGAGCGCTTCGAGCCACTGGTCAAGCCCGAACGGATCTACCGTAAATCATGAACGGCGTGCGCGCGGTGGTCATAGGCGCCTCGGCGGGCGGCGTCACGGCACTGTTCACGGTGCTCGGTGCGTTGCCGGCCGGTTTTGCCATTCCGGTGCTGTGCGTGCTGCACCTGCCAGACGACCGGCACAGCCAGTTGGCCGAGGTGTTGCAGCGGCGCTTGCAGCGGCCGGTACGCGAGGCTTGCGACAAGGAAGTCATTGCCCCGGGGCAGATCTACGTGGCCGGGCCGAGTTATCACCTGTCGGTGGAAGCTGACTTCAGCCTGTCGCTGAGCCAGGAGGACCCGGTGCATTTTTCGCGCCCGGCCATCGACTTCCTGTTCACCTCGGCGGCCGATGCCTACGGCCCTGGATTACTCGGCGTGCTGCTGACCGGGGCCAACGAAGATGGCGCCGAAGGGCTTGCCTACATCAAGAACAGCGGCGGCCGGACCGTGGTCCAGGATCCCCGCGATGCACAGGTGGCGCTGATGCCGGAGGCCGCACTGGCCCGGCATACGCCCGACCTTATCCTTTCTCTGAGCGGTATCGGGCAGTTGCTCGCTACCCTGGAACCCAGCGCATGCTAAGCCACACCATTGCCAAACTGCTGATCGTCGATGACCTGCCGGAAAACCTGCTGGCGCTCGCCGCCCTGATCCAGGGCGAAGACCGCGAGGTGTACCAGGCACAGTCGGCGGAAGCGGCCTTGTCGCTGATGCTCGAACACGAGTTCGCCCTGGCCATTCTCGACGTGCAGATGCCCGGCATGAATGGCTTCGAGCTGGCCGAGCTGATGCGCGGCACGGAAAAGACCCGCAACATCCCGATCGTCTTCGTCTCGGCTGCCGCGCGTGAAATGAATTATGCCTTCAAAGGCTACGAGAGCGGTGCAGTGGACTTCCTGCACAAGCCACTCGATACCCTGGCGGTGAAGAGCAAGGTGTCGGTATTCGTCGACCTGTACCGCCAGCGCAAGGTGCTCGACCGGCAGCTGCAGGCGCTCGAGCGCAGCCGCCAGGAGCAGGAGCTGCTGCTGGGCCAGTTGCAGGTGGCGCGAGGCGAGCTGGAGCATGCGGTACGTATGCGCGACGACTTCATGTCGATCGTTGCCCACGAGGTGCGCACGCCGCTCAACGGCCTGATCCTGGAAACCCAGCTGCGCAGGATGCACCTGGCCCGTGGCAATCTCGAGGCATTCAGCGCCGACAAACTGCAGGCCATGGTCGAGCGTGACGAGCGCCAGATCAACAGCCTGATCCGCCTGATCGAAGACATGCTCGACGTATCGCGCATTCGCACCGGCAAGCTGTCGCTGCGGCCCAGGGCGTTCGATCTGAGCCAGTTGGTACGCGGCCTGGTAGAAAACTTCTCGGCCCAGGCCACGGCACTGGAGACCACCATCGAGCTACTGCAGTGTGAACCCTTGACGGGAGAGTGGGACGAATTCCGGATTGAGCAAGTAGTGGCCAACCTGTTGTCGAATGCTTTGCGTTACGGCGAGCGACGTCCCATCCACGTGCAGGTGTTCGAGTGCGATGGCATGGCGGCGGTGCAGGTTCGCGATCACGGCATCGGCATCAGCGCCAGCAACCAGCAACGGATCTTTCAGCAGTTCGAGCGTGTGGCCACCCAGCAAGCCAGCAATGGATTGGGGCTGGGCCTGTATATCTCGGAGCAGATTGTCCAGGCCCATGGCGGGCAGATCAAGGTACAAAGCGATGTCGGCAAAGGCTCCACGTTCACCCTGCTGTTGCCGCTGGCAGGGGTGAAAGAACAAATCGACCAGGTGCGGGCAACCTCCGCGTAAGCCTGAGGTCACATTGGCCAACGGCAAGCATTCAAGGCGTTAACATGAGTGAAGATGCACAAGATGTAGTGTTGGTGGTCGAGGATGAACCGGCAATCCGGATGATCCTGCGCGACTACCTGGCGGGTGAGGGCTACCACGTGCTGGTGGCCGAGGACGGTGAACAGGCGTTCGCCATTCTGGCGAGCAAGCCGCACCTGGACCTGATGGTGACCGACTTCCGCTTGCCGGGTGGCATTTCCGGGGTGGACATCGCCGAACCTGCGGTGAAGCTGCGGCCAGACCTGAAGGTGATCTTCATCAGTGGCTACCCGGCCGAGATCCTCGAATCCGGCAGCCCGATCGCGCGCAAGGCGCCGATCCTGGCCAAGCCATTCGACCTCGATACCCTGCACGAGCAGATCCAGGCCTTGTTGCGTTAGCCTGCTACGGCCTCTTCGCGGGACAAGCCCGCTCCTACACCGATTTCAAAGGTGGTGCAGTACCTGTGGGAGCGGGTTGACCCGCGAACAAGCCGGTACAGGTTCAACGCAGGGTCCGCTCGATCCCGCCAACCAGCAGGCTCTCCATCAAACCCAGCCCCTGTTCCTCTGGCAAGCCCTTGAGCATCCCCGGCAACTGGTTCAGCAGTGTCGCCACGACATGCGCGGTTGCCACCAATACCTCGCCCTGCAACGTCGCCCGCGGTGCGATCAGGCGCAGCAACCCCGCCTCATAGCGCTTGCGCAGCAACCCCAGGCGCGCCTGCTGTGCTTCGCTCAGGCAGCACAGGTCCCGCTCCGCCAGGCGAAATTGCATCGGCCGTTCGGCGTGCAGCTGCCAGTGCGCGGCAATCAGGCAGGCCATTGCCGAGCCGCCTCGGGCCATGGCCCGGCGACCCTGCTCCAGGGTCGCCTGCAGCTCCTCGTACAGCTCCTCGATCAGGTCGAACAGCAGGTCCTGTTTGCTGGGGAAATGGTGATACAGCGAGCCGGCAGTCAGGCCGACATGCGCCGCCAGTTCGCGCATGCTGACCTGGCCAAAGCCCTTTTCGGCGAACAGCGCCATGGCCCGGTCGCGTCGCTCTTCGAAGTTGGCACAGCGCATGGCGGCATTGACCGGGGGCATCGCTTGCGCTCCTCAGTAGGTAAAGAAGCCGCGGCCGCTCTTGCGCCCCAGCCAGCCGGCCGCGACCATTTCCTTGAGCAGCGGGGCAGGGCGGTATTTGCTGTCGTTGAAGCCTTCATGGAAGGCCTCCATGATCGCCAGCAGGGTATCCAGGCCGATCAGGTCGGCCAGGGCCAGCGGGCCGATCGGCTGGTTGCAGCCCAGGCGCATGCCGGTGTCGATGTCCGCGGCACTGGCCAGGCCTTCCTGGCGCACGAAGATCGCTTCGTTGATCATCGGTACCAGGATGCGGTTGACCACGAACCCCGGGCGATTGCCGGCGGTGATCGGTGTCTTGCCGAGCTTCTCGGTGACCACCAGCGCCTGGGCGTAGGTGTTGTCGCTGGTCTGCAGGCCGCGGATGATCTCGACCAGGGCCATCATCGGCACCGGGTTGAAGAAGTGCACGCCGATGAAGCGCTCAGGGTGGTCGATGCTGGCCGCCAGTTGAGTCACCGATAGCGACGAGGTGTTGGTAGCGATCAGGCAGTCGGCGGCCACGTTGGACGCTACCTGCTGCAGGATGCGTTGCTTGAGCTGCAGGTTCTCGGTGGCAGCCTCGATCACCAGCTGTGCGCGGCTCAACTGGGCGTAGTCGGTGCTGGTGCGGATACGTGTTTTCGCGGCCTCGGCGCGCTCGGCCTCGAGCGTGCCCTTGCTGACCTGGCGCTCCAGGTTCTTGCTCAGGGTGGCCACGCCACGCTCCAGCGCGGCGTCGGAAACGTCCACCAGCAGGACCTGGTAGCCGGCCACCGCGCACACCTGGGCAATACCATTGCCCATGGTGCCGGCGCCGATTACGGCAATCTGTTCAATCGTCATGGTTCAGCCCCTCAGACGCGCTCGAAGACCACGGCGATGCCCTGGCCGCCGCCGATGCACATGGTGGCCAGGGCGTAGCGGCCCTGGATGCGCTGCAGTTCATGGATGGCCTTGGTGGCGATGATCGCGCCGGTGGCACCGACCGGGTGGCCGAGCGAGATGCCCGAGCCGTTCGGGTTGACCTTCTCCGGGTCGAAGCCGAGCTCGCGGGCCACGGCGCAGGCCTGGGCAGCGAAGGCTTCGTTGGACTCGATCACATCCAGGTCGGCAACGTTCAGGCCGGCCTTTTCCAGCACCTTGCGGGTCGCCGGGATCGGGCCAAGGCCCATCAGCTCCGGCTCGACGCCGGCGTGGGCATAGGCCACCAGGCGCGCCAGGGGCTTCAGGCCCAGGCGGCGCACAGCGTCACCGGTGGCCAGCACCAGGCCGGCGGCGCCATCGTTGATGCCGCTGGCGTTGCCGGCGGTGACGGTACCGTCCTTCTTGAACACGGTCTTCATGCCGGCCAGTTGTTCAGCGGTGACATCGGCGCGGACATGCTCGTCGACGGCGAACTGCACGGTGCCTTTACGGGTTTTCAGCTCCAGCGGCACGATCTGGCTGTCGAAGCGCCCTTCGGCCTGGGCGCGGGCGGCGCGGCGCTGGCTGGTCAGGGCCAGTTCGTCCTGCATTTCGCGGCTGATGCCCTGCTGGGCGGCGACGTTTTCTGCGGTGATGCCCATGTGGAAGTGTTCGAACGGGTCCTGCAGCACGCCGACGGTGTAGTCGATGCCTTGCAGGTCACCCATGCGCGCGCCCCAGCGCGCCTGGGGCAGCAGGTACGGGCCGCGGCTCATGGACTCGGCGCCGGCGGCCAGGGCCATGTCGGCATCGCCGAGCAGCAGGCACTGGGCGGCCGAGACAATGGCCTGCAGGCCCGAACCGCACAGGCGATTGACGTTGAAGGCCGGGGTTTCCTTGGGGATGCCAGCGTTCATCGCTGCGACCCGCGACAGGTAGGCATCGCGTGGTTCGGTGGGGATCACGTTGGCCATCACCACGTGGCCGATCTGGTCGGCGGCCACCCCCGCACGCTCGATGGCGGCGCGGGTCACGGCGGTGGCCAGGTCGGCCAGTGGCAGGTCCTTGAGGGAACCACCGAAACCACCAATGGCGGTACGGACGGCACTGACGACGTAGATTTCTGCGCTGCTCATAGAGGCTCCGATTGCGAAGGCATGGCGGGAGCGGGCCAGGCTCTGCGAGAATGGCCGGCGATCCCAAGGTGGGTTCGAGTCTAGGCAAAGGCTCTGTTGCAGCCTATGCCGGATCTGTTCAGTCAACCTGGCATTTTTTGCCACTCAGCATAGACAGCGAATTCCGCCATGCGCGATAGCGATTCGGTCGCGGTGTACTTTCTCAATGCCATGTTGCATGCCCTGCGCGGCCAGCCCGACGTGCTGGAGGCGCGGCTGCGCGGCGTGGGCATCGACCCGGCCGTACTCAGCCAGCCACAGGCGAGGGTGCCGGCCAAGGCTTTCGCCGGTTTGTGGCTGGAATTGATCGAGCTGCTGGAAGACGAGTTCTTCCGCCTCGACAGCCACGGCATGCCGTTGGGCAGTTTTGCCCTGATCTGCCGTGGCTTGATCCAGGAACCCAACCTGGAGAAGGCGCTGCGCCAGTGCATGAGCAGTTTCGCCCTGTTCCTGCGTGACCTGCGCGGCAATCTCACGCTGCGCGGTGGGCGTGCGGTCATCAGCGTACAGTCGACGATTGCCGACCCGCTGACCCAGGTGTATGCCGAGGAAACTTACCTGGTGCTGGTGATCGGCCTGCTGTGCTGGCTGGCCGGGCGGCGCATCGCCATCGACCGCACGGAGCTGGCGGTGGCGCGCCCGGCCCAGGACGACGACCCGCTGCTGTGGGGGCCGGACTTGCGCCTGGGCAGCGGGCGTACCGAAGTCGAGTTCGACAGCGCCTGGTTGCGCTTGCCGGTGGTGCAGGACCTGGCAGGCCTGAAGACTTTCCTGCGCAGCGCGCCCCAGGGCCTGGTCATCCGTTTTCGCAATCAGAACGGGCTGGTGGCCGAGGTCTATCGCCATTTGCGCGCACGCCGCTATGGGCAATGGCCGACGCTTGCAGCCATGGCCGAGCAGCAGGGGATCAGTGCCAGCACCTTCCGCCGCCAACTGGAGCGTGAAGGGCATTCGTACCAGCAGATCAAGGATGAAGTGCGCCGGGCGATGGCCTTCGAGCGCTTGCGCGAAGGCACCTTGAGCATCGCCGAGATTGCCGAGCAGGCGGGCTTCCAGGAGCCCAGTGCATTTCACCGGGCGTTCAAGAAGTGGACGGGGCAGAGCCCGGGCAGCTATCGGGCGAGGCTGGCCGGGCTTGCAAACTTCAATCCTGCAGTTCGGCAGCCAGAGCCTTGACCCGCTTCAGGTCACCTCCCGCAATTCTTGTAACCCTGCTCCCGTAATCGGCATCGGCTTTGTACAGGAATGACAGTATGATGTGCTTGCTCTGCTCATCGGCGACAGCCAGCGACTGACCGAAGCTGTTGACCAGGTCGCGCTGCTCGCTTTTCGAATAGGCGCGGTAAAGGTCACCGGCCTGCTTGAAGTTCTGCTCCCGGGTGATGCCCCGTTGCTGGGTGGGGCCGCTCAAGGCCAGTTCACTGTAGCGTGCCGAGTCGGTGGTGCTGCGAGGCTGCAGGCGGCTGGGCTGGTAGTTGACCATGTCACGGGTGCGGTTGGGGTTGAGTGCGCCATCCTGGTTGCCATTGTTGACCGCCGCCCGCGGCTGGTTGATCGGCAGGCTGCTGGCGTTGGCGCCGACTCGGTACATCTGGGTGTCGGCGTAGGAGAACAGTCGGCCCTGCAGCAAGCGGTCTTCGGAGGGCTCTATACCCTGGATCAGGTTGGACGGTGCCAAGGCGACCTGTTCGGTTTCCTGGAAGAAGTTGTCGACATTGCGCTTGAGCACCATCTGCCCGACCCGGCGCTCGGGCACATCCGGCCAGACCTTGGTGGCGTCCAGCGGGTCGAAGTCGAAGGCTGCCAGCTGCTCAGGACGTAGTGTCTGGATATAGAGGTCCCATTTGGGATAGTCGCCACGGGCGATGGCACCTACCAGGTCCTCGGTCATGTGACTGAAGCTTTTGCCCTGGATCTGCTCGACAGCCTTGGGGTCGAGGTTTTCCTGCCCTTGCAGGCTTTTCCAGCGGAACTTCACGTAGGTGGGTTCACCGTTGGCGTTGACGAACTTGTAGGCGTGCACGCTGTTTCCATCCATGTGCCGATAGCTTTTTGGCGTGCCTTCGTTGGAGTACAGCAGGGTCAGGGTGCGGGTAGCCTCCGGCATGTGCGAGAGCAGGTCGAAACGCCGGGCGTCGTTGCCCAGGTTGTTGCGCGGGTCGGGCTTGAAGGCGTGGACCATGTCCGGGAACTTGATGGCGTCGCGGATGAAGAACGTTGGGAAGTTGTTGCCGACCAGGTCCCAATTGCCCGTCGTGGTGTAGAACCGGGTGGCAAAGCCTCGCGGGTCGCGCAGGGTTTCCGGCGAGTGCAGGCCATGCACAACCGACGAGAAACGCACGAATACCGGGGTTTTTTCGCCCGGCGTGAACAGCGGCGCCGAAGTCAGCGCGGACAGGTCTTCGGACGCGGTGAATTCGCCATGGGCGCCGGTGCCGCGGGCGTGCACCACGCGTTCGGGGATGCGTTCGCGGTCGAAGCGTTGCAGCTTCTGGATCAGCTGCACATCCTGCAGCAAGGTCGGGCCAGCGTTGCCAGCAGTCTGGGAGTGCTGGTTGTCGCCGACCGCTGCGCCGTTGTCGCGGGTCAGGGGCATGGCGAACAGCACGGGGCTTGCAAGAACGGTTGCACACAGCAGCGTCAATGCCGGGCGATGGGGGCGGGTCGAAAGCATGGTCGGGGCACTCGCTTGATCAAGGGAGTGCCGATGCTAGTAATCCTGCAGGAACCTCACTGTAAGGCGGCTCATCTCATGTTGTGGGAGATGTCGAGCAGAGAGCCGCTGGACCGATGTGCGGCAGCGTCAATAGCCATCGTCGTTCAACGCCAGGCTCTGGCGCAGCTGTTCGACCATCGACACGCGCAATGTTTCCGGTGCCTTGACCCGGATCGAGCCGGCCTGGGACAGCAGCCAGCCCATCAGCGCACGGCTGTCTTCGACTGTGGCCGCGAGCATCGCACCGCCTTTGTCATGCGGGGCCAGGCGCATGTCCTCGGACAGCGGCTGGTCTTCCAGGCGACGCGCGAGGCCATCGTCGACCCAGGCCTGCAGTTCGATCTGCTGCGAGGGGGTGAGTTGATCGGGTTGCAGTTGCTCGGCCTCATCCAGGCTCAGGCCTGGCTGCCAGTACCAGCCATAGGGCATGCCTTTGCTGTTGCAGTGCAGCGGGAACAGCGTTGCCAGCTCGTTGAGGTCGCGCTCGACCGTGCGCTTGCTGGTCTTGTGGCCGGCCCTGGCCAGTGCGGCCTGCAATTGCGTGGAGCTCATCCCGGGGTGGCGGTCAGGCAGCAGTTTCAGTAACTGCCATTGTCGGGCGATGGTGTGGCGGGTCGGGTGGCTGGGCACGGGAGTTTCGTCCTTGAAGACCAGGTATGACGGCCTGGGTGATGGCACATAGCTATCTCAAGAGCATACTCTGTCAATGGATGGGATCCAAGTGTGTTTTTCAAAGGCTGTAGGAACGCATAGCAAGCCCGCCGACGACAGCTCTCTGAACAGTTGAGACTTGTTTGTGTCCTGTAAATAGACCAAAATATCGTTCTTTATTGAGGTTTGAATTCATGCAGAATATTTTCGCTGACGTGGCCGTAAGCGTGTCGGAGCTGAAAAAGAACCCATCCGCGGTGATGACAGGTGCTGCGGGTATGCCCGTCGCTGTGCTCAATCACAATCGTGTTATGGGTTACATGGTGCCTGCCGAACTGTACGAAGCCATGATGGAGCGTCTGGAGGATCTTGAATTAACCGAGCTGGCCAAGTCGAGGCTGGGTGAAAAGGGCGTACCGGTAACTCTGGATGATTTATAAGCTCGAGTTTCTGCCTTCTGCGATGAAGGAGTGGGGCAAGCTTGGGCACACCGTGCGCGAGCAGATCAAGAAAAAGCTCGGCGAACGCTTGCAGTCCCCCAAGGTCCAGGCCGATGCACTGCGTGACCTGCCGAACCACTACAAGATCAAGCTGAAAGCTTCAGGTTATCGACTGGTGTACAGAGTCGAAGATGAGCGGATCGTTGTAGTGGTGGTGTCGGTTGGCAAACGTGAGCGTAGCGAGGTTTACCGAGCCGCTAAAACGCGTTAGGTGACCGCGCCGAAAAGGCCGCCCTGCAAGGCCTCGATAAACACCTCTTCAGCCCGGCTCAACCGCTGTTCCCTGTTCCACAGCAGGTGAATATCCACATCGGCAATCCCTTCTGCAGGCGGCAGCTTCCACAGCAGCCCCGCCGCCACATCCGGCGCCACCACATGCTCGGGCAGGCAGCCGATGCCGAACCCGGCGATCACCAGCCGGCGCACCTCTTCAAGACTGGGCGACGACGCCACGATCCGCCCGGAAAACCCTTGCTGGTCGCGGAAAATGGTCAGCGGCGACAACATGCCGCCAATCTGGTCGCTGGTGAAGCTGACGAAATTTTCCCGCTGCAGATCGCCCTCGGCCTGGCCGAACAGGGCATGGTGCTTGCCGCAGAAAAACGCGTAGCGCTGGCGCAGGAACAGGCGCTGCTCCAGGCGTGGCTGGGGCCGGCGGTTGAGGCTCAGGCCCGCAGTGGCAGTCTTTTCCTGCAAGGCGGCGACGATGTCCGAGCTGCGCATCACGTCGATTTCCAGGTCCACCCGTGGGTGCTGGCGATGGAAGTCCGCCAGCAAATCATCGAACCGCTCGCTGACGATGCGGCTGATCATGAGCAAGCGCACCTTGCCCACCAGTTCATCCGCCGGCTGCTCCAGCAGGCCGCTGATCTGCGACATCTGCCCATACACCTCACCGGCCAGCTGGAACAGTTGTTCGCCCATGTCGGTGAGCACGAAGCGAGGCCCGCGGCGGGCAATCAGCTGGCGGCCAAGCTGTTCCTCCAGGCGCTTGAGCGCCTGGCTCACGGCCGGTTGGGTCAAGTGCAGGCGCGCGGCGGCGCGGCTGATGGACAACTCCTGGCCGATTACCCGGAAAGTGCGCAGAAGGTTCCAGTCGAGGCGGTCGTTGAGCAGGCGGTCGGACATGGCTGGCTCGATGATAAGCAGGGCTAATAGTGCGAATAATAAATAGAAAATTGACTAATCATAGCCCCGGGATGATAAATCGCAGTCATTGAGGCTTGTTGTATCGGTGCTGGCTTCTTCGCGGGCTTGCCCGCTCCCACAGGTACTGCAGCGTTTGCGGGCCTTGCGCAATCCCTGTGGGAGCGGGCGAGCCCGCGAAGAAGCCAAAAACCGATCAAAAGGCCATGCGCCACCAGAGCGCCGCCGTGACCCTTAACTCCTGCCAGAAAAACAAGCAAAGGAGCCCCCATGAAGCCCATCGCTTCGCCCCAGCCGCGCCGTGCCGCCGCCGCCGCGTTCATCGGCACCATGATCGAGTGGTACGACTTCTACATCTATGCCACCGCCGCCGCCTTGGTGTTCGGTGCCTTGTTCTTCCCCTCCGACGACAGCCTGTTCAGCACCATGGCCGCCTTCGGCACCTTCGCCGTGGGCTTTTTCGCCCGGCCGCTGGGCGGCATCGTGTTCGGCCATGTGGGTGACCGCATCGGACGCAAGAAGTCGCTGGTCATCACCCTGTTGATGATGGGCATCGTCACCGTGTGCATCGGCCTGCTGCCGACCTACGCGCAGATCGGTGCCGCCGCGCCGGTGCTGCTGATCATCCTGCGGGTGATCCAGGGCATCGCCGTGGGTGGCGAATGGGGCGGGGCGGTGCTGATGGCCGGTGAACATGCGCCCAAGGGCCGGCGCAATTTCTTCGCCTCGTTCGCCCAGCTGGGCAGCCCGGCGGGCCTGATCCTGTCGCTGCTGGCCTTTGGCGCAGTGACCCGTCTGCCCGAGGAAGACCTGATGAGCTGGGGCTGGCGCGTGCCGTTCCTGGCCAGCGCGCTGTTGCTGCTGGTGGGCCTGGCGATTCGCCTGGGGGTCAACGAATCGCCCGAGTTCATTGCCAGCCGCGAGCAGGCGGCCAGGGCCCAGCGCAAGGAGCAGGCGCCGGTACTGGAAGTGCTGCGCACCGCCTGGCGCCCACTGCTGCTTTGCATCGGTGCCAACACCCTGGGCATTGCCGGGGTCTATTTCACCAACACCTTCATGATCAGCTACACCACCCAGCAACTGCACCTGGAGCGCTCGCTGATCCTCGAATGCCTGTTCTTCGTGGCGATCATCCAGTTCTGCGTGCAGCCGCTGGCCGCGTGGCTGTCTGAAAAACTCGGCGCCACCCGCTTCCTGGCCTTGGTCGCGCTGCTGGCGATGGGCTCGCCGTACCCGATGTTCGTGCTGGTCAGCTCTGGCCAAGGCCCAATGATAGTGCTCGGCATCGCCTTGGCGGCGGCCTGCATGGCCTCGTTCTACGCGGTGATCGCGGGCTACGTCAGCGGCATGTTCGACACCCGCGTACGTTACACCGCGATTTCCCTGGCCTACCAAGTGTGCGGCGCCCTCGCGGGCGGCCTGACACCGCTGATCGGCACCTGGCTGGCCCACACCTTTACCGGCCAATGGTGGCCGATGGCGGCGTTCTACAGCCTCATCGCCAGCATTTCGCTGGTCTGCGTGCTGGCACTGGCACGCCAGTACGCCCGAAGTCAGCGCCTGGAACTGGCCTGATCGATTCCTCTGATTGTGGAGTACCCGCACATGTTGAAAAGCAATGGCGAACGCCTGTGGGCGAGCCTGATGGCCATGGCCGAAATCGGCGCCACCGCCCGCGGCGGCAGCTGCCGCCTGGCCCTGAGCGACGAAGACAAGGCCGGCCGTGAACTGTTCAGCCACTGGTGCCGCGAGGCCGGCCTGACGCTGAGCGTGGATGCCATCGGCAACCTGTTCGCCCGCCGCGCCGGTAGCGATCCGGCTGCTGCTCCGGTGATGATGGGCAGCCACCTCGACACTCAGCCCGAAGGCGGCCGCTTCGATGGCGTCTATGGCGTGCTGGCCGGCCTGGAGGTGGTGCGCCGCCTCAACGACCTGAACATTCAGACCCGCAAGCCGCTGGAGATCGCCGTCTGGACCAATGAAGAGGGCGCCCGCTTCACCCCGGCCATGTTCGGCTCGGCGGTGTTCACCGGGACCCTGGCGCTGGACCAGGCCCTGGCCATCCGTGATGCCGATGGCGTCAGTGTCGCCGACGAACTGCGGCGTACCGGCTACGCCGGCCAGCGCCCGCTGGGTGGCCAGGTGGATGCCTACTTCGAGGCGCATATCGAGCAAGGCCCGATCCTTGAAGACAACGCCAAGGCCATCGGCGTGGTCAGCGGTGGCCAGGCGATTCGCTGGCTGGACGTGACCGTCGAAGGCATGGCCGCCCACGCCGGCACCACGCCGATGCCGCTGCGCAAGGACGCCCTGTACGGCGCTGCGCAGATGATCCAGGCGGTCGAGCAACTGGCTGCCGACTTCGCCCCGCAAGGCCTGACCACCGTCGGTGAACTGTCGATCGCCAAGTCCTCGCGCAACACCATCCCTGGCGTGCTGCGCTTCACCGTCGACCTGCGGCACCACCGCGACGAATCCATCGAGGCCATGGAGCGCGACCTGACCGGGAAGCTGCAGGCCATCGCCAGCCAGCGCGGCCTGCAGGTGCGCATCGAGCGCCACTGGGTCAGCCCTGCCACGCCGTTCGACGCCGACTGCGTGGCCGCGGTGCAGCAGGCGGTGGACGGCCTTGGCTATGCCCAGCAGTCCATCGTCAGCGGCGCCGGCCACGACGCCATCCTGCTGGCCCGCTACTGCCCGACGGCGATGGTGTTCATCCCCTGCGTCGGCGGCCTGAGCCACAACGAAGCCGAAGACGTGCTGCCCGAGGATGCCCGCCAGGGCGTCGACGTATTGCTCAACGCCGTGCTGGCCCGCGCCGGCCAAGTCGAACAAGGAGAAGCCTGATGCGTTGCTACTTCCACCCCGAACAGCTGCTGCACCATCCGCGCAGCTACTATTCGCGTGGCGCCATGCGCACCCCGCAGGAAGTCCCCGAACGCGCCCAGCGCCTGCTGCAGGCGGCCAAGGACCTGGGCTTCGACATCCGCCAGCCCGACGATGCCGGCCTGGCGCCGCTCAAGGCGGTGCATGGCGAGGCCTACCTGGCGTTCCTCGAAGAGGCCCATGCGCGCTGGAAGGAAGTACCCGAGGACTGGGGTGACGAAGTGATGTCGAACATCTTCGTGCGCGAGCCCAACGCCCTGCGCGGCATCCTAGCCCAGGCGGGGCGCTACCTGGCCGATGGCAGCTGCCCGGTGGGTGAAAACACCTGGCGTTCGGCGTACTGGTCGGCGCAGAGCGCGGTGGCCGGGGCCAAGGCCATTGTTGATGGCGAGCCCGCAGCCTACGCGCTGTGCCGGCCGCCGGGGCACCATGCACGGTTCGATGCGGCCGGTGGGTTCTGCTACATCAACAATGCCGCCGTGGCCGCCCAGGCCTTGCGCAGCCGTTACCGCCGGGTGGCGATTCTCGATACCGACATGCACCACGGGCAGGGGATTCAGGAGATCTTTTACGAGCGCAATGATGTGCTGTACGTGTCGACCCATGGTGACCCGACCAACTTCTATCCGGGTGTGGCCGGGTTCGAGGATGAACGCGGCAGTGGCGCGGGCGAGGGGTACAACCTCAACCTGCCGATGGCCCATGGCGCCAGCCAGGCGGACTTCATGGGACAGCTGGAAATTGCGCTGGCTGCGGTCAAGGACTTCGGGGCCGAGGTGCTGGTGCTGTCGCTCGGGTTCGACATCTACGAGCTGGACCCGCAGAGCAAGGTGGCGGTGACGACCGAAGGGTTTGCGGCGTTGGGTGAGCGGATCCGGGCGTTGCGCTTGCCGTGCCTGATCGTGCAGGAAGGGGGCTATCACCTGGAGAGCCTGGAGGCCAATGCGCAGGCGTTTTTTGCAGACAAGGTTGTCTGGCGCTAAGTGTCACAGGTGCTTGCCACGACATTTTCACCGCCTGTGAGATCGAGCGCCGCCCGCGCGGCGCATCGCGGATAAATTCGCTCCTACAGTTTGTTGCAACGTGCCGAACCTGTTACGCCATGGTTGTCTGCTTTGGCGCATGACTGAACAAGGCGGACAGCGGTGACCTCACAGGAATGATTGGCCCGAAACAGATGTAGGAGCGGATTTATCCGCGATGCGCCGCGCGGGCGGCGCTCGATCTTGCAGGCGCTGAAAATGCCAAGGCGAACCCCTGGCCACATCACAAATCCCTAAATCCCACCCCGCCGCACATGCTTCACCAGCACCTTCTCCAGCAACTCCCACATCGCCGGGTCGGTGCTGAACGCCACATTGAAGCGCATCCACCCGGTCGCTTTGGCATCGACCATGAACAACTGCCCAGGCCCGAGCATGATGCCTTTCTCCAAGGCATCATCGAGCAACGCCGCACTGTCTGGAATCGCCGGGTGGCGGGTCCAGATATACATGCCTTCATCCGACTCGGTGAACAGTTCAAAGCCCAGTCGATGCAAATGCCGGCCCACTTCCTGATGCGCCTCGGCCAAGCGCTGGCGCAGGCGCTTGAGGTGCTTGCGCCAGCGTCCGTCGATGATCGCCGCATACACCACCCGCTCCATCACCTGCGAAGTGGTCAGCCCCGAGCGCATCTTCAGGTGCAGCAGCTTCTGCGACAGCTCCGGGTTGGCCAGCAGGTAGCCGACCCGCACGTTGGGCGAGATGCTTTTCGAGTAACTGCCCACGTACACCACCTGCTGCAGATGGTCGAGGCTGGCCAGGCACGGTTGCGGCTCGGCGACCATGTCGGCGTACAGGTTGTTCTCCACAAGGCGGAAACCGTGCTGGCTGGCCAGTTGCAGCAAGCGGTGCAACTGCGCCAGCGGGGTGCGTGAACAGGTCGGGCTGTGCAGGTGCGGCTGGGTGAAGAACGCGGTAGGGCGATGGTGTGCCAGCAATTGTTCGAGGTGATTGAGGTCGTAACCGTTGGGCGTGCGTGGCACGCCGATCAAGGTCGCGCCCTGGGTCCGCAGAATACTCATCAGGTTGGGGTAGCCGGGGTCGTCCACCAGCACCACGTCACCGGGGCGCACCAGGGTACGCACGGCAAGGTCCAGCGCCTGGCTGGCACCGTGGGTCAGCATCAGCTGCGCCGGGTTGCAGACGATCGACAGTTCCTGCTGCAGGTTCTGCGCGGTCAGCGCACGCAGCTCCGGCAAGCCCATCGGGTCGCCGTAGCCCGACAATTCCAGCGGGCTGCCAGCGACCTGGCGCAGGCCGCGGCGCAGGCCGTCTTCGTACATCCAGTCATTAGGTAGCCAGCCGCAGCCGGGTTTGAACGGCAGTTGGCGAATCTCGAAGATCTGCTGCAGGTACCACTCGGAGTTGAAGGTCGGGCGGCCGCTCTCCGCCTCGCTGTTTTGGCTTTCCAGCAGCTCGTTCGCCGCACGATTGACGAAGAACCCCGCATTGCCCTTGCTCACCAGCAGCCCCTGGGCAACCAGGCGGTCGTAGGCCTCGACCACGGTAAAGGTGCTCACCGAATAGCTCGCGGCAAAGGCGCGGATCGAGGGGACCTTGGTGCCGGGCTTGAGGGTCTGGTTATCGATCAGCTCGCGCAGGCCGTCGATGATCTGGTTGACCAGCGGCGTGGAAGAGTCTGGGTGTAATTCGAACATTCGGGGCCTTCAGGAGTGCGTAACGCCAAGCGCCAGCGGGTGTATTGCATTGGCGGCCTGTACAGTGCAGTGCGAGATTCATGCCACTGTGCATGGCTCTCTACGTCGGACATTTTTACATTAGGTGTCAGATATCGCCACATAAAGCATGTTCAGTTCGCCTCAGGTGCCAACCCTGGGGCGCGTCAGCAGGCCGCCACGGAAGGCCTGCGTGTGTTAGCGCACACCATCCTGCCCGCATTAGCACTGATGTACAGGTGAAACCGAGAGCCATCGGGGTTTCACAGTTTTCCTTGGATAAAAAGAAGCACGGGGTACACAACTGATGGACGCAACATCCACAACCACCACCGCGAAAAGCGGGCACGAGAGCAAGCTCAGTGCCTCGCTCAAGTCGCGCCACCTGACGATGATGTCGATCGCCGGGGTTATCGGCGGCGCCTTGTTCGTCGGCTCCGGCAGCGTGATCCACAGCGCCGGCCCGGCCGCAGTGCTGGCCTATCTGGCCGGCGGCATCCTGGTGGTGCTGATCATGCGCATGCTGGGTGAAATGGCGACTTCCTCGCCGGACACCGGCTCGTTCTCCACCTACGCCGACCGCGCGATCGGCCGCTGGGCCGGTTTCACCATCGGCTGGCTGTACTGGTGGTACTGGGTCATCCTGATGGCCTGGGAAGCCTATGTGGCGGGCAAGATCCTGCACGGTTTCTTCCCCGACGTCAGCGTCAACGTGTTCGTGCTGGCCACGACCCTGCTGCTGATCACCGTCAACTTCTTCAACGTCAAGCACTACGGTGAGTTCGAATTCTGGTTCGCGCTGATCAAGGTGGTGGCGATCGTTTGCTTCCTGGTGGTGTGCACCGCCGCGGTGATGAACATCTGGCAGTTCGGTGAAGTGCGTGGCATGACCCACCTGACCGCCGAAGGCTTCATGCCCAACGGCATCACCACGGTCATTGGAGCCTTGCTCGGGGTGATGTTCGCCTTCCTTGGCGCTGAAATCGTCACCATCGCCGCTTCCGAAGCCAAGGACCCGGCTACCCAGATCGTCAAGGCCACCAACTCGGTGGTATGGCGTGTGTGCCTGTTCTACGTCGGCTCGATCTTCCTGATCGTCTGCCTGGTGCCGTGGAACGACCCGCAACTGGGCGTTTCCGGCTATGGCGCCTACCGCCGTACCTTGGAGCTGCTGGGCGTGCCGCACGCCGAACTGCTGATGAACTTCGTGGTGCTGACTTCGGTGAGCAGCTGCCTGATCTCTGGCCACTACACCGCTTCGCGCATGCTGTTCTCGCTGGCCCAGCGTGGCGACGCGCCGTCATTCTTCAAGATCACCCGTGCCGGCACCGGTGTACCGGTGTACGCGATCATCGGCTCCTGCGCCGTGGCCGTGGTCTGCGCGCTGATCAACTTCAGCGAGACCCTGCGCCCGAAAGACGTGCTGGAAACCCTGATGAACACCACCGGCATGATTGCCCTGCTGGTGTACCTGGTGATCGCCTTCTCGCAGCTGCGCATGCGCCGCAAGCTGATCGCCGAAGGCAAGGAAGTACGCCTGCAGATGTGGCTGTTCCCGTGGCTGACCTACCTGGTGATCGGCTTCATCATCGCCGCATTGGTGACCATGGCCTTCATGCCTGATTATCAGATCCTGGTGATTTCCACCGGCATCGCCGCGGCTGTCGTGGTGGCGATGGGCGTGGTGCACCAGATCCGTACTGGCAAGCAGCACTAAGCGTCACTTGCTCTTGGAAACGGCCGGCTCCCTTGGGGACCCGGCCGTTTCGCGTTGCTGGGCCTGGTGTTTGTCCGCGGGCATGTGAAAGCGCTGGTTCATCCAGGGGGAACCGAGCAGGGCGGCGGCGGCGATCAGCGCCAGAATGGCCAAGGCCATGGATAGCTTCATGGGCATGCGCATAAAGGGAATGACTTCAAGCATAGGCCGACAGTTCAGGCGCATGCACTTCGGTACATGGCGTATGCTCATTGCATCGTCCGCCAAAAGGAGCCGCCCATGGCCTGGTCCGCCACCCAGTATTCCCTCTTCGAAGACGAACGCACCCGCGCCGTGCGTGACCTGCTGGCCGCCGTGCCGCCGCGGCCGGTACGCCATGCCACCGACCTGGGCTGTGGCCCCGGCAACTCGACCGAAGTGCTGCTGCAGCGCTGCCCGGACGCCCAGGTAACGGCACTGGACAGCGACAAGGACATGATCGACAAGGCCCGCGAGCGCAAGCGCCTGCACATTCCACGGGTACGCTGCGAAATTGCCGATATCAGCGACTGGTCCGCCCCCGAGCCGCAAGACCTGATCCTGGCCAATGCCTCGCTGCAATGGGTGCCTGACCATGGCTCGCTGTACCCGCACCTGGTGCGCCAGCTGAGCGAGGGCGGCAGCCTGGCGGTACAGACCCCGGACAACCTCGACGAGCCCGCTCACCGGCAATTGCGCAAGATTGCCAGCGAGGGCCCGTGGGCGGAGAAATTCGCTGACTTCCAGTTGCCACCGCGGCACAACGCGGCGTTCTACTACGACCTGCTCAGCCCGCTGTGCACGCGGGTGGACGTGTGGCGCACCACCTATCACCACCCGTTGACCGGCGGCGCCGAAGCGGTGGTGGAATGGTTCAAGGGCTCGGCGCTGCGGCCTTATCTGGCCAAGCTGGACGAACAGGAACAGGCGAGCTTCCTGCAGATGTACCTGCAGGCCATGCAGCATGACTACCCGCCAGCCACCGATGGCAAGGTGTTGCTGCCGTTTCCGCGGCTGTTTGTCGTCGCTACCCGCTAAGGGCGACGCCAGCGGCAGATGACGCAGGCGTAGATGGCCAGGTTCAGCACCAGCACGACGCCGCCCAGCAGCAGCTGGATCTGCGGCGTCAGGCCGGCGGGGTAGATCAGCGGCCAGATGTAGTGTTCGACGAAGCCGCCGTGATAACCCGCGTCACCGGCCGCCAGACGCATGCGGTTTTCCCAGTCGGTGAGCGGGCATTGCAGGTGCAGGCCTTCCACCGCCAGGCCCCAGGCCAGGGCGGGGAGGTGCAGGAGCAGGGCGGGGCGCCACCTGAGCACCAGCAGGCCGCCGAACAGCACCAGCAGGATGAAGGCCAAGTGCAGCAGGACCAGGGCGTCGGCGGCCAGGCGGAAAAGCATGGTGGGTGGGCCAGGGAATGAGGTATTCCCAGCATAGTTGTATTGCCTGTGATGGCCTCTTCGCGGCTAAAGCCGCTCCCACAGGTATTGCACAGATTTCGCAAGCGGTGGAGTACCTGTGGGAGGCCGCCGAACAGGACCAGCAGGCGGAAAAGGATGGTGGGTGGGCCTGGAGATGAGGTATTCCCAGCATGGTTGTATTGCCTGTGATGGCCTCTTCGCGGCTAAAGCCGCTCCCACAGGTGTTGCACAGATTTCGCAAGCGGTGGGGTACCTGTGGGAGCGGCTTTAGCCGCGAAGAGGCCGGTACAGGCGCTACAACTCCTCCTGAACCATCTGCAGGAAGGTGGCCACCACCCGCCGCGATCGCTGTTCGCTCAGGCACACCAGGGTCTCGGTCAGGTGCCGCTGGCAATCGACAATCGGCAGCGCACACACCCGCGCATCCGCGCCGAACTCGGCCGCCGACACCACCCCTACGCCAATCCCCACCACCACCGCCTCGCGCGCCGCTTCGCGGCCTTCCACCTGGATCGCCGGGCGAATCCGCAAGCCTGCGCGCTGCATTTCCTCTTCCAGCGTCTGCCGCGTGACCGACCCCGGCTCGCGCAACACCAACGGTGTGTCGTCAAGGTCGGCCAGGGTGATCGAGCCGCGGCTGGCCCACGGGTGGTTGTGCGAGACGAACGCCACCATCGGGTCGCGGCGCAGCGGCACGCAGTAAAGCCGCTCGTCATCGACATCGCGCCCGAGCAGCGCCAGGTCGGCCTGGTAGCTGAACAGCCTGGCCAGTGATTCATCGGTGTTGCCGGTCTCGATCTTGACCTGGATGCCCGGGTAGCGCTGGCAAAAGCGTGCGATCTGCGGCAGCACGTGCACGGGCGCATCCACTGCCAGTACCAGGCTGCCGGTGTGCAGGGCGCGGGAGTCCTGCAGCAGGTCGTGCGCCTCGGCCTCGCAGGCGAACAGGCGCTGGCTGATGCCCAGCAGGCGCTCGCCCAGGTCGGTCAGTTGCACCGAGCGCTTGTTGCGGTGGAACAGCAGCACACCGAAACGCTCTTCGAGCTTGCGCACCTGGTCGGACACCGCCGGCTGGGTCAGAAACAGCTTTTGCGCGGCGCGGGTAAAGCTGCCGTGCACGGCCACTGCATGGAAGGCCTTGAGTTGAGCGTGAGACACCGACATACCGCCTCCAGTAACAAGCTGGGCTTATGTGTGAAATACGATAAATCGATTTTCTTTATCAGTCAGCAACTGTTTCCATACGTTTCAACCCGAGGCCAACGCCACAAGCAATGGCCGGGGCATGGCCCGCACATCGGTGCCATCTGACCAAATGACGAGCCTTCGTCATGCAGTGCGCAACACAACAACAAGACAGGCGTTTTTTAACAATCTGCCGGCACACTTGAGCAAGAGGTCAGAATCAATGAATCAAGCACTCGCTGCGTTGAAACGCTGGCGCATCCAGATTTTCGCGATCACCTGGCTGGCCTACGCCGCCTTCTACTTCACCCGCAAGGCTTTCTCGGTGGCCAAGCTCGGCATCGGTGAAGACCCGACGTTCATGCTCGACAAGGCCGCCATGGCCAACCTCGACGCAATCTACCTGGCCGCCTATGCCGTGGGCCAGTTCACCTGGGGCATGCTCGCCGACCGTTTCGGCCCGCGCGTCGTGGTGCTCGGTGGCCTGCTGATCTCGGCGGCGGCGGCCGTGGTGATGGGCAGCTTCGCGACCTTCCCGGTCTTCGCCACGTGCATGCTGGTCCAGGGGCTGGCGCAATCCACCGGCTGGGCCGGGCTGTGCAAGAACATCGGCAGCTTCTTCCCGGCTTCGCAGCGCGGCCGGGTGCTGGGGCTGTGGAGTTCGTGCTACGCCTTCGGCGGCCTGGTCGCTTCGCCGTTCGCCGGCTGGTGGGCCTATACCCTGGTCGGCACCTGGCATGCGGCGTTCTTCTCGAGCGCCGCGGTGGTAGCCGGGGTGGCCGTGCTGTTCTTCTTCCTGCAGCGCAACAAGCCGGAGGACGTCGGCCTTGCTGCGGTCGAACCCGAGCCGCAGAGCATGGCCCCGGCCGGTAACCTGTGCAGCGTGTGGGCGCCGCTGCGCGAAATCCTGCGCAACCGCACGGTGCTGACCCTTGGCCTGGCGTACTTCCTGCTCAAGCCTGCGCGCTACGCCATCCTGCTGTGGGGGCCGGTGATCGTCTTCGAGCAGATGCCGTCGGTAGGCAAGGTCGGCGCGGCGATCATCCCCACTGCCTTCGAACTGGCGGGGCTGTTGGGCCCGATCATCATCGGCCTGGCTTCGGACAAGCTGTTCGGCGCCCGGCGCATGCCGGCCTGCGTGATCAGCCTGGTGCTGCTGACAGTGACCCTGGCAGCGTTCATGGCGGCCATGCACAGCGGCAGTATCGTGATGGTGGTGGCCTTGCTGTTCGTCATGGGCCTGACCCTGTACGGGCCCGACTCGATGATCAGCGGCGCGGCGGCCATCGACTTCGGCACGGCCAAGGCCGGCGCCACGGCAGCAGGTTTCGTCAACGGTTGCGGCTCGGTGGGTGCAGTGCTCGGCGGCCTGCTGCCGGGCTACTTCGACAGCGTCACGGTGTTCATCGTGTTTGCCGGCTGCGCGTTGTTCTCGGCCCTGGTGCTGCTGCCACACTGGAACAGCCGCCCGGCCGGCACCGCCGCGGCCAACGACGTGGCGCCCAACACCAGCAGGGCGATCAAGCCACTGCGGACCTGAAGGGCAGCGCGCAAGGCCGACGAAGCGTGAGATTACTTGTCGATCCACTGCCCGAGGGCGTATAAACTGCACCCACTTTTGGCCGGTCGCTTCCTGAACCGGCCGCTGGAACAAAGAGAGTCGACATGGGCGCACAGTGGAAAGCCAAACATAGAGAAACAGCTGCCAATGCCAAGGGCAAGATCATGGGCAAGCTGGCCAAGGAAATCCAGATCGCGGCCAAGTCCGGCGCCGACCCGGACATGAACCCGCGCCTGCGCCTGGCCATCGCCCAGGCCAAGAAGGCCTCGATGACCCGTGAGACCCTGGAGCGTGCCATCAAGAAAGGCGCTGGCCTGGACGGCGATGCCGTGCAGTACCATGCCGTCAGCTATGAAGGCTTCGCCCCGCACCAGGTGCCACTGATCGTCGAGTGCCTGACCGACAACGTCAACCGCACCGTGGCGCAGATCCGCGTGCTGTTCCGCAAAGGCCAGCTCGGCGCCAGCGGCTCGGTGACCTGGGACTTCAACCACGTCGGCCTGATCGAAGCCACCCCGGAAGGCGATGCCGACCCGGAAATGGCCGCCATCGAAGCCGGTGCCCAAGACTTTGAGGAAGGTGAAGAAGAGGGGTCAACCTTGTTCATCACCGACACCACCGACCTGGATGCGGTACAGAAGGCCCTGCCTGAGCATGGCTTCACCGTTACCTCGGCGAAGATCGGTTATACCCCTAAGAACCCGGTGAGCGCGGCCAGCCTGAGTGCTGAAGCGCTGGCCGAGGTTGAAGCGTTCCTTGAGGCGATCGACGAGAACGATGACGTGCAGAACGTATATGTAGGCCTTACCGCCTAAAAGCTGGGGCCGCTTTGCGGCCCATTCGCTGGCAAGCCCGCACACAGGGATATCACAAGCCTTGGCATTGTGAGGTCCCTGTGGGAGCGGGCTTGCCAGCGAATGGGCCGGCAAAACCAACAGAAGGGCAACTGCATGAACCCCACCTTCGCCTCCCTCAGCCTCGCCCACCTGCGCACCCTCGACTGCCTCCTGCAGCTGAAGAACCTCAGCCACGCCGCCGACCGCCTGGGCGTCAGCCAATCGGCCCTGAGCCGCCAGCTGGCCCACCTGCGCGAAGCCTTCGACGACCCCTTGCTGGTGCGCCAGGGCCGTGGTTATGTGCTCAGCCAATACGCCGAAGCCCTGGTCGAGCCCCTGCGCCAGGTGCTCGAAGAACTCCAGGCCCTGCGCCAACCCGCCACCTTCGACCCGGCCCGCTGCGAGCGGCGCTTCTGCCTGGCCGCTTCCGACTACGTAGCCGAGCACATGCTGCCGCTGCTGGTGGCTGCCTTGGAACAGGAAGCCCCGGGCGTGTCCATCGACTACCGCACCTGGCAGGCCGGGCAGTACGCCTTGCTCGCCAGCGGCGAGATCGACCTGGCCACCACCTTGTTCGACGAGTCGCCGCCCAACCTGCACGGTCGCCTGCTCGGCGAAGACCGCGCAGTGTGCCTGATGCGCCAGGACCACCCGCTGGCCGCGCTGGACGTGCTTGGCCAGGACGATTACCTGGCCTGCAAGCACGTGCGCATTTCCGGTGGCGGCGACAAGGACAGCTTTATCGACCGGCACTTGCGCGCCCAGGGTTTGCAGCGGCGCATCAGCCTGGAAGTACCGTTCTTCTCGGCGACCGTGCAGGTGATCGGCAACAGCCAGGCGCTGGCCACGGTGCCCGAGCACATCGCCCGCCAGCTGTGCCGCCTGCACGGCCTGGCGTG
The DNA here is from genome assembly GCF_002759075.1 of Pseudomonas sp. 382. Lineage (NCBI taxonomy): Bacteria > Pseudomonadati > Pseudomonadota > Gammaproteobacteria > Pseudomonadales > Pseudomonadaceae > Pseudomonas > Pseudomonas sp. 382. The sequence goes on from NZ_PEMX01000008.1 coordinate 166,980, forward strand.
GCGGCCGTTGGGGTTTGTCGAGCATACCCAGCGCTACTGGGTGGTGTGGCACCAGCGCTTGCAGGCTTCGGCCGAGCACCGCTGGTTGCGCAACCGGGTGTTCGAGCTGTGGCGCCAGTCACAGTTCGGGGTGCAGGGCGGGGTTGCAGGTTTGCCATAGCAGGTATGCGCGAAGCGGGGTTATTCGCGCAGGCCTAGGCGCCTAGACTGGGGGCATTGTATAGCCTGCACTGGCCTCTTTGCGGGCACGCCCGCTCCCACAGGAACAGCACAAGTCTTGAAGGCTGTGAATCCCTGTGGGAGCGGGCGAGCCCGCGAAGAGGCCAGTGCAGGCGACTGATCACCCACAGGAGAGCCCGCGCGTGACCCCAGAACAATTCCGCCAGTACGGCCACCAGCTGATCGACCTGATCGCCGACTACCGCCAATCCGTCGGCGAACGCCCGGTCATGGCCCAGGTCGAGCCCGGCTACCTCAAGGCGCAGCTGCCACAGGCCGCCCCACAGCGAGGCGAGTCGTTCGAGGCGATCCTCGACGACGTCAACCAATGGGTCATGCCTGGCCTGTCGCACTGGCAGCACCCAGACTTCTACGGTTATTTCCCCTCCAACGGCACCCTGTCGTCGGTGCTTGGCGACTTCCTCAGTACCGGCCTTGGTGTGCTCGGCCTGTCGTGGCAGTCCAGCCCGGCGCTGAGCGAGCTCGAAGAAACCACCCTCGACTGGCTGCGTCAGTTGCTCGGCCTGTCGGCCCAGTGGAGCGGGGTGATCCAGGACACTGCGTCCACCAGTACCCTGGTGGCGCTGATCAGCGCCCGGGAGCGTGCCACCGACTACGCGCTGGTCCGCGGCGGCCTGCAGGCCGAGGCCAAGCCATTGATCGTGTATGTCAGTGCCCATGCTCACAGCTCGGTGGACAAGGCTGCACTGCTGGCCGGCTTCGGCCGCGCCAACATCCGCCTGATCGCGACCGACGAGAAATTCGCCATGCGCCCACAGGCGCTGCAGGCTGCCATCGAGCAAGACCTGGCCGCTGGCAACCAGCCCTGTGCGGTGGTCGCCACTACCGGCACCACCACCACCACCGCCCTCGACCCGCTGCGCCCGATCGGCGAAATCGCCCAGGCCAACGGGCTGTGGCTGCATGTCGACTCGGCCATGGCCGGTTCGGCGATGATCCTCCCGGAATGCCGCTGGATGTGGGATGGCATCGAGCTGGCCGACTCCGTAGTGGTCAACGCGCACAAATGGCTGGGCGTGGCATTCGATTGCTCGATCTACTACGTGCGTGATCCTCAGCACCTGATCCGGGTGATGAGCACCAACCCGAGCTACTTGCAGTCGGCGGTGGATGGCGAGGTGAAGAACCTGCGTGACTGGGGGATCCCGCTGGGCCGTCGCTTCCGTGCCTTGAAACTGTGGTTCATGTTGCGCAGCGAAGGCGTGGAGGCCTTGCAGCAGCGCTTGCGCCGTGACCTTGAGAATGCCCGCTGGCTGGCGGAGCAGGTTGCAGCGGCGGCGGAGTGGGAAGTGCTGGCACCGGTGCAACTGCAGACCTTGTGCATTCGCCATCGGCCGGCGGGGCTGGAAGGGGAGGCGCTGGATACCCATACCAGGGCGTGGGCTGAGCGGCTGAACGCGTCCGGGGTGGCGTATGTGACGCCGGCGACGCTGGAAGGGCGGTGGATGGTGCGGGTTTCGGTGGGGGCACTGCCGACCGAGCGGGAGCATGTCGAGAAGCTTTGGCGTCACCTGCAAGAGGTGGTTGAAGGCTGAAATCCTGGGACCGCTTTGCGGTCCTTTCGCGACACAAGGCCGCTCCTACAGGGATTCGCGATTGCCTTGCAGGAGCGGCCTTGTGTCGCGAAAGGGCCGCAAAGCGGCCCCCTGCAATCTGTCAGTGGCTCACCGCCTGAAAGCTACCCTTGCGGCTGGCCTCGAAAGCTTCTTTCTCCATCGGCTTGGCAAGCGGATTGCCCAGGTCTTCCATCGCCAGACGGTGAGTCTCCGGCGCAATGTAGGCCGCCAGTGCACACACGCAGGTAATGAAGAAGGCCAGGCCACCGATCACCAGCGGGATGTTGTCCGAACCCGGTGGCGCCACCAGGGCGAACAGGGCTGGCAACATGGCGGTGAGCATGGTGCCGATGTTCTGCGCGATGGCCATGGCCGAAACGCGGTAGCGGGTGTGGAACAGCTCCGGGTAGAAGCTTGGGAACACCGCGTTGTAGCCCTGGTAGACCATGCCCCACATCACGATCGAGGTGGCAAAGGCCAGTGGCACGTTCTGGATGCTGATCGCATACAGGTAGACGAAGGCCAGCAGGCCAGAGCCCAGGCAGCCGGCGATCATGGTCGGGCGGCGGCCGATCTTGTCGGACAGGTTGCCCACGAACGGGATCACCAGCACCGCGACGATGTTGCCCACCACCGGGATCCACAGGTACACGCTTTTGTCGAAGCCGATGCCGTAGGCCGGCTGCACCGCATAGGCGGCGCCGAAGATGGTGGCAACCACCGGGATCACGTTCATCAGCGCCATGAACATCACCAGCACCATGTGTTTCCAGCTGTGCCGGAAGGCTTCGCTGATCGGCGATTTGGCGACCTTGTCCTGCTTCTCTTCCTTCACGAACGCCGGGGTTTCGTGCACTTCCCGGCGGATGATGAAGCCCGCGATCAGGACGACGGCGCTCAACAGGAACGGAATACGCCAGCCCCAGTCGTTGAAGGCCTCACTCGGCATGAAGTAGGCCAGCGGCAGGAACACCGCCGCCGCCAATACCTGGCCGGCCTGCACGCCCTGCAAGGTGAAGCTGGCGTAGTAGCCGCGTCGGCCGAACGGAGCGTGCTCCATGATCATCGAGCTGGCTCCGGAGATTTCCCCGGCCACGGCAAAGCCCTGGACCAGGCGCAGCACCACCAGCAAGGCCGGGGCCAGCAGGCCGATGTCGTGGTAGGTCGGCAGCAGGCCGACGGCCATGGTCGACAGGCCCATCAGGAACATGCACAGCAGCAGCACGTTCTTGCGCCCGCGGGTGTCACCCCAGTGACCGAGCACGAACGCACCGACAGGGCGTGCCAGGTAACCCACACCGTAGGTGGCCAACGAGGCGATGATGGCCATTTTCGGGTCGGTGTTGGGGAAGAAGATCTGCGGGAAGATCAGCGCCGCTGCCTGGGCATAGATGAAGAAATCGTAGTATTCGAGTGCCGAGCCAATCCATCCACTGGCGGTCGCTTTCTTGGCTTGAGAGCTTGAGTGAGCCATCGTTGTCTCCGTTGTTCTTGTAGGTCGCCGCACGGCTGGCGTCGCCCAGGGGCGGCCAGAGGGGTGCGATCACTTTTCGGGAGTAGGGCGGTTATAGCGCGATTGACCGCAGGCGGTGTCTGCAGAGGGAATACGAACGAGCAGGTGCGGATCGCAAGGCGATGGAGGTGTGCATAGGTCGGTACCCGGTTTATTGAACTTATTATGTTGTGACGTTGGGCTTGTCTGCGCAGGTTCTGCCAGACGACCCTCAGGGCAGAAGAGGGCGGTCGGTGGGCCTGCGTCTGGGTCCATGTTTGCTTAGGGTCGGCAGTGAATCAATTCGCCAAAATCGGTTTTGTGCGGTAATCGAACGCAAAACTAACCATTTCGTACAAACAGATTGCCCGCCCGACTTTACCTGCGAATAATCAACAGTGCCAGAAACCCCAACGGGTTCTCGGCTCGTCGTCCGTCCAATAACAAGGAACTCCCTCATGCAGCGTTCGATAGCCACCGTGTCCTTGAGCGGCACCCTGCCGGAAAAGCTCGAAGCCATCGCCGCCGCCGGTTTCGACGGCGTCGAGATCTTCGAGAACGACCTGTTGTACTACGCCGGCAGCCCGCGCGAAGTCCGGCAGATGTGCGCTGACCTCGGCATTGCCATCACCCTGTTCCAGCCATTTCGCGACTTCGAAGGCTGCCGCCGCGACCGCCTGCAGAAGAACATCGACCGCGCTGAGCGCAAGTTCGACCTGATGCAGGAGCTGGGCACCGACCTGGTGCTGGTGTGCAGCAACGTCCAGGCCGATGCCCTTGGCGATGAACAGATCCTGGTGGACGACCTGCGCCTGCTCGCCGAGCACGCCGGCAAGCGCGGCCTGCGGATCGGCTACGAAGCCCTGGCCTGGGGCCGCCACGTCAATACCTACCAGCAAGTGTGGAACCTGGTGCGCCAGGCCGACCACCCGGCGCTGGGGGTGATCCTCGACAGCTTCCACACGCTGTCGCTCAAAGGTGACCCGGCGGCGATCCGCGACATCCCGGGCGACAAGATCTTCTTCGTGCAGATGGCCGACGCGCCGATCCTGAACATGGACGTGCTGGAGTGGAGCCGCCACTTCCGCAACTTCCCGGGCCAGGGTGAAATGGACCTGGCCGGCTTCCTCGCGCCGATCCTGGCCACCGGCTACCGCGGCCCGCTGTCGCTGGAAATCTTCAACGATGGCTTCCGTGCAGCACCGCCACGGCAGAACGCCGCCGACGGCCTGCGCTCGCTGCTGTACCTCGAAGAACAGACCCGCCTGCGCCTGGAACAGCAAGGCACCACCCTCGAGCCGGGCGTGCTGTTCACCCCGCCGGCTGCCAGCGCCTACGACGGAGTGGAGTTCCTCGAGTTTGCCGTCGACGAAGCCGTCGGCGCGCGGCTGGGCAGTTGGCTCAAGCGCCTGGGCTTTGCCGAAGCCGGCAAGCACCGCAGCAAGGAGGTGCGTCTGCTGCGCCAGAACGACATCAACATCGTGCTCAACGCCGAGCCGTACTCGTTTGGCCACAACTTCTTCGAGGCCCACGGCCCGTCGCTGTGCGCCACCGCCCTGCGGGTGAAGGATGAGCACGCCGCGCTGCAACGCGCTACCGACTTCCGCGGCCAGCCATTCCGTGGCCTGGTCGGCCCCAACGAATGCGAAGTGCCAGCCGTGCGTGCGCCGGACGGCAGCCTGATCTACCTGGTGGAGCAGGGCAAGGAAGGGCCGTCGCTATACGACACCGACTTCCGCCTGGACCCGGCCGCCACTGTCACTGGCGGTTTGCAGCGCATCGACCACATGGCCCTGGCGCTGCCGGCCGAGTCGCTGGACAGCTGGGTGCTGTTCTACAAGAGCCTGTTCGACTTTGCTGCCGACGACGAAGTGGTGCTGCCCGACCCGTATGGCCTGGTCAAGAGCCGCGCCTTGCGCAGCCAGTGCGGCAGCCTGCGTTTGCCGCTGAACATCTCGGAGAACCGCAACACCGCCATCGCCCATGCGCTGTCCAGTTACCGCGGTTCGGGTGTGCACCACATCGCCTTCGACTGCGCGGACATCTTCGCCGAAGTGGCACGGGCCAAGGAGTCGGGGGTGCCGTTGCTGGAAATCCCGTTGAACTACTACGACGACCTCGCGGCGCGGTTCGATTTCAACGACGAGTTCCTCAGCGAACTGGCGTACTACAACGTTCTGTACGACCGTGATGCCCAGGGCGGCGAGCTGTTCCACGTGTATACCGAGCCGTTCGAGGAGCGTTTCTTCTTCGAGATCATCCAGCGCAAGGGTGGCTATGCCGGCTATGGCGCGGCGAACGTCGCGGTGCGCCTGGCGGCGATGGCCAAGCGGCGTAGCGGGGCGGCGCGCAAGCCGGTGTTGTGATCATCGGTTGAGAGCTTGCCTGATCCCCATCCTGTGGAGCGGGCTTGCCCGCGAATGTGGCAGCGGCTTCAGCTACGAACACCGGCGCAGCCGGTGTCATGCTCCGCGTTGGATTCTTCGCGGCTAAAGCCGCTCCCACAGGGTATGCGGACCGCTTGCGAACTCAGCTCTTTGCGAAAGCGCAGCCAAATGGCTGGGTGATGACCCCCACGGGCAGTGGAGGCTTCAGAAATAACCTCAAAAATCTATACAAAATACTACTCTTGTATGGAAATCCCTCCCGGTGCACCGCCCGTGGTACTCAAACCCTGCCCATCGTCCAGTGCCGGCCATCGACCGGCAAGTACTGCGTGACACGTGGGTATGCGCAAGCCGTTGCCGAGCAAGGTATGTCCCGCCTGTGGCCTGCCGTTCAGCTGGCGCAAGCGTTGGGCGCGATGCTGGGACCAGGTGCGCTACTGTTCCGAACGCTGCCGCCGATCAGCGAAACGGCAGCCCGGCCGCGCCTGCCAGCGCCCATGAGCCCGAGCCGCCGGACGGTGCTCGGTCTCATGGGCGCTGCAAGCCCCGCTATGATGGGCGAACGCTTTGCGCGCCAATTCAGCGCCGCAACAGTCGACTGACAACCAGCGCGAGCCCTGCTGCCACAGCCAGCGCTGTCAGCGGCTTCTCCCTTACAAATGTGGAAACGTTATCCAGTGCATCGCCATAGCTCTTGGTGAGCTGACCCGATGCCTGGCGCGCATTTCCCTCCGCTTCCAGGGCCGGATCTTCCAGCCACTTGCCGGCTGCGCTCTGCGCCTTGCCGGCGACCTTTTCTGCAACACCTTCGATCTGTTCACGTTTCATTGATCAAACCTTCCTGTGAATGACTTTGGGCTTATCGCACAGGGTTAGGGGGCAGCGACTGTGGCTTAGTTCCAACGACGCAACGGCGGGCTGGAGAACCTCATGCTTGCCGCTCAACAGTACGTGCGCATGGATGCCATCGACAAGGTATGCATACCCCAGAGGCCACACACCTGCTACCTGCGAGCCTTCGACCAACAGCCCGCTTCCCTGCATCCCCCCACTCACGGATAATCCCTCTCCAATTCCAATAATCACCCCCGTGAGCCCCCATGACCGACCCCGTAGCCCCCCTCAGCCCGCCTGAACCCTCGGCTACGCGCCAGCCGCGCAAGAACAACCCCGAGAAAACCCGCGAGGACATCCTCCAGGCCGCCATCAACGAGTTCGTCCAGCAGGGCCTGGCCGGCGCGCGCGTGGACGCCATCGCCGAGCGCACGGCCACTTCCAAGCGCATGATCTACTACTACTTCGGCAGCAAGGAGCAGCTGTACGTCGAGTGCCTGGTCAAGCTGTACGGCGACATCCGCAAGACCGAGCAGAGCCTGGACCTGGAGTCGCTGCCGGCCGAGCAGGCGATTCGCCGGCTGTCCGAGTTCACCTTCGACCACCACGACCGCAACGTCGATTTCGTGCGCATGGTCTGCACCGAGAACATCCATTACGGCGAGTACGTCAAGAAGTCCCCGGCCATTCGCGAAATGAGCAGCCTGGTGCTGCAGGCATTGGGCAGCACCCTGGCGCGTGGCGTGAAAGAGGGCGTGTTCCGCGAAGGCATCGAGGTCATCGACCTGCACATGCTGATGAGTTCGTTCTGCTTCTACCGGGTGTCCAACCGCCACACCTTCGGTGACATCTTCCAGATCGACCTGGCCGACGAGCAGGTCAAGCAACGCCACCGGCAGATGATCTGCGACGTGGTGCTCAGCTACATCCGCGCCTGAATCCGCTCACTCGCCCAGCCGTTGCTCGCGTGACGGCGGGTAGCCGAAGTAGGCGGCGTAGCATTTGCTGAAGTGCGATACCGAGACGAAGCCGCAGGCCACTGCCACCTCCATCACCGACAGGTCGGAGTACTGCAGCAGGCGGCGGCTCTTGGTGATGCGCAGTTCCATGTAATAGCGCCGCGGCGAGGTGCCGAGCTGGGCCTGGAACAGGCGGTCGATCTGCCGACGCGAGCGACCGCTGTAGGCGGCCAGCTGGTCCAGGCTCAGGGTCTCCTCGAGGTTGTTCTCCATGAGCTCGACAATGGTGCGCAGGTGCAAGCTCATCGACTTCTTCGCCCCAGGGCCGACCTGGCGGTAGCGGGCGCCGGAGAACGACAGGATTTCTTCCACCCCTTCGGCCAAGCCGTCGCCGTACAGGCGGCGCACCAGGCCAAGCATCAGCTCCATGGCGCCGTTGGGGCTGGCGGCGCTGAGGCGGTCGCGGTCGAGGGTGAAACTGGCTGGGGTGATGCGGGTTTGCGGGCTGCGCTCGGACAGGCTGGCGCGCTGTTCGGGGTGGATGCTGCAACCGTAATCATCGAGCACACCAGCGCGGCCGAGGAACCAGGCGCCATTCCACAGCCCGCCCAAGGCCATGCCGTGGGCGGCGCATTCTTCCAGCAGGCGGTCCAGTTCGGGGTATTTCAGCGGCGTGCGCAGGCCGCCGCAGACGATCAGCAGGTCGAGTGCCTTGAGGTCGCTGGCGGACAATTCGCTGGCCACCAGTTCCAGGCCCAGGTCGCTGAGCACCCGGTCACCCTTGAGTGACAGCGGGGTGAAGCGAAAGCTGTCGGCACGCAGCAGGTTGGCGGTGACCAGCACGTCCATGGCCACGGTGAAGCTGGCCATCGAAAAGTGCTCGAGCAGGATGAAGTCGACGCGATAAGGGGCCTCGGGGCTACCGGCGCTGGCCTTGAGCCGCAGCATGTTGCTGGTGCTGGTCTTCTTGCTGAACTGACGTGGGGTGGGCACTCTGGACTCCGCTTCCTGGCTGGCCAGCAGAGTGTGGCGGCAGCGTGCGGGAAAGACAATCGCCGGCGCGCGCGTGTCGTGGTGCAGGTCGTGTTGAGGCAAGTGGACTATGCTGGCACCTCTGTTCTGGAGAACTTCGATGAAATACGCCATTGCGTTACTGTTCGGTCTGCTGCCGTTGCTGGCCCATGCCCTGGAGCCAGGCGAGCGGTTGGCACCCTGGACGCTGCTTGACCAGTACGATCAGCCTTACAGCCTGAAAACCGACACTCACATACTGCTGGTGGCCCGCGACATGGAGGGTGCCAAGCTGGTCAAGGCCGCTTTGGCCGACGCGCCCAAGGGCTACCTGGAGGCGCGCGATGCGGTGTTCGTCGCCGATATTCACCGCATGCCGGCGCTGATCAGCAAGCTGTTCGCCATTCCGGCGATGCGTGATTACAGCTACCGGGTGTTGCTCGACCGCGAAGGCCGTATTGCCAGTCGCTATCCGGGGCAGGCGGGGCAGGTTTCATGGCTGCGCTTGAAGGATGGGGTGCTGGTGAGCGAGCAGGCCTTTGCCGATGCCGTGGCGCTCAAGGCGGCCCTGGACGGGGTGCCGGGACTGGGCGTTCGCAGCAAATCCGACTGAACCCTCAGCGCTGGCAGCAACCCAACCCAGTACATGCCAACGGGAGAGTGCTCATGGAAATCGGAACGATCTGGATCATTGTCGCGGCCTTGGTCATCCTGCTCGAGATCTTTGCCATCTGGCACATCATCGGCAGCGATCGGCGCGCAGAGCGCAAGATGCTGTGGGTTGTGTTCGTGGTCTATGCACCGTTCCCGGGGCTGCTGTTCTGGGCCTGGCGTGGGCCGCGGGCAGTGAAGGGCAGGGCGGTGCTGGAGGAGAAATGACGGCGGCGGTATCAGGCGCATGGCGCCTGATACCGATGGCGTCAGTCGGGCGTGATGCCGATTTTGATGGCCGGGTCCAGGCCGCTGACCATCAGGCTGCCGGCGAAGCTGACCGTGTCCTCTACCTCCAGTGCCTTGAACGCGTCACGGATGCGGGTACGAATCGCCTTGCTGGCTTCTTTGCGCTTTTCGTCAGGCGTACCCGGTGACAGGACAACCTCGCCGTGCAGGGTGGTTTCGACTTTGCCGGAGGTCTTCCAGCCCATTTCTTCGCGCAGGTGGGTTCGCGCTATTGCGGCATCACCTTCATGATCATTGTTCACCGGGCTGATGGTGTAGGCGAGTTGGAACGCATAGGGCTTGCTCATGGCTTTTCCTTCAGTGAAGCGGCGCTACGCCGCAGTGCTGGCCTCCGTGCCGGGAACTGCAATCTAGCGAACTGTGCGGCGCAGTCCTACATACACGTCGTTGAGGTTCTGCACGGCGATAAAGAAATTTCCGACAAGAGCTTGACCTCTACCTAACTCGAGCCCACAGACTCAGACGCTCATTCATACGAAGGAGCGTCCCATGACCCGCGCATTTCAATTGTCCAACCCACAAGGGCTGTACGACCCCAGCGCCAATGCCTATTCCCATGTTGCGGAGGTGATCGCCGGTAGCCGCCTGCTGTTTATTGCAGGGCAGGGTGGGGAGGATGCCGATGGGCAGCTTTCGCCCGAATTTGCACGGCAGGCCCGCCAGGCGTTGGCCAATCTGCAGATTGCGCTGGCTTCGAAAGGAGCGGAATTGGCTCAGGTGTTCAAGCTGACGTTGCTGATTGTCGATCACAGTGAGCAACGCCTGGCGCAGTGGGTGGCTGAGGCGGATCGCGCCTGGGGAGGGCACATGAAGCCCACCTGTACGCTGATACCGGTGCCGCGCCTGGCGCTGGATGGCATGCTGGTGGAGATCGAGGCTGTGGCGGCTATTGCATAAGCCTGTGGCGGCCTCTTCGCGGGTAAACCCGCTCCCACAGGGTTCACCACAGTCTTCAAGGCTTGTGCAGAACCTATGGGAGCGGGTTTACCCGTGAAAGGGCCAGTACAGGCACTACAAAAGCCTTAGAATGGCCTTTTCCCCGAGCCCACCCAGCCATGCTGCCCATCGAACTGCTGCCCACCACCCCCGACCAGGCCGAACTCATCCGTAACCTCTACCAGTTCTATGCCTATGAGTCCTCCGACTGGGAGCAGGAAGATGTCGAAGTGAACGGCCGTTTCTACATTCACGAAGAGCACCTGCAGCGCTACTGGCAGTCCCCAGGCTGGAGCGCCAGCCTGGTGCTGGCGGACGGTTTCATCGCCGGCTTCGTGCTTGTAGAGCGCAGCGAACTGCCCGGTTTCGACGCGCTGGAGCTGGCCGACCTGTTCATCCTCAAGCGCTATCGGCGCCAGGGCATCGGCCGTGCCGTGGCCAACCAGTTCCTCGCCAGCCCCGGCGACTGGCTGCTGCGTTGCTACGCCCTGGATCCGATCGCGGTGGCGTTCTGCAAGGCCGTGGTAGCCGACCTGCAACGGCCTGTGCAACAGATCTTCCCCGCCGACGAGCCTGACCTGCTCACCTACCAGGTGACGTCCGTCTTCCACTGACCGGCAGCAAAATTCTGTGATCCACTTCACAAAATCCACTCGCAAGGCATAATGCCAGCACTGCCTTACAAGACCCGGCCGCCCTGGCGCGGGGTTCCTTTCGTGCGCGTCGCAGGTTCAGGTAAATTTCATGTCGTTAGTCGCAAGCCCCGACATCATGTACCGGCTGTTGATCCAGAGCGTGGTGGACTATGCCATCTACCTGCTCACCCCCGACGGTATTGTCGCCAACTGGAACCCCGGCGCACAGCGCGCCAAGGGCTACCGCGCCGAGGAGATCGTTGGCCAGCATTACTCGTTGTTCTACAGTGAAGACCAGCGCACGGCCGGCCTGCCTGAGCAGAACCTGGAACAGGCCCGCAGCAGCGGCCGTTTCGAAGAGATCGGTTCGCGCCTGCGCAAGGACGGCACGGCCTTCCACGCCCATGTGGTGATCGAGGCGGTACGTGACGACCACGGCCAGCTGGTCGGTTTCGCCAAGGTCACCCGCGACATTTCCGAGCGCCGCCAGCAGGAGCTGGAGCTGCTGCAAGCCAAGGAACTGGCCGAGCAGTACAGCCAGGAAATGGCCAACCTGTCGCAGTTCCTTGACTCGGTAATTGCCAACATCCCTGCCAGCGTCATCGTCCAGGACCTGGAAAGCCAGCGCATCCTGCTCGCCAACCAACAGGCCGAGCGCCTGTTCGGTGGCGGCGCCAAGCCAATGATCGGCCACACGCCCGCAGAGTGCCTGGCACCGGCCGCCGCGGATTACCTGGAAACCCAGCTCAGCCGTGGGGCGCGCAGCAGCAAGGGCTTTGCCGCCGAAACCCGGGTCGACACCGCCTGTGGCCCGCGCACCCTGCGCAGCCGCGTGCTGCTCAGCCAACAGTGTGAGGGCCAGGCAGATTACGTGCTGTTCGTGGCCGAAGATGCCACCGAAGAGCTGGCCGCCCACGCGCAGATCCACCATATGGCGCACCACGACGCCCTTACCGGGCTGCCCAACCGCACCTTGTTCCATGAGCGCCTCAGGCAGGCCCTGGTGCGCGGTCACGACAACGAGAAGCTCACTGCTGCACTGTGCCTGGACCTGGACAACTTCAAGAACATCAACGACTCCCTCGGCCATGCCTTCGGTGACAAGCTGTTGCGCGCGCTCGGCAAGCGCCTGCGCCGCGAACTGCGCGAGCACGACACCCTGGCCCGCTTGGGCGGTGACGAGTTCGCCGTGGTGCTGACCCATCTGGACAGTCGTGAAGCCGCCTGTAACACGGCCAGGCGCCTGATCGAGGCGATCTGCCCGCCATTCCAGATCGAGGGTCATCAGTTCTCGGTGGGTCTGAGCATCGGCATCGCCATCGCCCCCGACGACAACGACCAGGCCGAGCAGCTGCTCGGCTATGCCGACATGGCGCTGTATGAGGCCAAACGCAACGGCCGTAACCGTTACGAGTGTTTCCACCTGGAACTGGATGTCGCCGCCCGTCAGCGCCGCCTGGTGGAAACCGACCTGCGCACGGCGCTGCACCTGGGGCAGCTGCACCTGCATTACCAGCCGGTGGTGGATCAGCAGACCAACAGCGTGACCGGCTACGAGGCGCTGTTGCGCTGGGAGCACCCGACCCGGGGCATGGTCATGCCGATGGACTTCATCCCCATCGCCGAGGAAACCGGGTTGATCCACGAGCTCGGCACCCGGGCGCTAAACCTGGCGTGCCAGGAGGCGGCCAGCTGGGGAACCGAGCAGACCGTGTCGGTGAACCTGTCGCCGGTACAGTTCAAGAATGCCAACCTGGTCCACAGCGTGGCCCTGGCCCTGGCCGACTCGGGCCTGGCACCGCAGCGCCTGGAGCTGGAGATCACCGAGTCGGTGCTGCTCGGCAACAGCGAAGAAAACGTGCGTACCTTGCGGGCGCTGAAGGACCTGGGCGTGTCGATCTCGCTGGATGACTTTGGTACGGGCTATTCGTCGCTGGGCTACCTGCGTTCGTTCCCGTTCGACCGGATCAAGATCGACAAGTCGTTCGTCCATGACATGTGCGACAGCCGCGAGGCGATGTCGATCATCCGCGCGATTACCGAGCTGTCCAACAGCCTGATGATCAAGACCACGGCCGAAGGGGTGGAGTCGGAGGAGCAGATGCAGCGGCTGCGGGCGGAAGGGTGCTCGCACTTCCAGGGCTATCTGTACGGGCGGCCGGCGCCGGCCAGCGAGCGCTTGAAGCAGGTTTCGGTGTAACTGATCAAGGGCCCATTCGCGGGTAAACCCGCTCCCACAGGTTCTGCACAAGTCTTCAAGCCTGCGGTGAACCCTGTGGGAGCGGGCGTGCCCGCGAAGAGGCCCTGGCAGGACTCAGCTGTTCCAGTCGGGTGCAAACTCCGGGCTGACCACCCGCTGCCCCTTCGGCAACCCGGCAATCAGCGCGCGGTCGGCATCATCCAGCCGCACCTCCAGTGCCGCCAGGTTGGCCAGCTGGTTGTCCCGGCTGCTGGCCTTGGGAATCACCGCCACCCCGTTCTGGTCCAGCAACCACTTCAACGCCACCTGGCTCGGCAGTACGCCATGCTTGCGCGCAATCTCGCGGATCACCGCCTGCTCCGCCGCGCGGCCACGGGCCAGCGGGGTGTAGGCGGTCAGCACCAGGTCATGCTGGCGGGCGTAGTCGAGCAGTGGTTGCTGGTCGAGCAGTACGTGGTATTCGACCTGGATCGCCGACAGTGGCGCGCCCAGTTCCTCGACCACACGGCGCAGCAGGCCGAGCGGGAAGTTGGCCACGCCGATGCTGCGCGCCTTGCCCTCGTCGCGCAATGCCACCAGGGTTTCGATGCTACGGGCCAGGTCCCAGTCCTTGGCGGGCCAGTGGATGTGGAACAGGTCGACCTGCTCGGTGCCCAGCGCCCGCAGGCTGTCTTCCAGCGATTGGCGCATGGCCTTGGGCTCAAGGCGGTCCCACCAGACTTTGGTGGTCAGGTGGATCTGCTCACGCGGCACGCTGCTGTCGCGCAGGGCCTGGCCGACAGCGGCTTCGTTGGCGTAGGCAGTGGCGGTGTCGATGTGCCGGTAACCCAACTCCAGCGCCTGGTGCACGGCGCGGGTGCAGGCGTCGCCGGTCATTGGCCAGGTGCCCAGGCCGATGCAGGGCAGGTCGAGGCCGTTGCGGGTGGTGAGCCGTTGCATGAAAACTCCTTGTTCGAGGTCGAGGGTCCGTCATCGATGGTGCGCGCTTTGCCAGGCACAGACCATGCAGCGGGTGTAGAAAGTGGTCGATAAGCGAACGGAATGGCGAACGTCCCAGGTAAAGCCTGGAATTGAACTTCCTTAAGTTGTCGTATCTCTTCTAGAATCCGTGCTGTCGCACCTTCCCCTGGCGCAGCATGCAGCCACGCCGCCGTCGAGAACGCCATGAGTTCCAGCACACCGCTGTCCGGAGTCAACCAACCCCTGCGCGGCATCGCCCTGGTGGTGGTGGCGACGTTCCTGTTCGCCAGTCACGATGCCTTGTCCAAGTTCCTCGGTGGGCTGTATCCGATCGTCATGGTGGTGTGGGCCCGCTACGTGGTGCACACGCTGCTGATGGCCGGGATCTTCCTGCCCAAGTCGGGCCTGAATGTGCTGCGCACCCGCCGCCCGGTGCTGCAGACCTTGCGGGCGCTGAGCCTGCTGAGTACCAGCCTGCTGTTCACCACCGGCCTGCAATACCTGCCGCTGGCCGAGGCGACCTCGGTCAACTTCCTTGCCCCGGTGCTGGTCACCGCGCTGTCGGCGCCCTTGCTCAAGGAGCGGGTGACGCCTGGGCAGTGGGTGGCGGTGGTGCTGGGCTTCATCGGTGTGCTGGTGGTGGTGCACCCCGGTGGCGCGATGTTCAGCCCGGCGATCCTCTATCCGTTCGGTTCGGCGCTGGGCTTCTGCTTCTATCAGCTGCTCACGCGTATCCTGGCGGCCTACGACAGCCCGACCACCAGCAACTTCTACGCCGGGCTGTGCAATACCCTGGTGATGAGTGCGCTGGTGCCGTTCTTCTGGGAAGTGCCGCGCTGGGACCATGCATTGCTGATGCTGGCGCTGGGCGGTTTCGGCATGAGTGCGCACCTGCTGCTGACCCAGGCCTTCCGCCATGCCGCACCAGCGCTGCTGGCGCCGTTCAGCTACTGCCAGATCGTGTTTGCCGGGTTGCTGGGGCTGCTGATTTATGGGCAGGTGCCCGACAGTGCGAGCTTGCTGGGCATTGCCATCATCTGCCTGAGTGGCCTCGGGGCCGCGTGGATGCAGCGCAAGAAATAGAGGCGAATTATTCCAGCCGATGGAGGTGCCGGCTCATCGGTTCCCCGCAGGCACGCGTCGGTACACAGGCCTCGGCGTGCTTGGGTCAAATTCAGTCAGCTGGCTGGCGGCCCGCACGAACCCGGCGCTTTCGGCCAGGCGCTGGCTGGCATGGTTATCGATATCAGTGGTCAGCCACACCTGGGCATCGACGGCGTCCAGCAGGCAGGTCAGCGCCTCACGCATCAGGCCCTGGCCGCTGCTGGCCTGGCTCGCCCAATAGCCCACTTCGTACTGGTCATCGCCAGGGCGCAGGCCGATGCAGCCGATCACTTCACCGCTGTCTGGAGCGAGGATGAAGTAGCGTTTTTCCTTGGCCGGGTCGAGGAACTCCTCGGCGCTCAGTTGCAGTGTTTCCTGCACTTCCTTCAAGGTCCAGTCGGGCTTGGCCCAGGCCAGGAATGGCTGGTGCAGTGCATAGCTGTCGAGCAGTGCCTGGCGCAGTTGCTGGGCGAATGCCGGCGCGGGGCGGACCACCAGGGTGCGGGGCGTGGACAGGGTACGGGGCAGATCGGGGTAGGGCATTGCAGGCCTTCCTGGCGGGTTGATCGGGAAATGTAAGCATAGTTTTGTGTAATCTGTGCGAGCGTCTTCGCAGTTTTTCGTGAACGCCCAAACCGATCATTCAAAGGAAACTGAAGGTCCGCCCATGTCCGACTACACGCTGCATTGCTTCGCCGAATCCGGCAATGCCTACAAGGCTGCGCTGATGCTCGAACTCACCGGCCAGGACTGGCAACCGGTGTTCGTCGATTTCTTCAACGGCCAGACCCGTGACCCGCAGTGGCGCGACCAGGTCAACGAGCAGGGCGAAGTGCCCGTACTGGAGCACGCCGGGCAACGGCTGACCCAGTCGGCACTGATTCTCGAATACCTCGCCGAACGCACCGGCCAGTTCGGCCCGCGTGACGACAACGAGAAGCGCGAGATCTGGCGCTGGATGCTGTTCGACAACCACAAGTTCACCAGCTACTACGCGGCGCTGCGTTTTCTGCTGTGCCTGAAGAAGACCGGTGAGACCGAGGTGACCGGCTTTCTGCGCGAGCGGGCCACGGCGGCTTACCGGATTGTCGATGCGCACCTGGCGAAGGCGCCGTTCATGGTCGGTGAGCGGCTGACCATCGCCGACCTGTCGCTGGCGGGGTATGTGTTCATGCCGGAGGATACCGGGATCGTGCTGACCGATTTCAGCCACATCGAGGCCTGGAAGCAGCGGATTCAGGCGGTGCCGGGGTGGAAGCATCCCTACGAGCTGATGCCCCGTACGGCGTAATTCTGACCCGGCCTCTTCGCGGGCATGCCCGCTCCCACAGAATCACCACAGCCTTTGATACATGCGCTGTACCTCTGAGAGCGGGCTTGCCCGCGAATGGGCTGCCACAGGAAAACTCAGTACCGAACTTCAACCCCTACATAAGCCCCGATCCCATCCCCCGGCCAGAACGATGCGGTATCCAGCCCGCGCGCGTTGTACACCGGCGTCACTGCCGTCACGTACGCCTTGTTCGCCAGGTTCTTCAGGTCCAGCGACACCTTCCAGTTGCCCTTCGGCGCCTCATACCCCAGGTTCGCCCCCCAGATCGTGTACGACGGCGCATACAGGCTGTTGGCATAGTCCACCGCCGTGCGCGATGCCGATTGCACATTCACACCGGTGTACCAGCCGCTGTGGTCCTGGTATTGCAATTCGCCCTGGTAGATATGCTTGGGCACGCCCGGCAGCTGGTTGTCGCCAAAGGTGTCGTCATGCCGGTAGTAGAAATCGTTGTAGGTGTACGACTGGCGCCAGCGCACCAGGTCGCCCTCGGGGTTGTCCCACAAGCGCGTGTTGAGCCCGGCCTCGACACCCTGGTGGATGGTCGGCGAGGCGTTGAACGCGCCAGTGACCGCCGCCGCCGTAGACGTGGCAGGGATAATCTGCACGTTCAGCAATTCGTCGTGGATCCACGAACGGTACAGCGCCAGGCTGCCGTCGAAGATGCCGTGCGAGCCCTTGATGCCGACTTCGAAGGTATTGGCCTTCTGCTCCACCAGCGGGCGAATGTACGGCAGGGTCGGGCCGGAGCCGGAGTATTCCCATGAGGCGGGCGGGTCGATGCTGCGGCTGAAGTTGGTGAACACCTGCAGTTCGGGGTTGATCTCGTAGCGCAGGCCGATGCGCGGGGCGACGCTCCAGTTGTCGTAGTCGACATGCTGCGGGAAGGTGGTGGTGTTGGGGTTCACCGCGTAGTCGATGTTGACCTTGCGCCGCACGTTGATGAACGACACGCCGCTGGTAAGCCACAGGTTGTCGACCAGGTTGATGTCGTTGCCCAGGGCGATCACCCGGTCGAACGAGTCCTTGTAGTTGACCTGCTTGAGCGACACCTTGTTGCCGTTGGCCGAATCCACCCCACCGCGCAAATGCTGGGTCGAAGTAAAGGCGATATTGCTGCGGCTCTCGTGGCCGAACAGGTAGTCGACGCGGTCATAGCCCAGCAGCAGGCCGAGGTCGTGCCAGTCCCAGTAGCTGGGGTTGCTCGGGCTGCGCGGGCTGTTGGTGTGGCGGTAGTCGTGGTACGACAGGCCGAAGGTCAGCCGCGCATCGTCGTCGAAGGTGTAGGTGGTCTTGCTGCCGACCCAGATGCTGCCCGGGCGGCGCGCACCGGCGCCGCTGCTTTCGGCGGTGGCGCTGGCCCGGCGCGGGTGGTGCAGGGCATTGTCGAGGGTGGTGGCGCTGGGGTCGTTGTGGGTTTCGTCGCGGTAGCGCAGCAGCAGGCGGGTTTCCAGTTTCGGGTTGAAGCGGTAGCCGGCGTTGGCGACGATGCCCGAGCTTTTCGACAGGCTGTAGTCGCGGTAGCCGTCGTTGCGGTAGTTGTCGGCCTGCAGGTAGTAATCCAGGCCGCCTTCGACACCGCCGTAGCTGATGCTCTGCTTCTGGTAGTGGTAGCTGCCGG
Organism: Pseudomonas sp. 382; assembly: GCF_002759075.1. Taxonomy (NCBI): domain Bacteria; kingdom Pseudomonadati; phylum Pseudomonadota; class Gammaproteobacteria; order Pseudomonadales; family Pseudomonadaceae; genus Pseudomonas; species Pseudomonas sp. 382. The sequence continues at coordinate 185,208 of NZ_PEMX01000008.1, forward strand.
CTTCGGCACGCACGCGCAGGCCGGGGGCGCTATAGCCGCTGTGGTTGACGAAGTTGACCGCGCCGCCGAGGGTCAGCGCGCCATACTGGAAGGCGTTGGCGCCGCGCAGGATCTCGGTGTAGTTGACGCCGCTGGCATTGAGGAATTCGTAAGGGGTACCGCCAGGGCCAGTCAGTGGCAGGCCATCGAAAAGGAACTTGATGCCTTCGCGGAAGTAGCCGGGCGAGGTGTTGGCGCCGGAGCCACGGATCGAGATCTTCGCCGCGTCGTTGCCGCCGGTGGACTGCACGAATACGCCGGGCTGGTAGGCCAGGGTGTCCTGCAAGGTGGCGGTACGGCCTTTGGCGACTTCTTCGCTGTCGACCACGCTGGTGCCACCGGGCACCTCGGCGAGCGCGCTGGCGGCCTGTTGCACTTCAGTCTGCTTGGCGGCCTGCACGGTCACCGTGCCGAGGGTCGGGTCAGCGGCCAGTACCGTGGCCGGGGCCAGCAGGGTGGCCAGAGCGGCGTGGCGGATGGCCAGGCGCAGTGGGTGGGGGTGAATCGCACGCATCGTCGTATTCCTTGAAAGTCATCGTAGGTCCTCGGCGTTCTATGGGAATAGTCAGGCCTGTCGAAAGCGGTAAGAGCAGATTCTGTGCCAGCTGGCAAAAGGCCCAAAGTTGCGGTTTTGCCAAGTAACTGAGTGGGTGGCGATGAACGAAACAGCAAGTTTTGTTGTGGCCGTGTTGTGTTTGAAACAGTGCGGGTTATATACAAATACCCAAACTGAGCAGTGAGCCCTGTGGGAGCGGGTTCACCCGCGAATGCAATGGCAGGGCCACCGCCGCATTCGCGGGTAAACCCGCTCCCACAGGGTTATGCGCTGCCTGGCTGTCTGTATTTCAACAGTAGATGGGCAGTTTGTTTGGCTGGAGTGTCTGAAGGGTTGCTGGCATCCAGTAAATACGTGGAAATAAGGCTGGCACGACATCTGCAATAGGACTTTATGTAGCCGTCTATATAAAGAGCCTGCTGTGCAGCCAAATACCCGACTATTCAATTCATGCCTGTTGGCCAGTGCGCTGTTAGTTGCCGCCTGTTCACCCGCCACGCCCCCGCAGACCCAGTCGACCCTCAAGGGCGAAGCGGTCAGCGAGGTGAACGGCGTGATGCGCTACCCGGCCAGCGACTTCGTCGAGCAGCAACGCGGCCAGCGCGGCGGGACCTTGCGCGTATCGGCAGCGACCGATGCCGGCAGCTTCGACATCCATGCGCTGTCCCACGGCAACATGCAGTGGATGGGCCGCACCCTGTTCGACTGCCTGGTCTACCAGGCCGAGGATGGCACCCTCACGCCGTGGCTGGCGAAGAGCTGGACGATCAGCGCCGACGGCCTGACCTACACCTTCCACCTGCGCGACGACGTCACCTTCAGCGACGGCGAGCGCTTCGACGCGGAAGCGGTGCGGGTCAACCTCGAACACATGCGCGACCCGAAGACCAAGTCGCCGCTGGCGGCTGCCTACATCGCGCCGTACTTGAACGGCCGGGTGGTCGATGCGTTCACCTTCGAAGCCACCTTGCGCGAACCTTATGCGCCGTTTCTCGATGTGCTGTCGCAAGCCTGGCTGGGGATGATTTCGCCACGGCAGATCATCGAGGCGCCCGCGACCATCGCCAGTCGGCCGATCGGCACCGGGCCGTTCGTATTGACCGGCTGGGTGCGTGACCAGCGCGCCAGCTTCGCCCGCCGCACGGGCTACCACTGGGCGCCACCTGCGATCCATCACCAGGGCGAGGCCTACCTGGACGGCATTGAATTGAGCTACGTGCCCGAAGCGATGATCCGCTACACCTCGCTGGAAGCTGGCGACAGCGACATGGCCCTGGACGCCCCGGCGCAGAATGCTGCAGCGATCCGCGCCAACCCGCAGCTGACCCTGCGCAACCGCATCCGCAAGGGCAACCCGGCGCGCAGCATTACCTTCAATGTCGAGCGCGTACCGTTCGATGACGTGCGGGTGCGCCAGGCCGTGGCCAAGGCCATCGACCGCGACGGCCTGGCGTGGATCTCCGGCTTCGGCGAGTACCAGGCCAAGGGTGACTTTCTGGCGCTGAACACCCCCGGCTATGACCCGGTGGCACGCGATGCCCTGGCCTTCGACCCCGCCGAAGCGGGCCGGCTGCTGGATGCCGCCGGCTGGACCGGGCGTGATGCCGAGGGCTACCGCAGCCGCGACGGCCAGCGCCTCGGGGCGACGCTGCTGACCTACGACAACCCGGCGTTCCCGGCCAATGTCTCGGTGGCGGCCCAGGCCGACCTGCGCAAAGTGGGCTTCGACCTGCGCATCGAGCTGCTGCCGATCAGCAAGGTCATGGAACTGCGCTACCGCGGCAACTTCGATGCCCTCGGCGGCGGCTACTGGCACACCAATACAGCCGACGGCCTGTACATCCTCTACCACAGCCAGTCGATCCCCAGCGCCCGGATGATCGGCCAGAACGTCGGCCACTTCCGCGACGCCAGCCTCGACCAGCTGCTCGGTGACGCCCGGCGCAGCACCCAGCCGGCGCAGCGCCGCGCGCTGTATCGCCAGGCCCAGCAGCGCCTGGGCGAGACCGTGCCGGCCGTGCCCTCGGTGGAAAGCCAGATGCTGCTGGCCTATCGCAACGCAGTCGGCGGCGTGCTGTTCGACGGTTCGCACAACGTTCCCCTGTTCACCAGCGTGTGGCTGGCAAAGGAGCAACCATGACATTGCTGGCCACTTTGCTGCGCCGCCTGCGTGACGGCCTGATCGTGTTGTGGGCGGCGGCCAGCCTGACCTTCTTCGGCATGCAGCACAGCGGTGGTGACACCGCACTGGTGATTCTCGGCGGCCCGGATGCCATGCCGAGCGAAGCGCTGCTGGCCCAGGTGCGTGCCGAATACGGCCTCGATCAGCCGCTGTGGGTGCAATACGGGCATTACCTGTTGCGCCTGGGCAAGGGTGAGCTGGGCGAGTCGTACCGACTGCGCATTCCGGTCGGCCAGGCGATTGCCGAGCAGGCCGGTGCGACCCTGGCCCTGGCCAGCAGCGCGGCAGTACTGGCAGTGCTGCTGGCACTGGCTTCGGCATTGCTTACTGCCAACCGTGGGCGCCGTCTGCGGGCGCTGGTGTCGGGCATCGAACTGGTGCTCTCGTCAGCCCCCAACTTCGTGATCGGTACGGTGCTGCTGCTGGCGTTCGCTTTCTACTTCCATGTGCTGCCGCCGTCCGGTTCAAGCGGCTGGCGCTCACTGGTGCTGCCGAGCCTTGCCCTGGCATTGCCGATTGCGGCGGTGCTGGCCCAGGTGCTGCGCCAATCGCTGGAGCAGGTACTGGAACAACCCTTCATCACCCAGGCCCGCGCCCGCGGCATGGGTGATACCGCCGTGCGCCTGCGCCATGCCTTGCGCCACGCCCTGGTGCCGCTGGTGACCCTGGCCGGCTACGTGTTCGCCAGCCTGCTCGGTGGGGCGGTGGTGCTGGAACTGTTGTTCGGCCGCCAGGGCATTGGCCGGCTGATGCTCGACGCCACCGCCACCAAGGACGTGCCGCTGGTGCTCGGCGTGACCCTGCTGGCAGCGGCGCTCTACGTGCTGGTCAACCTGCTGGTGGACCTGGCGACCCAGGCCATCGACCCGCGCACCGCACGCCCCTGAATTCACGAAAAAGGAACTGCCATGAGTCAAACCTCGATTACCGATGCCGATCTGGATGAGCGTTTTGCGCCGATCTACGCGCGCATTGCCGAAGGCGCAGTGGCCCGCGAGCAGCAACGCACCCTGGCCCATGAACCGGTGGCCTGGCTGCGCGAAGCCGGCCTTGGCGCCCTGCGCGTGCCCCGCAGCCACGGCGGCCTTGGCGCGAGCTTGCCGCAGTTGCTGCGCCAGTTGGTGCGCCTGGGCCAGGCCGATTCCAACCTGCCGCAGATCTTCCGCGCCCACTTCGGCTTTGTCGAAGGGCGACTGTCGTCCAACGACGCCGCTTCCCAGGACTACTGGTTCGCCCGTGTGGTGGCCGGTGAGCTGTGGGGCGCGGCCATGGCCGAGCGCACCGACAGCACCGGCAATACCGTGCAGCTCAGCGAGGACGAGGGCGGTTACTACCTGGACGGTGAGAAGTACTACTGCACCGGCACTCTGTACGCCGACTGGGTCGCGGCGGTGGCCAACCACGGTGACGACTTCGTCAGCCTGGCGGTACCGACCCGTGCGCCGGGGGTGGAGCGGGTCGATGACTGGGATGGTTTCGGCCAGCGCCTGACGGGCAGCGGTACCACGCGTTTCACGCAAGTGAAGGTGCAGCCTGAGCATCTGCTGCGCCGCTTCAGCAAAGGGGAGTTGCGCGCTGAGTCGTACCTCACGGCGTTCTACCAGGCGGTGCACCTGGCCACGCTGGCCGGCATCAGCCGTGCGGTGCTGGCCGATGCCGTGGCCTTCGTCCAGGGCCGCACCCGCGCCTTTGGTGTGCCGGGGCAGTCGCAACCGGCCGCCGACCCGCTGGTGCAGGCGGTGATCGGCCGGTTGTCGAGCCTCGCTTTCGCCGCCGAGGCCCAGGTGGCTGCGGTGGGCCAGAGCCTGCAGGCGGTGTTCGAAGCGGGGCAGCGAGGCGAGGTGCCCGAGCAGCTCTACACCGACGCTGAGATCCACGCGTTCCAGGCCCAGCAGATTGTCCTGCCGCAAGTGCTGCAGGCCAGCACCTTGCTGTTCGAGGTCGGCGGCGCCTCGGCCACCAGCATTACCCGGCGCCTCGACCGCCACTGGCGCAACGCTCGGACCCTGGCCTCGCACAACCCGGCGATCTACCGCGAGCAGGCGCTGGGCGACTACTACCTCAACGGCATCAGCCCGGCCCAGGCCTGGCGCGCCCGCCACGCCGCCGCCAGTGAAGGGCAGGGCAGCGGCGACGAAGCCAGCGCAGTCTGATCAGGAGAACCGCATGAGCAGCAAACAGATGAGCCTGGGCATGAACATCCTCGGCTTCGGCTCGCATTCCGGCGCCTGGCGCCAGGGCGAGGCGGCACTCGACGCCTATATCGACGTCAACTACTACCGCGACATCGCACGCATTTCCGAGCACGGCTGCCTGGACGCGATCTTCCTCGCCGACGGCCCGGCACTGCCGCCGGACGTGTCCGCGCAACCCGGCGGCCGCCTGGAGCCGACTGTGCTGCTCACCGCCGTGGCCGCCGCCACCGAGCGCATCGGCGTGATCGCCACCTGCTCCAGCACCTACAACGAACCGTTCAACCTGGCCCGGCGCATCGCCTCGCTGGACCATATCAGCGGCGGCCGCGCGGCCTGGAACGTAGTCACCAATGCCGGTGATGCCGCAGCGCAGAACTTCGGCCTGGCTGGCGCGCCGCTGCATGTCGACCGCTACGGGCGAGCCGAAGAGTTCGTCGAGGTGACCCTGAAGCTGTGGGACAGCTGGGAAGACGACGCGATCATCGGCGACCGCGCCGGCGGCCGCTTCGCCGACCCGCGCAAGGTCCACACCCTGGACTTCCAGGGCAAGCACTTTCAGGTCAAGGGCCCGCTGAACCTGCCGCGCTCGCCCCAGGGCCGGCCGGTGCTGGTGCAGGCCGGTTCCTCCGAAGGCGGCAAGGCGCTGGGTTCACGTTATGCCGACGCGATCTTCACCACCCAGACTACCCTGGCCGACGGCGTGGCGTTCTACCAGGAGATGAAAGCCCGCGCCAAGGCCTGGGGGCGTGACCCGCAGCACCTGAAGATCATGCCCGGCCTGTCGACGGTGATCGGCAGTACCGAGGCCGAGGCCCATGCCCGCTTCGACCAGCTCAACGCCTGGCACGGCGAACACGGCCTGCTGCAGCAGGTGGCGGGGCGCATCGGCATCGATGCCAGCGAGCTGGACCCGGATGCGCCGTTGCCTTGGGATCGGATTGGCGCGGTGGCGGATTTCGAGCGTGGTTCCCACGGGTTTCTGCAAGCCCAGCTGAACCTGGCGCGCAGCGAGAACCTGACCATTCGCCAGCTGTCGCGGCGGATCCTGGTGGGGCATCGGTTGGCTGTAGGTACCCCGGAGCAGGTCGCCGATACCTTGGCCGAGTGGTTCCTGGCCGGGGCAGGGGATGGCTTCAACATCATGCCCGACATGTTCCCGTCGGGCGCGCGGGTGTTCGTCGAGGAAGTGGTGCCGCTGCTGCAGAAGCGCGGCTTGTTCCGGACCGAGTACACCGGCACCACCTTGCGCGAGCACCTCGGCTTACCCAAGGCGCATAACCAGTTCGCAGCCTAGGGGGCGCTCTGCGCCCCTTTCGCGACACAAGGCCGCTCCTACAGGAAACCGCGATCCCTTGTAGGAGCGGCCTTGCGTCGCGAAAGGGCTGCAAAGCAGCCCCAGGATCTTGAACCCAACACACATTCATCAGGAAAAACCAATGCGCTACCGCTCCCTCGGCCACACCGACCTCCAGGTCAGCCTGCTCAGCCTGGGCACCATGACCTGGGGCCACCAGAACACCGAACAGGACGCCCACCAGCAACTGGACGCCGCCATCGCCGCCGGCATCAACTTCATCGACACCGCCGAGATGTACCCCACGCCCACCCGCGCCGAAACCTGGACCACCACCGAGCGCTACCTCGGCAACTGGATCAAAGCCCGTGGCAACCGCGACAGGCTCATCCTGGCCAGCAAGATCGCCGGCCCGGCCCGCGACCCCGGTGGCCAGGCACACATCCGCGATGGCCTGTCGCACCACGACCGCAAGAACATCGTCGCCGCTCTGGAAGGGAGCCTGCGCCGGCTGAACACCGACTACCTGGACCTGTACCAGCTGCATTGGCCCGATCGCACCAGCAACTTCTTCGGCGTCCGCGAATATCCCTATGCCGATGACCACCCGGACACCATTGCCATCGAAGAAACCCTTGCAGTGCTCGATGAACAGGTCAAGGCCGGCAAGATCCGCCATATCGGCGTGTCCAACGAAACGCCGTGGGGTGTTGCGCAGTTTCTGCGGCACAGCGAGCACAAGGGCCTGGCGCGTATCGCCAGCATCCAGAACCCGTACAGCCTGCTCAACCGCTTGTATGAAAACGGCCTGTCGGAGTTCAGCCATCGCGAAGGGATCAGCCTGCTGGCCTATTCGCCGCTGGCGTTCGGGGCGTTGACCGGCAAGTACCTGAACGGCGCCAGGCCTGAGGGTTCGCGGTTGTCGTCGGTGTATCGCACGTTCAATCGCTATGGCAGCGAGGAAGCCAACAGCGCCATCGCTAGCTATGTGCAGATTGCCCAGGCGCATGGGCTGACGCCAGCGCAACTGGCCCTGGCCTTCGTGATTCGCCAGCCATTCGTGGCCAGTGCGATTACCGGGCAGACCACCCTGTTGCAGTTGGAGGAAAACCTGAGTGCGCTGGATGTGCACCTGAGCGACGAATTGCTGGCCGCAATCCAGGCCGTGCACCGCCGCACTCCCAACCCGGCACCGTAGCCCACATGGCAAGGGCTGCGCCCTTGTTCGCGGCTAAAGCCGCTCCCACAGGATCACCACCCTGCTGGAACCAGTGGATATCCCTGTGGGAGCGGCTTTAGCCTCGAAGAGGCCGGCACAGGCGACACAAGAAGGACAGACATGAACACGATCGCATTGACACCCACCACCGTGCCCCACAACTGGCAGGTTCGCCCAGGCATTACCCTGGCCTGGGTCATCCTTGCCCTGCTCCTGCTGGCTGTAGCCTTCCCCAGCTGGCTCTCCCCAACCGACCCCCTGGCCGCCGACGCCCGCCTGGCCTACCTCCCACCCAACAGCACCTTCTGGCTCGGCACCGACGAAAACGGCCGCGACGTGCTCAGCCGCCTGATCCACGGCGCCCGCCCATCGCTCTACATCGGCCTGGCCGCCACCCTGGTCGGTCTAGGCCTTGGCACTTCGCTCGGCCTGCTCGCAGGCCTGGCTCCCGCCTGGCTGGACAACCTGCTGATGCGCGCCGTCGATGTCCTGCTGGCGTTCCCCGACCTGCTGCTGGCGCTGGTCATCATCACCCTGTTCGGCCAGGGCACCAGCAACCTGATCCTCGCCGTCGGCATCGCTTCGGTGCCGCGCTACGCCCGTTTGGTCCGTGCCCAGACCCTGACCATCCGCCACGCCGGCTTCGTCGAAGCCGCCGTCACGCTGGGCCGCAGTCGCTCGGCGGTGGTGCTGGCCCATGTGCTGCCCAACGCCGTGCAACCGGTACTGATCCTGGCCTGCATCGGCCTGGGCGGCGCCATCACCGCCGCCGCCGCGCTGAGCTTCCTGGGCTTCGGCGCCCCACCGCCTGCGCCCGAGTGGGGCGCGATGATGGCCGTGGCGCGCAACTTCATGGCCAACGCACCCTGGCTGATGGCCTGGCCGGCGCTGGCGATCACCCTGACTGTCATTTCCATCACCGTCATCGGCCGCGACTGGTTGCGCCGTAGCGAGGGCAGAAACCCATGAGCATCTTCGAACAGCACCCGGCACCCTTGGTGGACATCCGCGACCTGCGCGTGAGCTTCAACGGCGTGCCGGTGGTGCACGGCGTCGACCTGCAACTGCACGCCTACCAGTGCCTGGCACTGGTAGGCGAATCCGGCTCGGGCAAAAGTGTGACGGCCCGTACCCTGGTCGGCCTGACCGGGGCCGGTGCCCAGGTGCAGGCAAAGCGCCTGGCGTTTGCCGGGCAGGACCTGCGCCGGCTTGGCGAAACGGACTGGCAGCGTTTGTGCGGTGGGCGCATCGGCTTCGTCATGCAGGATGCGCTGGGTTCGCTCGACCCGCTGCGCAGGGTCGGCGCCGAGATCGAAGAGCCGCTGCTGTTGCACACTGGCCTGACCGCTGAACAGCGTCGCTTGCGTGTGCTCGAACTGCTGCGCCAGGTCGGCGTGCCCGAGCCCGAAGTCCGCGCTCGGCAATATCCATGGCAGCTGTCCGGTGGCCTGCGACAACGGGCACTGATCGCCTCGGCCATCGCCTGCCAGCCGCGCCTGCTGATCGCCGACGAGCCCACCACCGCGCTGGATGCAACAGTGCAGGCGCAGATCCTCGACCTGCTGGAACACCTGCGCGCCCGCGACAACAGCCTGCTGATGGTCAGCCATGACCTGGCCGTGGTTGCACGCCTGGCCGACCGGGTAGCAGTGATGCGCCATGGCGTGGTGGTCGAGCAGGGCACGGTCGAACAAATCCTGCAGGACCCGCAGGACCCTTACACCCAACGCCTGCTGAGCGCAGCCCGAGCAGTGCATTTTCAGCGTCCGTCGGTCCCGGCGCTTTCGCTGGTGGAGGCCCCCGTGGACGAGCAACCGGTAGTGCTGGAGGCGCGTGGCCTGCACAAGGCTTTCGTCGGGCCGGATGGCCAGATGCGTCAGGTGCTGAACGATGTGTCGCTGCAAGTGCGTGCCGGTCAGACGCTCGGCGTGGTCGGTGAATCCGGCTCTGGCAAGAGCACACTGGGGCGGATCCTGCTGGGGCTGGAGCGGCCGGAGCAGGGCAGCGTGCACTTGGCCGGGCAGGACTGGCTGGCTTTGTCCGCCGCACAGCAACGCCAGGCACGACAGGGCATCCAGGTAGTGTTCCAGGACCCGCTGGCCTCGTTCGACCCACGCTACACCGTGTTGCGGGTGCTGGCCGAAGCGCTGGCCCAGGCGGGCGTGCCGCGTGGGTTGCGGCGTACCGAGGCGGCCGCGTTGCTGGCGCGGGTGCAGTTGCCTGCGGGGCTGCTCGACCGTCGTCCGCTGGAGTTGTCGGGCGGGCAGCGGCAACGCGTCGCGATTGCCCGGGCGCTGGCGATGAAACCCAAGGTCTTGGTGCTGGATGAGCCGGTGTCGGCGCTGGATGTGTCGGTGCAGGCGCGGATTCTGGCGTTGCTGGCGGAGCTCAAGGCGGAGTTGGGCCTGGCTTGTCTGTTCATCTCCCATGACCTTGGGGTGGTGGAGCAGGTCAGTGACCAGGTGCTGGTGATGCAAGGGGGGAGGGTGGTGGAGCAAGGGGCGGTGGCGCAGGTGCTTGGGCAGCCACGTCATGCTTACACCCGGGCTTTGCTCGATGCAGTGCCGCATTTGCCGGCAGCGCGGCCTCGCTGGTTTGAGCGGATTGCGGTGTAAACCTGTGCCAGTTCTTTCGTGGGCTAGCCCGCGAAAGCGCCAATGCAGGCTGTAAAAAATCAGATTTAACCCCTTTCTTGTAGTCCATTTCCCAAAGATACTCTTCCCGCCTATTTTTCGTTGCGGCCGCTTGTGCTGGGTTTTAGTCTCGGCAGGTCGCTGCATCTTCAGCGATCGGCTTTGACAGGCCGCGACGAGATACTGGGTATGGCTTAGCCTTTATGGCGGCTGTGCACGGGGCACGTTCGCGTGCGCCGGTTCTGGTATCCGCCGGTCTGTCAACCTGTGCACAGCTGCCACCTACCTGTTTGACAGCAGGTCAGTGGCGGCCCAAACAATGGATACCAAAAGATGCTGAAGATAGTCCCCGATCCACCCCACGATATTCATTCCCTTGAAGACACCCTGATCCAGGTAACCGACTACGCGTTGTGCGCGACGACCGTGGTGCATCAGGCGTTGCTGCTGCAGCCCAAGTCACCGGCGTCGATCCTGATGATGGCCTCGATGCATGAGCTGGAGGCGCTGCGGGCTTTGCTCGAATCGGCGTTGATCCAGTTGCAGATGCCCACTGGGCCTCGGACTTTGCATTGAGGCTTAGTTGATGTGCTGGCTGGTCTGGCCTCTTCGCGGGTAAACCCGCGAAAGGGCCCGACCAGGCAATAGAGATTTTCAGGGAGATTCAACAATGACCACAGACGACACCCAATGCACCGTCGGCAAGACCACCTTCTTCCAAGGTGAAAACCAGACCCACCCACTGTTCCGCATCGAGCCTGGCATTCCTTGCCGGGATGCACGCGAGCAGGCCTCCGAACTGATGGGTTATGTGCGGGAACTGACCATCCTCGGGTTGATGGACGAGAAACCGATGATGATCTGGGCCTCCCATTACCTGAGCGCGATGGCCAAGGCGCTGATGGATGATGCCGAACTCGGCATGAGGCATTGAACAGCCCGGCCTGATAACGCATCACGGCCACCATGTGTTCGCCGATAGATGTGCAGCGCCTATCAGACCGAGCGCCGCCCGCGCGGCGCTCGGTCTGATAGGCGCCAAAAATCTCAAGACAGGCGCCTATCCGCCCCAACCCATTACTGTCGCCACACCAACACCCCTCAAACACTTTGCCCCTACTCCAGCACCCAACTTCCACCAAACCCTAACAAAATCAAACGCTTGAATCCGGCACAACTCCTGCAACAGGCCTCCCAAAGCCCAGTTCCCGCAGGAGCGCCCTTGAACACATCCATCCTCCCCTTTATCCCGCTCTGCACCGCACTGGCCTTGCTCGGCTGCGAAAAAACCGAGCAGCACACCGCGCAAAGCGCCACCCCGCAACCAGGCGGCACCCTGGTCTACGCCACCGACCGCGAACCCACCTGCCTCGACCCGCATGTAGCTGGCGACATGCCCCAGGTGTTCGTCGCCCAGCAGTACCTCGACTCGCTGGTGTCGATGGACAGCCAAGGCCAGATCGGCCCTTGGCTGGCGACAAGCTGGGACGTCTCCCCGGACGGCCTGCGCTACACCTTCCACCTGCGCCGCGACGTGCATTTCACCGACGGCACCCCCTTCAATGCCGAAGCGGTCAAGGCCAACCTCGACCACATGGCCAACCCCAAGACCCAGTCCAGCACCGCCGGTGGCTATATCCGCCAGTACCGCGGCACCAAGGTGATCGACCCTTACACCGCCGAGGTCACCTTGGCGACGCCGTACGCGGCCTTCCTCGAAGTGCTGGCGCAGGGCTTTCTCGGCATCCAGTCGCCCACCGCGCTGCTGCGCAGCCGCGACCAGAACTGCGAAAGCCCGGTGGGCAGCGGGCCGTTCAAGGTGGCGCGCTGGGACCGGCAGAACCAGGTGGAGCTGGTGCGCAACCCGGACTACAACTGGGCACCGCCGACCGCGCAGCACCAAGGCCCGGCCTACCTCGAACGCATCGTCTGGAAGTTCATCCAGGAACCGTCGGTGCGCTTCGCCTCCTTGCAGGCCGGTGAGGTCGACGTGATCGAAGCGCTGCCGCCGGAGTCCCACGAAGCCGCGCGGCGCAACCCCGATGTGGACCTGATCATCGCCCAGCGCCCGGGCAACCCCACCAACGGCACGTTCAATCTGCGCCGCGCCCCCTTCGACGACATCCGCGTGCGCGAAGCCTTCGTGCGCAGCGCCGATGTCGAAGGCGCGCTCAAGAGCGTGTACTTCGGCGAGTTCCCCCGCGCCGGTGGCCCGCTAAGCATCGCCACGCCGTTCTACAGCGGCGACTTCGAACACAGCCAGGACTACGACCCGGCCCGCGCCGCCAAACTGCTCGACGAAGCCGGCTGGACAGCTCGCGACAGCGAGGGTTACCGCACGAAGAACGGCCAGCGCCTGCGCGCCGTGGTGCTGATCGGCGCCCGTACGCCACCTTCGGAACTGACCTTGTGGGAACAGGTGCAGGCTACCACCCGTCAAGCCGGCCTGGAGTTGGTGCTCGATCAGATGAGCGACGCCCAGGTCACCGCCCGCCAGGCCGCCTGGGACTACGACATCCGCACGGGCTACTGGAATACCAACACCCCGGACGTGCTGCGCATCATCTTCACCACTGCGTTCGTGCAGCCGGCCGGAGTCGGTGGCTATCACCAGAACTCCTCGGGTTACGCCGACCCAGGCTACGACGCGCTGCTCGACAGCGCCCTGGCCACCCAAGACGCCGGCCAGCGCCGCCAGCGTTACTTCAAGGCGCAGCAGCAGGCGGCCGCGCAGTACCTGCAACTCACCACCTACCCGCAAAGCACACGCCTGGGCATCTACAAGACCGCCCACGGCGTGCGCCTGGAGCCTTCACTGGCGGTGACCTACCTCTATGACGCATGGGTGAACAAATGACTACGACGACTCTGGCGGTGACCGACCCGCGCCGCGAGCGCCTGGCCGCCCTGGGCCGGCGCGCCGCCATCCGCCTGGGCGGTGGTGTGCTGGTGTTGTGGGCGGTAGCGACGCTGACCTTCTTCGCCCTGCGCCTGATGCCGGGCGACCCGGTGCTGGCGATTCTCGGTGGCCCCAGCGCCAACCCGACGCCAGAGGCGATCGAAGCCGCCCGCGTGGAGTTCGGTCTCGACCAGCCACTGGCCGTGCAGTACCTCTTTTACCTCGGGCGCCTGCTGCAAGGTGACCTCGGCGTGTCGTACTCGCAGCACCTGCCGGTGACCCGCGTGCTGGCCGAGCAGGGTGGAGCGACACTGGAACTGACCATCGCCGCGTTGGCGCTGGCCTGGCTGCTGGTCCTGCTGCTGACGGTGGTCACTGCCGGGCGGGGCAGGCTGGTGGGCGGCATCGCCTCGCTGGCCGAAACCCTCAGCGCCGCCTTGCCGCATTTCTGGCTCGGCGTGGTGCTGCTGGCGGTGTTCGCCTTCGGCTTGCGCTGGTTCCCGCCCGCAGGCAGCGACAGCTTCGCCAGCCTGGTGCTGCCGGCGTTCTCGCTGGCGATTCCGTTGGCCGGGTTCATTGCCCAGGTTACCCGCGAATCCCTTGAGCTGACCCTCGAACAACCTTTCGTGCTCACTGCCCGCACACGGGGCCTTAGCGACCTGGCCGTGCGTTTCCGCCACGCCTTGCGCCATGCCTTGCTGCCGGGCGTTTCGCTGTCGGGCTGGGCCATCGGTGCGCTGATCAGCGGCGCGGTAGTGTGCGAGGTGATCTTCTCGCGCAAGGGCATCGGCCGTCAGCTGTACCAGGCGGTGCAGGCCCAGGACATGCCCCTGGTGATCGGCGTCAGCCTGGTGGTGGCGGCGGGCTATGTACTGGCGAACATTCTGGTCGACCTGCTGTACCAGTGGATCGACCCACGGCAACAGGAGGCCGCAGCATGACAGACCTGACCCTTGACCAAGCGCTTGCGCCGTTGCGTCGGCAACGCCAGCTGCAGCTGCCACCTCTGGGTGCCAGCCTGGCGATCCTGTTCCTCTTCGCCCTGGTGTTGGCTGCGTTGGTGCCGGGATTGTTCACCGGCGTCGACCCGCTCGCCATCGTCCCGCGTGACGCTTTCCACCCGCCAAGCTGGGCGCACTGGCTGGGCACCGACCAATCGGGCCGCGACATCTTTGCGCGGGTTATCCACGGTGCGCGGCAGAGCCTGCTGATCGGCGTGGCGGCCACGGCCATCTCCATGGCCATCGCCATTGCCCTCGGTCTGCTCGGGGGGCTTGGCGGCGCCCGGGTGGACCGTGCGGTGGGCTGGATGCTGGAAGTGCTGTTCGCCTTCCCTAGCCTGGTGCTTGCGCTGCTGTTCGTGGCGGTGTTCGGCAGCGGCGTCGGCCCGCTGATCGTCGCCACCGGTCTGGGCGGTGCGCCGGGCTATGCGCGCATGGTCCGTGGCCAGGTGCTGGCGGTGCGCAATGCCGGTTACATCGAGGCGGCGCGGGCGTTGGGCCATCCGACCTCACGCATTGTGCTGCGCCAGCTGTTGCCCAACGCGATGCGGCCACTGGTGGTGACGCTGACTATGGGCGTCGGCCAGGCCATCGTCTGGGCCTCGGCGCTGAGCTTCCTGGGCTTGGGCGCCCGGCCGCCAGCGCCGGAGTGGGGCACCATGTTGTCCATGGGCCGCGACTTCATCGCCAACGCCTGGTGGCTGACCTTCTTCCCCGGCCTGTTCATCGTCCTCACCACCTTGGCCACGACGGTGACTGGCCGCTATATCCAACAACGTCTGGAGGGCCGCCTGCCATGAGCGACAAGAGCTTGATCGTCGAAGGCCTGAACGTGGCTTTCGAGGGCCGCAGTGTGGTGCGCGGCCTGTCCTTTACCTTGGCGCCGGGCCGCTGCGTGGCGCTGGTGGGCGAGTCGGGTTCAGGCAAGAGCGTCAGTGCCCGCAGCCTGGTTGGCCTGGCCGGCACCAAGGCTCAGGTGAGCGCTCGTCAGTTGAGCTTTGGCGGGCATGATCTGCTCGGCCTGAGCGAACGTCAGTGGCGTGCGGTACGCGGCAAGGACATCGGCTTCGTGCTGCAGGATGCGTTGGTGTCACTCGACCCCCTGCGGCCGGTGGGCAAGGAAATTCTCGAAGTGCTGCAGACCCATGGGTACGGCGACCGCCAGTCGCGTACAGCACGGGTGCATGAGCTGCTTGAGCAGGTCGGGGTGCCCGACGTCGAGTTGCGCGCCCGTCAGCGCCCCGGGCAGTTGTCCGGTGGCCTGCGCCAGCGTGCGCTGATTGCCAGTGCCCTGGCCCTGGACCCTGCGCTGGTGATCGCCGATGAGCCGACCACCGCGTTGGACGCCACGGTGCAGGCGCAGATTCTCGAGGTATTCCAGCAGATCAAGGCGCGCGGCGCCTCGCTGTTGATCATCAGCCATGACCTGGCGGTGGTCGCGCAACTGGCCGACGAGGTGGTGGTGCTGCGCCATGGCGAGGTGGTGGAGCAGGGGCCGATGCAGCAGGTGTTGCGTCAGCCTCGGCATCCGTACACCCAGGCCTTGCTGGCGGCGGTGCCGGCCGAGCATCCGCGTGGTAGCCGGCTGTCGCCGGAGCGCGCGGGTGTGCGCCGCGAGCCACGGCCACGTGCGCACCGCGACGTGCTGCTCGAAGGCCGTGGCCTGGGCAAGCACTACCTCGGCCCGGACGGCCTGTTGCGCCAAGTGGTGCAGGGCGTCGACTTAACCCTGCGCGCCGGGCGCACCTTGGGCATTGTTGGCGAATCCGGTTCGGGCAAGACCACCGTGGCACGCATCGCCCTTGGTCTGTTGCAACCCGACCAGGGCGAGGTGCTGTATCGCGGCCAGCCGTGGAACCGCCCGGCCAATGCCGTGAGCGAAGCCGTGCGCCGGCCATTGCGCCGCGACATCAGCGTGATCTACCAGGACCCGCTGGGTTCTTTCGATCCGCGCTGGAACGTGGCGCAGATTCTCGACGATGCCTTGCAGGTGGCCGGTATCGAAGCGGCGGCCCGCCCGGCGCGCATTGCCGTGCTGCTCGACCAGGTGCGCCTGCCGGCAGAGCTTGCCCAGCGCCGGCCTTTGCAGCTGTCCGGCGGCCAGCGCCAACGGGTGGCGATCGCCCGGGCAATCGCCAGTGAGCCGAAAGTGATCATCTGCGACGAACCGGTGTCGGCGCTGGATGTGTCGGTGCAGGCACAGGTGCTCGACCTGCTGGCCGACCTGCAGGATGAACTGGGCCTGGCCTACCTGTTCATCTCCCATGACCTGGGGGTGATCCGCCATGTCAGCGACGACGTGCTGGTGATGCGCCATGGCCAGGTGGTGGAGCAGGCGCCGGTCGAAGTGTTGTTCGAGCGCCCGGCCCACGCATACACCCAACGGTTGCTCGGCGCAGTACCGCGCCTGCCTGGCAGCGGCGCCGATCTGGTGGTGCCGCCGCTGGACCTCGAACACGAGGCCTTTGACCTGTTCGACGAAACCCGCCTCTGGAAAATCGCGATCTGATCTGCGAGTTCCTGCCAGAACACTTGACCCCTGTGGGAGCGGGCTTGCCCGCGAACACCGGCGAAGCCGGTGCCATGCACCGCGTCGAATGCTTCGCGGGCAAGCCCGCTGCCACAGGGACATGAATGTTGTTAGAGAAGGACTGAACCGTGAGCACTTTCCAACGTTTTCCAACCCTGGCGCCGACGACCGATGTGGCGCAGCTCAAAGCCCGCATCATTGCCTTGTTGCCCACCATTGGCACGGGCGCCGCACAACGCGAGCGCGAACGCCAGTTGCCCCACGAAGCCATCGCCCAGCTCGCAGCCGCCGGGCTCTACACCGTGCGTATCCCGACCCGATACGGCGGCCCCGGTGGCAGTGTCAGCGATGTCATCGAACTGCTGCTACACATCGCCTCGGTCGACTCCAACGTCGCCCAGGCCCTGCGGCCGGGCTTTGCCTTCGTCGAAGGCCTGCTGGCCGCCCGGGGCGAGGGTGCCGAGCAGGAGCGCGAGCGCTGGTTTGCCCGATACCTGCAAGGCGCCGTGATCGGCAATGCCGGCTGGGAACTGGGCGGCGCCAATGGCTCCATTGCTGCACGCCTGGTCCGCGAGGGCGATCACTGGCGCGCCAACGGCAGCAAGTTCTACAGCACCGGCGCATTGTTCGCCGACTATGTCAGTGCGGTGGCGCTGGATGAGGACGAACAACCGGTGTCGTTCATCCTGCCGCGTGACCGCGAGGGCCTGGAGCTGGTCGATGATTTCGATGCCATGGGCCAGCGCCTGACCGCCAGCGGTACCACGCATTTGCGCAATGTGCGGGTCGAGGCCAGCGAGATTCGCACGCGCACCGTCGAGGAGGGCAAGCGCACCGTCGTCACGCCATTTCTGCAGTTGTTTCTCGGCACCGTGCTGGCCGGCATCGCCCGCAACGCGCTGGATGACGCCACACGCTTCGCCCGCGAGCATGCCCGGCCAATCAAGCACAGCACGGCCAACCGTTCGGTGGATGACCCCTACGTAGAATTGTCGGTCGGCGACATTGCCGCCCGCGCCTATGGCGCCGAGGCGCTGGTACTCAAGGCCGCAGGGACGATCGACAGGGCCTGGGCCGCGCAGCTGGACGAAGCGGCCGTGGAGCAGGCCGCCATCGAGGTGGCGCAAACCCAGTACCTGGTCGCCGAGCTGGCGCTCAAGGCGGCGGAAACCCTGTTCGATGTCGGGGGGGCCTCGACCACCGGCCGCCAGCACAACCTTGACCGCCACTGGCGCAACGCACGCACCGTGGCCAACCACAACCCGCGCCAGTGGAAGGCGGCGGTGGTCGGTGCCTGGCAGCTCAAAGGTACCCGACCACCTGTGTCGGGGCTGTTTTGACCGCCCAGCCGGCCTTGCTGGCCGGCCATCTGCAAAGCCCCAAGGTGCCGGTGATCATCGGCGCAGCGCTGTTCATGGAGCTGCTCGACAGCACGGCGGTGATGACAGCCTTGCCGCAGATGGCCGCCGACTTCGGTGAACCCGGGCTACGCATGAACCTGGTGGTTTCGCTGTACATGCTCGCCCTGGCCCTGTGCGTGCCGGTCAGCGGCTGGGCTGCCGAACGCTTTCGCCCACGCCAGGTGATGTTGCTGGCGATGGGCTTGTTCACCGCCGCCTCGCTGGCCTGCGCCCTGGCCGAGACGCTCTGGCAGCTGTGCCTGGGGCGCATGCTGCAGGGGGCGGCGGGGGCGTTGATGACGCCGGTGGGGCAGGTGATCATCCTGCGCTGGTCTAGCCGCGAACAGTTGCTGCAGGCCATGTCCTGGCTGGCCTTGCCGGCCTTGGTGGGGCCCTTGATCGGGCCACTGCTCGGCGGGTTGCTGGTGACGGTGCTGTCGTGGCACTGGATCTTCCTGGTCAACCTGCCGATCTGCCTGGTCGGCTGCTGGCTGGTCCTGCGCCACGTGCCGGACTACCCGGCACGGCCGGTGCCAGCGCTGGACGGGCGCGGCCTGCTGCTCAGTGGTGGCGCCTTGGCCATGCTGGTGTTCGGCCTGGAGTCGCTAGGGCTGGGGCAATTGCCATGGGCCTGGGCACTGGTGCTGGTTGGGGGTGGCGTCGCCTGTGCCTTGGGTTATCTGCTGCACGCCCGGCGGCACCCCAATCCTCTGGTCGATCTGTCGCTGTTGCGCCTGCGCAGTTTTGGCGTTGCCCAGGCCGGTGGCGGGCTGTTTCGCCTCGGCTCGGCGGCGCAGCCATTCCTGATCGTGCTGTTGTTGCAGAACTGCCTGGGCATGAGCCCGCTTGCCGCCGGATGGCTGGTGGTCAGCGGTGGGGTGGGGGCGCTGTTGATGAAGCTGCTGGCTGTGCCGTTGGTGCGGCGCTACGGCTATCGACAGGTACTCAGTTGCAACGCCGTGCTCAGCGCTGCGGGAATTGCCCTGTGTGCCAGCTTCGATCGCGACACCGCGGTGTGGTTGATGGCGGTGGTGTTGTTCGCGGCGGGACTGGTGCGCTCACTGCAATTCTCGACCTTGGGGGCTGCCAGCTATCAGGATGTACCAGGTGAGCGCTCGGCGGCGGCCAGTTCGTTGTCGGCCATGTCGGTGCAGTTGACCATGGCGATGTCAGTGAGCCTGGCCGGGGTGATGCTGGGGCTGTTGGCCGGGCTGGACGGGCGCAGTGAAACGTCGGTGGCCGACATTGCCAAGGTGATGCTGCTTTGCGCCGGGGTGTGCGGGGCGTCCGGGTTAGTGTTCCGGCGATTGGCGGGCTGATGGTTGTGGTGTCTGCTCCGGCCTCTTCGCGGGCACGCCCGCTCCCATAGCAATTGCACAAGTCTCGGCGCTGTGGTGATCCTGTGGGAGCGGGCGTGCCCGCGAAGAGGCCAGTACAGGAATACTCAGATGGATAACCGCACCACCCGGTTATCCAGCACCTGTGGCTGCTGTGCCCGACGTTTGTTCACCACCAGTTCGCCAATGGCAATCAACCGCGTGCGCGTGACATTGCGCGACAACCCGAGCAATTGCGCGGTATGCACCTGGTTGTAATGGCAGAAGTGGTAGGCCGAACGCAGCAGGGCATTCTCGACCTTCTCGTACAAATCGCCAGGCTGTTCCTCATACAACCGGCTGAACGCCTGCAGCAGCAGATCGTCCACGCCAGGGTTGACCGGTTCTCCTTCCTGGCGTTCCAGGCGCAGGTTGGACAGCCGCAAGTCCTGCGCCTGCACCACGCCGTCGCCGCAGGTCAGCAGGCTGTGGTGGATGACGTTCTCCAGCTCGCGGATATTGCCTGGCCAGCTGTACTCGACCAGCTTGGCCTGGGCTTTGGGGCTCAGCTCCACCGGCCCGTAGCCCAGCCGCTCGCTGTAGCTTCTGATGAAGTGCCGGGCCAGTGGCAGGATGTCCCCCGGCCGGTCGCGCAGCGGGTGCAACTGCAGGGTCACCACGTTCAGCCGGTAGTACAGGTCTTCGCGGAAATGCCCGGCGTTGATCGCCTTCTCCAGTTGCACGTTGGTCGCCGCCAGCACCCGCACATTGATCGGGATACTCTTGCGCGAGCCCAGGCGCACCACTTCACGCTCTTGCAGCACGCGCAGCAGCTTGACCTGGATCGGCAACGGCAGGTCACCGATCTCGTCGAGGAACAGCGTGCCGCCGTTGGCCTCTTCGAACCAGCCGGCCTTGGCTGCCAGGGCACCGGTAAAGGCACCTTTTTCATGGCCGAACAGCTCGGCTTCGACCAGCGACTCGGAGAATGCGCCGCAGTTCACCGCGATGAACGGACCGTTGCGCCGGCCGCTGAGGTTGTGGATATGCCGTGCGACCAGCTCCTTGCCCGTGCCGGTTTCGCCAATGATCAGGACGCTGGCCTCGCTGGGGGCGACCTGTTGCAGGTGGGCGAGCAGCGCCTGCGACCTGGGGTCTTCGAAGACCTGTGCGGTCGCCCTGATCGAGGTAGCCAGTGTCGGTGACGGGGGGAGGGTCAGCAGTTGCATGAGCGATCCTTAGGAATAGAAGGATGGAGCGGGGCGCTTGCTGCACAGGGCCCACTCGCCGAGCTCGTGGATGCGGTAGTCCACCGGGTCGTGCAGGGTTTGCGTCCTCAGATTGCGCCAGTGGCGGTCGAAACGCAGCGAGGCGTGGGTGGCGCGTGCGCCGGTCACCTCGAACAGGCGGTTGCAGATGTCCAGGCCGTGGCGCGTGGCCGCGACCTTGGCAGTGCCGATTGCCAGTGCCAGGTCGCCGCGTTCCTCGGCGCTCAGCGCCTGCTCCTTGGCCCAGGCGCTATCGAGCTGGCGGGCGGCGCGGGCGATCAGCAGGCGCACGCTCTCAAGGCCCACCCAGAACTCGCCGTAGTGGTGCAGCACGTACGGGTCTTCGGCGCTGCGGGCTGCAGTGGAGCGGAACCACGGCCGGCTTTCCTTGAGGCTGTACTGGCGCGCCTCGTCGAAGGCGCCTTCGGCGATGCCGAGGAACAGGTTGGCAAAATGCAGCTGGGCGATCAGCGGACGCAGGGCGGCGAACGGCGTGCTCAACGGCCCGGGGTCGAGCAGCAGCTCGGCGTGTTCGACGCGTACCCGTTCGAAGGTGGCGCTGCCGCTGTCGGTCTGGCGCTGGCCGATGTTGCTCCAGTCGTTGTGCAGGGTGATGCCGGTGCGCCCGCTGGGGATCGCTGCGATGAGCAGCTTGCCCCCGGCGCGTTCGTCCACCGCCGAGGCGATCAGCATTTCCGAGTCGCTGGCGCCGGAGCAGAAGCTCTTCTTGCCGGAGAACTCGCACCAGCCGTCGAGGTGCCTGACCACGGTGCGGGTGTCCAGCGGGTTGAGGGCGTTGCCCCAGAACCAGTGCTTGCGTGCGGTCTGCTCGAACCAGGGTTGCCACTGCTCCGGGCGCGAGAACAGGCGCACGGTGGCCAGCATCAAGTGGTGAAAGCCGAACACATGGGCAAGCGAGCTGTCGACCCGGGCGAACTCGCGCACCACCTCGAAGGTGTCATGCCAGCTCGCGCCCTGGCCGCCGAAGGACTGGGGAATGACCAGCGACAGTAACCCGCTGCTGCGCAGGGCATCGCGTTCGGCCTTCGGCGTGCCACCGCGTTCGTCGCGCTCCACTGCGGTCTGGGCGAACTGCAAGGCCAGGTCGCGCGCCACCGCCAGTGCCGGACGGGCCGCATTCAAAGGTGCATTCATGACGGCTCCTCAGGCGCTTTCACGCAACGCGTGATGGGCCCCGAACAGCGGCACGGCGCGCTCGGCGGCCAGGCGTATGCGCGCCCCAAGGGCTTCGCTGGAAACCTTGTAGTCGGCAAGCTCGGCCTGGCTGGCATACACGCCGATCGGCAGGGTCAGGGCCTGCAGGAAGCTGAACAGCGGGCGCAGTTGGTGGTCGAGGACCAGCGCGTGGCGTTCGCTGCCCCCGGTCGCAGCAAGCAGCACGGGCGTGTCGACCAGGGCGTCCTGGCCGATCAGGTCGAACAGGTGCTTGAAGTGGCCGGGGAAGCTGCCGCGGTAGACCGGCGCGGCAACCACCAGCAGGTCGGCCTTTTCCACCAGACGCAGCTGTTGCTCCACGGTGTCGGGCAGTTCGCTGCGCCACAGGGCGGCACCCAGCGGCCGGGCGATGTCACCCAGTTCGATCAGGTGTGGCTTGATGTGCAGGTGTTGGCTGAGTTCGGCGAGGATCGCCTCGGTCAGGGCCAAGGTGCGAGAGGGGCGGGTGGTACCGCCAGACAGGGCGACGACGTTCAGTGGGGTGCTCATGGGCAGGTCTCCGGTTCTGGTTGAGCGGGGGACTTTGCTTGAGCAATCGTCGTGCCGAGTTGTCAATGCTTTATGGATCAACAGGTTGCGAAACTTTAGACGCTACCGCTGTTGCTTTGTGGGCGTTGTGTGTTGATCGGGTGTTGCGCTGCAGACAGTTGGCCGGGTGTTGGCGGCTGTACAGTTGGGACCGTTATAGCGAAATTGAGCGTGGTTAAAAAAGAATAAGAATTCATATTCTTATGCAATTTAGCGGCGCAGCAGCCATCGCGGATGGCGGGTGGCCGATTACTTGCCGTTGCGCCCATAGGCCTGGCTGATCCGGTCGATGACCATCGCCAGCGCGACGATGGCCAACCCGGCTTCGACGCCTTGGCCGACATTGAGCGTCTGGATGCCTGCCAACACATCCTCGCCAAGCCCCCGGGCACCGATCATCGAGGCCACCACCACCATCGACAAGGCCATCATCACCGACTGGTTGAGCCCGGCCATGATGCTCGGCAACGCCAGCGGCAGGGCAATGCGCCGCAGCCGCTGCCAGCGGCCGGCACCGAGGCC
Organism: Pseudomonas sp. 382; assembly: GCF_002759075.1. NCBI lineage: Bacteria > Pseudomonadati > Pseudomonadota > Gammaproteobacteria > Pseudomonadales > Pseudomonadaceae > Pseudomonas > Pseudomonas sp. 382. The sequence continues at coordinate 208,026 of NZ_PEMX01000008.1, forward strand.
GTGGGCGGCCTGCAGCAGTGAAGGGTCGATCTGGCTCAGGCCCAGCTCGGTCAGCCGCACCAGCGGTGGCAAGGCATAGATCAAGGTGGCGAACACCGCAGGTACCTTGCCCAGGCCAAACAGCATCAGCACCGGGATCAAATAGACGAAGGCCGGTAGCGTCTGCATCACGTCCAGCACCGGCAACAGCAGGCGCCGGGCCAATGGACGGGTGGCCAGCAAAATGCCCAGGGGCACGCCAACCAGTACGCACAGGCCGGTACTGACCAGCACCAATGCCAAGGTCTGCAGCAGTTTGTCCCACAGCCCGAGCATGCCGATGAACGCCAACAGTGCGACCAGCACTGCGCTGCGCAGCAGGCTGCGGCTGGCATGCCAGGCGAGCAGGCCGACCAGCAACAGCAGCAGCCACCAGGGCATCAGGCGCAGCAGGTTCTCCAGGCCGACCAGCAGCTGCAGCAATTGGTCGGAGACACTGCGCAGGTGGTCGCCATAGTGCAGCACCAGCCAGTCGACCCAGCGGTTGATGGTGTCGGCGAAAGACAGTTGCAGGGCTTCGGGAAAGCCAGCACTCACAGGCTCGCCTCGACCTTGGTGGCCACCTCAGCGGGCAGCCAGGCCTTCCACACCTGCGGGTTGGCACGCAGGAACGCCTTGGCGGCATCGGCTGCTGGCTGGCGCTTTTCGTTCATCTCGGCCAGGGCCTTGTTGAGGACGTCGATGGGCAGGTCGACCTTCTCGAAGACCGTTACCAAGTCCGGGTAGCCATCGCGAAAGGCCTTGGACACACCGATCGACAGCTTCGCCGGCAACGACTGGCTGCCTTTCGGGTTCGGGTTTTTCGCATCGGTCAGGGTCGCCCAGGCGCTCGCATCGAACGGCGGTTCCTGCAGGCGCACCAGGTCGTAGCGCCCAATCAGCGCGGTGGGGCTCCAGTAATAGAACAGTACCGGCTGGCCGCGGCGGATGGCCGAGCTGATTTCGGCGTCCAGCGCTGCGCCGGAGCCACTGCGGAAGTTGTTGTAAAGGCCATCCAGGCCATAGGCCTTGAGCTTCTGACTGTTGACGGTCTCGGACGTCCAGCCACTGGGGCTGTTGAGGAAACGGCCTTTGTCTGGCAGCTCGGGGTCGCGGAACACCTGCGGGTAGCGCTTGAGGTCGTCGACGCTGCGCAGGTCCGGGGCCAGAGGCTTGAGGTTGCGGGCCGGGTCACCCTTGATCACATAGGCCGGTACCCACCAGCCTTCCTCGGCATTTTTCACCGTGTCGCCCAGGGCGAACACCTGGCCGGCCTGTTCGGCCTTGACCCAGGCGGGGCTGCGCCCGGCCCATTCCTCGGCGATCACCTGCAGGTCGTTGCGCGCCAGTGCCACCTCCATGCTCACCGAGCTGCCGGGGAGGGTGTCGGTGGGGTAGCCGTAGCCGTGCTCGACGATGTGACGCAGGATTTCCGTGGTCAGGGCGCCGCTTTCCCAGCCGATGGCGCCGAAGTGGATGGGTTTGGCTTGCTCTGCCGATGCGGCGCTGTCGGTGCTGGCCAGGCCGATGGTGAGTAGCAGGCCGGCCAACAGCGCAGGGATTGTCTTCATGAGGGCCTCTTGGTTTGCCGCGCCTTGGGTTTGGGGCAAGTGTAGACGAGGGGGGCGGGCACCCAGGAGGGAGGTTTGCGTGATGGGGCTGCAAGCGCCTCGCACCGACATTCCGGTAACGCCTGGCGCACGGCCACGTAGCGCAGCGGTTGATGACGAGCGGTGGCATGACGGGAGCTGACACCGCTGCGCCCCCCGCGCAGCGGCCTGCTAGCCCTTTAGACGCGGAACTGGTCCATCAGCGCCTGCTGCTGGTTGGCCAGGCTGTTCAGCGACTGGCTGACCCGCGCCGACTCGTTGGCCTGGCCCGACAGCGATTCGGTGACATCGCGGATGGTCGCCACGTTGCTGTTGATCTCTTCGGCCACTGCGCTTTGTTCTTCGGCCGCCGAGGCGATCTGCAGGTTCATGTCGGTGATCACGCTGACGGCCTGGCCGATGCGCTGCAGTGCGCTGACCGCCTGGCCAACCTGCTCGACGCCACCTTGAGCCTGGCGGTGGCTCTGGTCCATGGTGCCCACCACATCACGGGTGCCGGTCTGCAGGGCCTCGATCACCTGGCGGGTTTCTTCCACCGACTCCTGGGTGCGCTGGGCCAGGTTGCGCACTTCATCGGCGACCACGGCAAAGCCGCGGCCAGCTTCACCGGCGCGGGCTGCTTCGATGGCGGCGTTGAGCGCCAGCAGGTTGGTCTGCTCGGCGATCGAGCGGATCACCTCCAGCACCGAACCGATTTTCTCGCTGTTCTGCGCCAGGCCTTCGACTTCGGCCATGGCTTCGCTCATGTTGGCGGCCAGGGCATCGATGCTGGTGGTGGTACGGTCGATCACCGCCAGCCCCTCGCGGGTGGCCTGGTCGGCCTCGCGGGCAGCCTGCGCGGCCTGGGCGGCGCTGCGAGCGACGTCCTGGGCGGTGGCGCTCATTTCATGGGACGCAGTGGCCACCTGGTCGACCTGGCGGTACTGCTGTTCCATGCCGGCGCTGGTTTCGCTGGCGATGGCCGACGACTGGTCGGCGGTGCCACGGGCGGCCTGCACCGAGCGCTTCACCTCGGCGATGGTCGGTTGCAGCTTGTCGAGGAAACGGTTGAACCAGCCGGCCAGTTCGCCGAGTTCGTCGCGCTTGTCGTAGGTCAGGCGGCGGGTCAGGTCGCCTTCACCGCTGGCGATGTCCTTGAGCATCGCGGCCACGCCGAGGATCGGCTTGGTCACGCCCCGGGCCATCAGCCAGACCAGCAGCAGGCCGGCGATCGCGGCGGCCAGGCCCAGGCCCAGTTCGAGCAAGGTACCGCTGGTGTTCAGGATGTCCAGTTCTTGCTTGAGTGCTTCGGCGGGGCCAGTCAGGGCACTTTCTGGCACATCCAGCAGCACGCCCCAGGGCTGAGCACCGGGGACCGGCTCGAAGGCGGCCAGCACTTTCAGGCGTGCCTGGTCGTGGACGATGTTCAGCTTGCCGGTGGCCAGCTTTCGCACCAGCTCGGCGCCCTGGCGCGGGTCGACCTGGTCGAAGCGCTGGGCCAGCTTGCTGGCGTCGGCGCTGTAGCCGGCCAGCAGGCCGACCGGGCTGAGGATACCGACCGTGGTGCGGCCCTCGTAGAGGCTGCGGCTGGCGTCCTGGCTCAAGGCCTGCAAGCTGTTGAGGTTGATGTCGATGGACAGGGTGGCGATGATCTTGCCGTTGACCGCCAGCGGGAAGACGATACTGGTCATCAGCACGCGCTGACCGTCGATGTCATAGAAGTACGGCTCTACCACGCAGACCTTGCCGGTGCTGCGCGGGCAGGTCCACCAGGTGTTGGCCGGTTGGCCGCTGGGGCCGATCTCGGTGTTGGCCATGTCGTGCTCGGGCAGGGCCATGGCGGTCAGCTGGCCGGCGCGTGGCTGCGACCAGTACAGGGCGAAGCGCCCGGTTTCGTTGCTGCCCAGCTCGGCTTTGCCGGCGAACAGGCTGTCCTTGTTGTCCAGTGCGTTGGGCTCGAACACCAGCGACAGGCCGAGCAGGTCGGGGTTGGCCTGCAGCGCGGCGCGCACTTGGCGGGTCATGTCTTCGCGCAGGTCGAACGCATCGAGGAAGCGTTTTTCCGCCTGTTCACGCAAGAACAATACCTGGCGAGAGAACCCCGCACCGTACTGGTAGGCGTCCATGAACTGGCGGCGAATGTTCAGAGCCTGAACCTCGCCTTGCGACTCGATACGCGACTGCGCGGCCTCGGTGAGCATCTGCATGCTGCTGGCCTTGACCAGGTCCGAGCTGTGGTCCATGCGGTACAGCGAAAGGCCGACGAGCAGGGTGACGATGCTGGCGAGGCAGAGACCGGCGAGCAGGGTGATCTTCCACTGAATGGAAAGTTGTCGCAAAGGCATGGGGAGTCCCTTTTTCTGGCAGTAAGGGTTTGGCGGTGAGGCTCAGAGGTGTTTGGCTTGAGGTTTTCGGCGCCTGTGAGCCTCCCCCTGTATCGGCCGTGGCGCTTTTTTCTTTATTCAAACATTCAATTTAAAATGGCAGCGAAATAAGCCGCCCTATGGCGTTTTTGACATCCAACTCCCAGTCATTCAGAGTGCGCGCTTTTTGTCTGCCGCTATGAGGAACCCCAAACCATGAATGCAGTGATCGCCGCCGTCGGCATCATGCTCATACTCAGCCTGTCCCGCGTGCATGTGGTCATCGCCCTGATCATCGGCGCCCTGGCCGGTGGCCTGGTCGGTGGGCTAGGCATCGAAGGCACGCTCAAGGCCTTCAACGGTGGCCTCGGCGGCGGCGCCACGGTGGCGCTGTCCTACGCGTTGCTCGGCGCCTTCGCCGTGGCTATTGCCAAGTCTGGCCTGGCACATGCCCTGGCCGACCGCGCCCTGAACATGATCGACCGCCAGGGCCATGCCAATGGCGGCAAGGTCAAATGGCTGCTGATCGGCCTGATGCTGGTGGTGGCGGTGTCGTCGCAGAACATCCTGCCCATCCACATCGCTTTCATCCCGCTGCTGGTGCCGCCACTGCTGTATGTGCTGACGCGCCTGCGCATCGACCGTCGGCTGATCGCCTGTGTCATCACCTTTGGCCTGATCACGCCGTACATGTTCCTGCCGGTGGGCTTCGGCAACATCTTCCTCAACGAGATCCTGCTGGCCAACGTCGCCAGGGCCGGGGTCGATGTCAGCGGGGTCAACGTCACCCATGCCATGGCCATCCCGGCCGCTGGCATGTTGGCCGGCTTGCTGCTGGCGGTGTTCATCAGCTACCGCAAGAAGCGCGACTACGACCTGGCGCGCATCGAGCAGGTCGAGCAGGTCAGCGTGCAGTACAACCCGCTCACCCTGCTGGTGGCGGGGCTGGCGATCGCTGCGGCATTCGTCGTGCAACTGTGGCTGGACTCGATGATCATCGGCGCCATGGTGGGCTTCCTGATCTTTTCGCTGTCGGGGATCGTGCGCTGGAAGGACACCGACGACCTGTTTACCGAGGGCATGAAGATGATGGCCATGATCGGTTTCATCATGATCGCCGCGTCCGGGTTTGCCGATGTGATGAAGGCCACCGGCGAGGTCAAAAGCCTGGTCGAGGCCGCAGCGCAGTGGGTCGACCACAGTAAGGGCATTGGCGCCTTGCTGATGTTGCTGGTGGGGTTGCTGGTGACCATGGGCATCGGCTCGTCGTTCTCGACGGTGCCGATCCTGGCTGCGATCTTTGTGCCGCTGTGCGTGCAGCTGGGCTTCGATCCATTGGCCACGGTATGCATCGTCGGCACCGCAGGTGCCCTGGGCGATGCCGGCTCGCCAGCGTCGGATTCGACCCTTGGCCCGACCTCCGGGCTGAATGTGGATGGCCAGCACCATCACATCTGGGACACGGTGGTCCCCACCTTCCTTCACTACAACCTGCCGCTGCTGGCGTTCGGCTGGCTGGCGGCGATGACGCTGTAAGGCGTCAGCCCTTGTCGGGTGGTGGGGAAATGCTGTTGAGGACGGTGCTGCCGTCCTTGCTGCGGGTCAGGTAGACCGGCAACACCTTGGGCAGGTTGTCCACCAGCCGCTCGACCTCGCCGGTGTTGTAGATGCCGCTGATGCGGATGCGCCCGGTACCGGGGTCGGCCAGCAGCAGCGGGGCGTCAAGGTAGCGGTTGATCACCGGCAGGGCCTGCTCCAGGCTCAGATTGTCGAGCACCAGCTTGCCGTTGCGCCAGGCCAGGCTGTTGTCGTAGTCGCTGTTCTCTGCCAGTTGCGGTTCGAAATCACCCGTGTGGTAGCTGGCCTGCATGCCAGGGCCAAGGCGGTAGCCGCCAGCACTGCCCGCGCTGCTGACCAGCACCGAACCCTGCACCAGCGTGACCTTGACCTGGTCCTGGTACTTCCAGACGTTGAACTGGGTACCGGTGACGCGGGCCTGGCCGCCACCGGCGCGGACGATGAACGGGTGGCTGCTGTCGTGCTGCACCTTGAAGAAAGCTTCGCCACGCTTGAGGGTGACCTGACGCTGGTCCTTGTAGTTGAGGTAGGTAAGTTCCGTGTGGAGATTGAGCTCGACCATGCTGCCGTCGCTCAACTGCACGGTCTTCATCTGGTTGCCCGCTTCGAAGTGCTGGTAGTGGTTGGGCAACCAGCCTTGCTCCCAACCCACCCAGCCGGCCAGCGGCAATACCAGCAGGGCCAGCGCTGCTGCCGAGGCCAGTGGCCGCCAGTTGCGTGATCGTGGCAGGTGCTGCGCGGGCAGGTTGAAATCGATGACCGTGGCGGTGCGCGGCAACAGGTCGGCGGTTTGCCAGATTTCCAGCATCGCCTGGTATTCCTCGGCATGACGCGGGTCGGCCGCCAGCCAGCGGGAGAAGGCCTCACGTTCGACCAGGGTGCAATCGTCGGCGTGCAGGCGCATGCACCAGTGCGCAGCGGCATCGGTGATCGGATCGTCTGGGCTGGGATTGAGGCGGTCTTGGTTCATCATGGCTCCGGGTTTTGCGCATTCTACCCCTGCACAGGGGTTCCCGAGAACCGAGGTAATGGCGAATGACTATCAGTTATGTGTGTTTTTCGTCGGTTGAGCAAGGGATTTCCGGCGTTTGAGAACGCTTCGCGGCAAACGGCTTGCGTGCCCGCTGCATCGTCGTCGACAACGGCTGTTTCATGAATATTTGCATAGCAGCCTAATCAAAGCTTTGACATTAACTGCCTAGGCAGTAATATTTTTAAACAATTCCCCGAGCAGACCCCGATGCATCATTTCACCCCGGAAAACTTCCAGACCTGCGCCATCGGCATGCTGCTGGGCCGGGCGGCGATCCTCAAGGACCGCATTCTCGACTGGCACCTCGAATCGGAAGGCGTCACCGCCGCACAGTTCAAGGTGCTGATCATTGTCACCCAGTACGAGGTGGATACCCCGGCCGAACTGTGCCGCTACCTGGGCCTGGACAGCGGTTCGATGACCCGCATGCTCGACCGCCTCGAGCAGAAGGGCCTGATCTTGCGCAACCGCTGTCCTGATGACCGGCGCCAGGTGCGCCTGGGGCTGACCGCCGATGGCCAGCGCCTGGCCGACCGCCTGCCGGAGATCGGCGCGGCGGCGATGAACGAACTGGTCGGCGTGTTGCAGCCGGACGAACTGAAGTCTCTCGAAGGTCTGCTGGCCAAGGTGCTGCTAGGTGCCGGCGACCCTCTGACGATCCGCCGCTTCGGCGATCGTTGATCCCTGTTACACATTTTCCAAGGTATTGTCATGGCCACTCCCACAGACACCACAACTCCCTCCGCCGACGCGCCAGCGTCGGGCAAGCGCAAGGCCTGGCTGCTTGGCCTGCTGTTGCTGGTACTGCTCGCCGGCGCCGGCACCTGGGCTTGGTACAGCCTGATCGGGCGCTGGCACGAAAGCACTGATGACGCCTACGTCAACGGCAACGTGGTGGAGATCACGCCGCTGGTGACCGGCACTGTCACCAGCATCGGCGCCGATGACGGCGACCTGGTGCATGCCGGCCAGGTGCTGTTGCAGTTCGACCCGTCCGACAGCGAAGTGGCCCTGCAGTCCGCCGAAGCCAAGCTGGCGCGCAGCGTGCGCCAGGTGCGCGGGCTGTACAGCAACGTCGACTCGCTCAAGGCTCAGCTGGAAACTCGCCAGGCCGAGCTGCAGAAGGCGCAGCAGAACTACAACCGACGCAAGGTGCTGGCCGACAGCGGCGCGATTGCCGCGGAAGAGATTTCCCATGCCCGGGACGATCTGACCGTGGCCCAGGCCGCCGTCAACAGCGCACGCCAGCAGCTCAACACCAGCACCGCGCTGGTCGATGACACCGTGGTGTCCTCGCACCCTGAGGTGATGGCGGCCGCGGCTGATCTGCGCCAGGCCTACCTCGACCACGCGCGCACCACGTTGGTGGCGCCGGTGACCGGCTATGTCGCCAAGCGTACCGTGCAGCTTGGCCAGCGCCTGCAGCCCGGCACCGCGACCATGGCGGTGATCCCGCTGAACGAGGTGTGGATCGACGCCAACTTCAAGGAAACCCAGCTGCGCGACATGCGCATCGGCCAGCCGGTGGAAGTCAGCGCCGACCTGTACGGCAGCGAAGTCAAGTACAGCGGCACGGTCGACAGCCTCGGCGCGGGTACCGGCAGCGCCTTCGCCCTGCTGCCGGCGCAGAACGCCACCGGCAACTGGATCAAGATTGTGCAGCGGGTGCCGGTACGTATTCACCTCAGCCCCGACCAGCTCAAGGACCACCCGCTGCGCATCGGCCTGTCCACCGTGGTCGAGGTCGACCTGCACGACCAGAGCGGCCCGACCCTGGCCCAGCAGCCACCACAGCAGGCCAGCTACACCACCCAGGTGTACGACCGCCAGCTGGTCGAGGCCGATGACCTGATCGCCCGGCTGATCCATGAGAACAGCGCCACCGGCAAGACGGCCCAGCGATGAGCAACAACGCCCCGGCGCAGTTCACCCCGCCGAGCCTGCTGCTGACCACCATCGGCCTGTCGCTGGCGACCTTCATGCAGGTGCTCGACACCACCATCGCCAACGTGGCGCTGCCGACCATTTCCGGCAACCTGGGGGTGAGCTACGAGCAGGGCACCTGGGTGATCACTTCGTTTGCGGTGAGCAACGCCATTGCCTTGCCGCTGACTGGCTGGCTGAGCCGGCGCTTTGGCGAGGTGAAGCTGTTCATCTGGGCCACGCTGCTGTTCGTGTTGGCGTCGTTCCTCTGTGGCATCGCGCAGTCGATGCCGGAACTAGTGGGCTTTCGTGTCTTGCAGGGTGTGGTGGCCGGGCCGTTGTACCCGATGACCCAGACCTTGCTGATTGCCGTTTACCCGCCGGCGAAACGGGGCATGGCGTTGGCGCTACTGGCGATGGTCACGGTGGTGGCGCCGATTGCCGGGCCGATACTGGGTGGCTGGATCACCGACAGTTACAGCTGGCCGTGGATCTTCTTCATCAACGTGCCGATCGGCTTGTTCGCCGCTGCCGTGGTGCGCCAGCAGATGCGCACGCGGCCGGTGGTCACCAGCCACCAGCCGATGGACTACATCGGCCTGCTGACGCTGATCGTCGGCGTCGGTGCGTTGCAGGTGGTGCTGGACAAGGGCAATGACCTGGACTGGTTCGAGTCGTCGTTCATCATCGTCGGCACGCTGATTTCGGTGGTGTTCCTGGCGATCTTCATCATCTGGGAACTCACCGACCGCCACCCGGTGGTCAACCTGCGGCTGTTCGTGCATCGCAATTTCCGGGTCGGCACCATCGTGCTGGTTGGTGGTTATGCGGGGTTCTTCGGCATCAACCTGATCCTGCCGCAGTGGTTGCAGACGCAGATGGGCTATACCGCCACCTGGGCGGGGCTGGCGGTGGCGCCGATCGGTTTGCTGCCGGTGATCATGTCGCCGTTCGTGGGCAAGTACGCGCACCGCTTCGACCTGCGGGTGCTGGCGGGACTGGCGTTCCTGGCGATCGGCACCAGTTGCTTCATGCGTGCCGGGTTCACCAGCGAGGTGGACTTCCAGCACATCGCCCTGGTGCAGTTGTTCATGGGGATTGGTGTGGCGCTGTTCTTCATGCCGACATTGAGCATTCTGCTGTCGGACCTGCCGCCGCATCAGATTGCCGATGGCTCGGGGCTGGCGACCTTCCTGCGCACGTTGGGGGGGAGCTTTGCGGCTTCGTTGACGACGTGGATCTGGATTCGTCGGGCGGATCAGCATCATGCGTACCTGAGTGAGCATATCAGCCAGTTCGATCCGGCGACGCGGCATACACTGGAGCAGATGGGCGGGGCGAGTGCGCAGCACTATGCGCAGTTGGAGCAGATCGTCAATGCGCAGGCGTACATGATGTCGACGGTGGATTACTTCACTTTGATGACCTGGGTGTTTGCCGGGTTGATCCTGCTGGTGTGGTTGGCCAAGCCACCGTTTACGGCGAAGGCGGGGCCGGCTTCGGCGGGCCATTGAGGCAGTAACGCTGCTGTTGCTGTTGCTGTTGCTGTTGCTGTTGCTGTTGCTGTTGCTCTTGCTCTGCTTTTGCTTTGGCTTCTAAGCGCGCGATAGTTCAGGCGACGCAAATTGCGACTTCAGGAGGCCGAACGCAGGTCTTGCGGAGGGAGGTGACGGGCATGGATGCCCGTCAAGCGCTGGGCCCCAGGATGGGGCCTGCAGCGCGGTCCTCCCGGGAGCAAGGCCGGAGTGAGGGGACCCCGGAGCGTAGCGCAGGGGCCGGATGATGGGAGCGGGCGGCTTTGGTTACTTTGG